>JAGWVB010000343.1 GCA_018971105.1 Burkholderiales bacterium
GCGCGCCGCCGCCGCGCTCAATGCGCGACGAGCCTGAACTCGACGAGCACCGCGTCCTGCACCGCCAGCAGACCGGCGCCGACCGAATAGGGCTGGACACCGAAATCGGTCTGGCGCAGCACGACGCTGCCTCGGACCTCGAGGCGCGCGGGCAGTCCCGTCACCTGCAGCGGCACCCAGAACTCGCGCACCTGTCCGTGCATCTCGATCGCGACGCGGGCCGCGAAATGCGGCGCCTCGCCGCTGATCTCGAGCGCATGCACGCGCACATAGGGATAGTGCTGAGCGTCCATGTTCGACGCGCCCAGCATGTGCTCGCGCGTGCCCTGGATCATCGCCTCGGACAGCACGCTCGCCCAGCCGCTGCCGAGCGCGGCGCGCTGCGCCGGGTCGTCGATGCGCAGCTCGTCGAGCCTGAACTCGAGATCGAAGGTCGCGTGCGCCGCGCCGCCGTCGGGGCTGTAGAAATAGCCCGTGAAGCGCGGCGCCGTCAGCACATGGTTGTGGCCCAGGCGCGCGGCGCGGCCGGCCCGGAAGACGAGGATGCGCACGCTCGACTCGGCCGGCAGCAGCCGCATCACGCGGCCGCCGCCGCGCGCCAGCTCGGCATAGGTTGCCGCCAGCGGCCGCGCCTGGGTGGCCGCGGTCGGCGCTGCCGGCGGCGGCGGCGCCGCGGCACAGCCGGCGAGCAGGAGGATGCCGAGGAGTCGGAGCCAGGGGTGTCGAGTCATCATCGGGGGTCGATCGGGAGTCGCGGGTGGCCGAGCTTGCGCGCCGCGATCCAGGGCACGGCGAGCGCGAGATAGGCGAGTATCGCGGCGCCCAGCAGCGGCGCGACGAGCCAGCGCGTGCCGCCGCGGCCGGCGCCGGGCTGCAGGCCGGCGATGATCTCGGCGTGGCCGAGTTCCTCGCGCGCATGCTGGGCGAAGAGGTGGCGGGCGTAGTCGCAGCCGAAGCGCCAGCCGGGTGCGCGCGCGAGGTAGCGCCGCGCGATGCCGGCGGCGGCGCGCTCCATGACCTCGACCGTGGCCAGCCGCAGCGTGAGGTCGAGGCGGCGTTCGGCCGCATCGGCCAGGCGCCGGATCCAGGCCAGCCCCGGCGGCGCAGAGCCGAGGTAGGCGAGGAGGGCGCGGTTGAAGCGCTGGTGCGCCGCGGCATGGCGCGCTTCCTCGAGCACGAAGGCGCGCGCGCGGGCGCGCGCCTGGGCATCGGCGGGGTCGACCGCCAGCGCCAGGCGCGCGACGGTGCGCACGAAATAGCGTTCCAGCACCGGCGTGACGAAGCTCGTCGCCTCGAGCAGGCTCGACAGCCACAGGCTCGAATTCAGCGCCAGGCCGCGCGCGGCGTCGATGCAGCTGTCGACCTCGGTCACGGCGCCGGCCGTGGCGCGGCGCGACCGCAGCCAGCGGCAGGCGTGGCCGCGCGCGCGGTCGCTGCCGCCGAGGCGCTGCTGCGGCCAGTCCCACCAGGCGCCGAGCAGGTCCCAGGCGACGAGCGCGCTGGCGTACAGCGGCGCCTGCGCGTCGGCGCCGGCGGGTTCGAGCATGCGCACGCGGCCGTCGGCGCCGAGCTCGGCGCGGTAGCGCCGCCCGGCGATCGTGGCCGGCGCGATGCCGCACAGCGCGACGCGGCGCCGCTGCGCGTCGAACTCGCCGACGATGGCCACGCGCGCCGGCGTGGCCGCGGCATCGGCCGGGTCGCGCAGCGCCACGCGCAGCTCGAAACCGTCGGAGCGCAGCGCCTGCTTCATCGCCGCGGCCAGGGCGCGGGCGTCGGACGCGGCCGCGGCCCGGGCGATGGCCAGCGCCGTCGCGGCCAGCGTCAGCATTCGCGCCGCAGGGCCGCGGCGGGCCGCATGCGCGCCGCCTTCAGCGCCGGCGCGAGGCCGCCGCCGATGCCGATCAGCACGCACAGCGCGGCGACGCCGGCATAGAAGGCCGCCGGGTAGACGGCGTCGATCTTGCCCCGCATCAGGTCCATGTGCTCGAGCCCGATGGTGGCGCCGATGCCCAGCGCGATGCCGGCGATGCCGCCGGCCAGCGCGAGCAGCGTCGCCTCGGCGACGATGAGGCCGACGACGCGCCGCCGTGCCCAGCCCAGCGCCTGCAGCAGGCCGATCTCGCGCGTGCGCTCGTGCACGCTCATCAGCATCGAGTTGAAGACCACGAGCGCCGCGACGAGGCTGGCGATCAGCGTCGTCGCCCGGCTCATGGCCTTGGCGATGCGCACGATCGCGTTGCGCCGCACCAGTTCGCCCGAGGTGATGGCGATGAAGCCCGGCATCGTCGCGCCCACCTCGCGCCGGATCGCCGCCAGATCGGCCGCGCCGGCGCCGCGGTCGAGCTTGAGGTTCAGCACGTTGACCTTGCCGGGCTTGTCGGTCAGGCGCTGCATCAGGTCCAGGTTCATGACGAGGGCGCCGTTCTCGACCACCGCCGGGCTCTCGAAGGTGCCGACGATGCGCAGCGAGCGGCCCTCGATCTCGATCGCGTCGCTCGTGCCCTTGTGCAGCAGATCGGCGGCGATGGTGCCGATGACGACCTCGTCGGCCGGCGCATCGCCGGCGTCGTTGCGGGCCTCGGGCCAGCGGCCGTCGACGAGCTGCAGGTGCGACCACAGGTAGCTGCCGCGCTGCCAGCCGAAGACGAACACCGGCGGGCCGCCGTCGTCGACGCCCAGCATCTCGCTCAGCAGGCCGGCCACCGCGCGCACATGGGGCAGGGCCTGCAGCCGCGTGGCCCAGGGCTCGCCGGCGAAGGCGGCGGGCATCGCGTTCTCGCTGCCGCCGCGCGTCACGATGAGGTCGGTGCCGCGGTCGTCGTTGGCCTGCTGCCAGCTCGCCTCGAAGCCCCAGGCGATGCCGGTGAGGGCGACGACGGCGCTGATGCCGAGCGCGATCGCGGCCACCGTCAGCACCGAGCGCCCGGGGCGCCGGCGCAGGTTGTTGAGGGCCAGCTCGAGCAGGTTCATCGGCGTCACCAGAAGATCTTGCCGTCGCGCATGCGCAGCACGCGGTCGGCGCGGCGCGAGACCTGGTGGTCGTGCGTGACGAGCACGACGGTCAGGCCGTCGCGCAGCCGGATCGCGTCGATGAGGTCGAGCACCTGCATCGCGCTCGCGCTGTCCAGGCTGCCGGTCGGTTCGTCGGCCAGCAGCACGGCGGGCCGGTTGATGAGCGCGCGCGCGATCGCCACGCGCTGGCGCTCGCCGCCCGACATCTGCGCCGGATGGCGGTTCTCGTGGCCGAGCAGCCCGAGATGGGCCAGCAGCGCCCGCGCGCGGCCGCGCAGCGCGCCGGCGGTCTCGCCGCCGGCGCCCGCCGCGGCGACGAGCACGTTGTCCAGCGCCGTCAGCGTCGGCAGCAGGTGGAAGGCCTGGAAGATGTAGCCGAAATGGCGTCGCCTGAACGCGGCCGCGGCGCGGAGTTCGGGATAGCGATCGGCGCCGAGGAACAGGCGCCCGTGGCTGGGCGCGTCGAGCGCGCCGACGAGGTTGAGCAGGCTGGACTTGCCGCAGCCGCTGGGGCCGGTGATGGCGACGAATTCCTGCGCCCGGAGCTCGAACGTCACGCGGTCGAGCGCGCGCGTGCGCCCGCCGTCGTAGAGCAGCGAGAGGTCCTCGGCGCGCAGCAGCGGCGCCACCGTTGCCGCCGGCGCGGCGCCGGGCCTGGCGGGCGCGACCGGCGCTGCCGTCGCGTGCGCGTCGCGGGGCGCGGGGTCGATCTCGAAGGCCTGGGCGTCGCG
>JAGWVB010000057.1 GCA_018971105.1 Burkholderiales bacterium
ACCTTCGACGCCAACTGCCGCGCGCTCTACGCCGACCACCGCCGCATGCGGCCCACCAGCGTCGTCACCGGCATGCCCAACGCGCCGCTGGCCGAACTGGCGCTGCGCTGGGGCGCGCGCGCCGCGGCGCTGGGCTACGCCTGCGCCTGCGCCTCGGCCGCGGTGGCCATCGGCGAGGGCATGCGCGCCGTGCGCGAAGGCCGGGTCGATGTCGCCATCGTCGGCGGCAGCGAGGCCCTGATCTCCCCCGGGGTGGTGCTCGCCTGGCAGGCGATGCGCGTGCTGGCACCGGTGGCCGCCGGTGGCGGCGGCGCCGAGGCGGCCTGCCGACCCTTCGCGGCCGACCGCAACGGCTTCGCGCTCGGCGAGGGCGCGGCGGCGCTGGTGCTCGAATCGGCCGCCCATGCGCGCGCGCGGGGCGCACGCTGGCACAGCCGGCTGGCCGGGTATGCGACGAACTGTGACGCACGCCACATCACCCAGCCCGACCCCGAGGGCCAGCAACGGGCGATGGCCGAGGCGCTGCGCGACGCCGGCCTCGTCGCCGCCGACATCGGCCATGTCAACGCCCATGGCACGGCGACCCAGGCCGGCGATGCGGCCGAGGCGGCATCGCTGCGCCGCCTGTTCGGCCCGCTGCAGGCCGGCGCCGCGGCCCCGGCCGTGAGCGGCACCAAGGCCGTCGTCGGCCATCTGCTGGGCGCCGGGGGCGCGCTCGAACTGGTGGCCACGCTGCGCGCGCTGGAGCGGCGGCTGGCGCCGCCGACCGGCGCCGTCGCGCGCGTCGACCCGGCTTTCGAGATCGACCTCGTGCGCGGCAGCGCGCGCGAGCTGCCGGCACTGCGCCACGCGATGAGCAATTCCTTCGCCTTCGGCGGCACGAATGCGGTGCTGATCGCCTCGGCCGTCGACTGACGCGCCGGGCGCGGCGCACGCCGCTACTGCTCGACGACGTCGGCGCCCGCCGGCGGGTGGTATTCGAAGCGTGCCGCGTCGAGCGCCGGATTCGACTCGAAGCCGCTGAAGGTCAGCCGCGAGCGCTGGCCGAAGCTGTCGACGATCTCGACCACGACCGGCACGGCGCCCTTGAAGCCGATGCGCATAGCCTTGAACGGCCCGTCCTTGGCCTTGGGCGTGGCCAGCACCCAGCTCAATCCGCCCTCGTCGGGCTGGTCGCCGAGATCGAAATCGGCGTCGAGCGAGCCGCCGGCGAGCAGCGCCGCCGGCGTCGACCCCAGCGCCTGGCCGATGCGCCGCGAACTGACCTGGTTGAGGTCGGCGTCGTAGATCCAGACCTTGCTGCCGTCGGCGACGATGAGCTGCTCGAAGGGCTTGCGGTACTCGAAGCGGAAGCGGTTCGGGCGCATGAACTCGAACTCGCCGCTCGAGGTCTTGCGCTTGGCGCCGTCGGTCGAGGTCACGACCTGGGTGAACGCGGCGCGTCCGGTCTTCACGTCGTGCACGAAGGCGCGCAGCTGCTCGACGGCATCGGCCCGCGCCACGCCGGGCACCAGCACCGCGCCGGCGGCTGCGAACAGGGGAAGCGCGGCCAGCGCCGCCCGGATCAGGAATCTACGCCGCATGGGGGCCCTTATTCGTCGCGTTTGGGGACGATGATGTCGCGATTGCCGTTGTGGCCCATCGCCGAGACCAGCCCCGACTGCTCCATCTGCTCGAGCAGCCGCGCGGCCCGGTTGTAGCCGATGCGCAGGTGGCGCTGGACGAGCGAGATCGACGCGCGCCGGTGCTGCAGCACGACCTCGACGGCCTGGTCGTAGAGCGCGTCGGCTTCGCCGCCGCCGCCGCCCGCGGCCGCGCCGTCAGCGGCCGGCGCGTCGGCGTCGAGGACGCCGCCTTCGAGGATGCCTTCGATGTAATTCGGTTCTCCCTGGGTGCGCAGATACTCCACAACGCGGTGCACCTCCTCGTCGCTGACAAAGGCGCCGTGCACGCGCACCGGCAGCCCGGTGCCGGGCGCGAGGTAGAGCATGTCGCCCTGGCCGAGCAGCGCCTCGGCGCCCATCTGGTCGAGGATGGTGCGGCTGTCGATCTTGCTGCTGACCTGGAAGCTCAGCCGCGTCGGGATGTTGGCCTTGATGAGGCCGGTGATGACGTCGACGCTGGGCCGCTGCGTCGCCAGGATGAGGTGGATGCCGGCGGCGCGCGCCTTCTGCGCCAGGCGCGCGATCAGCTCCTCGATCTTCTTGCCGACGACCATCATCAGGTCGGCCAGCTCGTCGATGACGACGACGACATGCGGCAAGCGCTCCAGCGGCTCGGGCGCCTGCGGCGTCAGGCTGAAGGGGTTGGGCAGCCTGGCGCCGCGCTCGGCCGCCTCGTCGATCTTCTTGTTGTAGCCGGCGAGGTTGCGCACGCCGAGCTTGCTCATCAGCTTGTAGCGCCGCTCCATCTCGCCGACGCACCAGTTCAGCGCATTGGCGGCCTGCTTCATGTCGGTGACGACGGGCGCGAGCAGGTGCGGGATGCCCTCGTAGACGCTCATCTCGAGCATCTTGGGGTCGATGAGGATCAGCCGCACGTCGCGCGCCTCGGCCTTGTAGAGCAGGCTCAGGATCATCGCGTTGATGCCCACGCTCTTGCCCGAACCGGTGGTGCCGGCGACCAGGCAATGCGGCATCTTCGCCAGGTCGGCGACGACGGGCTTGCCGACGATGTCCTTGCCCAGCCCCATCGTCAGCATCGACGCCGAGTCGTTGTAGACCTCGCTGCCGAGGATCTCGGAGAGCTTGATCGTCTGGCGGCGCGCGTTCGGCAGCTCGAGCGCCATGTAGTTCTTGCCCGGGATCACCTCGACGACGCGGATGCTGACGAGCGAGAGCGAGCGCGCGAGGTCGCGCGCGAGGTTCACGACCTGCGCGCCCTTGACGCCGGTGGCCGGCTCGATCTCGTAGCGCGTGATCACCGGACCGGGCGACGCGGCGACGACATGGACCTCGACGCCGAAGTCCTTGAGCTTCTTCTCGATCAGGCGCGAGGTCATCTCGATCGACTCGGGCGTGACCGACTCGGGGCGGTTCACGGCCGCGGCGTCGAGCAGGTCGACCTGCGGCAACTTGGTATCGACGAGCTCGGCGAAGAGCGGCTTCTGGCGTTCCTTGGCCACGCGCGGCGACGGCGGCAGGTCGAGCGGCGGCGTCGGCGCGATCACCACCGGGACATGTTCCTGCACCTCGTGGCGCTGCTCCTCGACGACCTGCTCGCGCTCGCGCGCGGCGAGCTCGCCCAGGCGCCGGTCCTCCTCGGCCTCGCGCTTGTCGTGGTGGATCACGCGCAGGCGGTCGAGGCGCTCGCCGATCCAGTCGGCGCAATGCAGCCAGGAGAAGCGCAGCGCCAGCGCCGAGCCGACGACCAGCATCGCGATCCACAGCACGCCCGAGCCGGCGAAGCCGAGCCAGCGCATCGACAGCGGCCCGAGCGTGTAGCCGAGCACGCCGCCGGCATGGCCGGGCAGCCCCGCGTCCCAGCGGTACAGCCGCGTCCACTCGAGCGCGCAGCTCGCCGCCAGCAGTGCCGCGAGGCCGGCCCAGAAGAGCCAGCGCGGATGCGCCGGCGCCGCCTCGGTCGCCGGCGGCGCCGGCTGGTTGCGCCGCAGCGCCAGCGCCAGCGCGGCGAGCCAGGCGCGCAGCCCCACCGGCACGAGCCACCAGGCCGACCAGCCGAACAGGAACAGCGCCATGTCGGAGACGCGCGCGCCGAGCACGCCGACCTTGTTGGCGACCGGATCACCGTTGCCCGAGGTCGTGAAGGCCGCATCGGAGGCCTGATGCGTGGCCATCGCGATGACGAACAGCAGCCAGGCGATGGCGCCGGCCAGCAGCAGCGCCTGCTGGCGCCAGCGTGGCACGGACAGCGGCGCGGCAGCGGCGCCTTCGCCGCGCATGGAACCGAGCGGAAAACTCATGCAGGCGATTGTGGCCGAAGCCCGGCCTGCGCCCCTCGGCCCTCAGCCCGAACCGGGGACACTTCGGACCTTCGGGCCGTCCAGCTCGCCGCAGGGCGAGCTGGAGCCGCGGCCCTCAGTCCTGCGGCAGGCGCTCCTTGATCACCACCGACCCGTTCTCCTGCGTCTCGATGACGCCGCGTTCCTCGAGATCCTTCATCACGCGGCTGACCATCTCGCGCGAGGCGCCGACGACCTTGGCCATGTCCTGGCGGCTGACCTTGTGGCGGATGATCTTCGTGCCGTCGACATCCTCGGCCATGTCGAGCAGCGTGCGCGCGACGCGGCCGTAGACGTCGAGCAGGGCCAGCGATTCGATCTGGCGGTCGGCGTTGCGCAGCCGGCGCACGAGGCCGCGCAGGATGCCGTAGGCCAGCGACGAGCCCTCGGGCAGGCAGCGCGCGAAATCGGCGCGCGCCAGCACCAGCATGTCGGTCTGGATCTCGGCGCGCACGGTGGCCGAATGCGGCTCGCCGTCGATCAGGCTCATCTCGCCGACATAGTCGCCCGACTCGAGCACCGCGAGGATGACTTCCCGCCCGCGCGTGTCGGCCGTCAGCACGCGCGCGCGGCCGTTGAGCAGGATGAACAGCGCATTGCTCTTGCGCCCCTGCTCGACCACCAGCTCGCCACGGCGGAAGCGCCGCTTGACGACGCTGTCGGCGATCGACTGCGCGTGTTCGGCACTGAGCATCGAGAACAGGGGGACGCGGCGGATCAGGTCCAGGTTGGACAGCATCGACATCGAACTCGCTCCTCTTGGTTTGCTGCCGCTTGCACCGCGAGCCGTGAACGGGCGCCGTCTGCAAGAATCGGCCCTATTGTGCCGACTACCGGGCTTGTAACAAGCCCGTCTCGCCCCGATCTGCGCCTGTCCGTCGGCCAGGCGCGACGCGCGCCGGCCGAGTCCACCCTCCAAAGCCCAGCCATGAACTCATCCACGACCCATGCCCGTGTCCTCATCCTCGGCTCCGGACCGGCCGGCTACAGCGCCGCGATCTACGCCGCACGCGCCAACCTCAAGCCGACGCTGATCACCGGCATCGCCCAGGGCGGCCAGCTGATGACGACGACCGAGGTCGACAACTGGCCCGCCGATGTCGCCGGCGTCCAGGGCCCGGAGCTGATGCAGCGCTTCCAGCAGCATGCCGAGCGCTTCGAGACGGCCATCGTCTTCGATCACATCAACCGCGTCGACTTCAGCCGGCGCCCGTTCACGCTCACCGGCGACTCGGGCAGCTACACCTGCGACGCGCTGATCATCGCCACCGGCGCAAGCGCGAAATACCTCGGCCTGCCGAGCGAGCAGTCGTTCATGGGCAAGGGCGTGAGCGGCTGCGCGACCTGCGACGGCTTCTTCTACCGCGGCGACGTCGTCTGCGTCGTCGGCGGCGGCAACACCGCGGTCGAGGAGGCGCTGTACCTGTCGAACATCGCGAGCAAGGTGCACCTGATCCACCGCCGCGACAAGTTCCGCGCCGAGCCCATCCTCGTCGACAAGGTCAAGGCCAAGGTCGACGCCGGCACCATGGAGCTGCACCTGTGGAACACGCTCGACGAGGTGCTGGGCGACGACGGCGGCGTCACCGGCGTGCGCCTGCGCAGCACCAAGGACGGCGCGACGCGCGAGCTCGCCGTCAAGGGCTGCTTCATCGCCATCGGCCACCAGCCCAACACCGAGCTGTTCCAGGGCCAGCTCGAGATGAAGGACGGCTACATCGTGACGCGCACCGGTCTCGAGGGCATGGCGACGGCGACCAGCATTCCCGGCATCTTCGCCGCCGGCGACGTGCAGGACCATGTCTACCGCCAGGCGATCACCAGCGCCGGCACCGGCTGCATGGCGGCGCTGGACGCGCAGCGCTACCTGGAACAGCTCGAGGGCTGAAATCCAGGTTAGAATCGCCGGCTTTGCTGAATATCGCGGCCAGACGGTAGTTTCGGGGCTCGCGGTTCGGCCAAACCAACCCTGGAGAGCGTCATGGCACGCGTCTGTCAAGTTACCGGCAAGCGCCCGATGGTGGGCAACAACGTCTCGCATGCGAACAACAAGACCAAGCGTCGGTTCCTGCCCAATCTGCAGTACCGCCGTTTCTGGCTCGAAACCGAGAACCGCTGGGTGCGCCTGCGCATCAGCAACGCGGCGCTGCGTTTGATCGACAAGGTGGGCATCGAGAAGGTCGTCGCCGACCTGCGCGCCCGCGGCGAAATCTGAACCTCTAGGAGCAAGACATGGCCAGCAAAGGCGGACGCGAGAAGATCAAGCTGGAGTCGAGTGCCGGCACCGGTCACTTCTACACCACGAGCAAGAACAAGAAGACCACGCCCGAGAAGCTCGAATTCCTGAAATTCGACCCCAAGGCGCGCAAGCATGTGCTGTACAAGGAAGTGAAGCTCAAGTAAGAGCCCACAACCCCAGACGAACCCGCCCGCGTGGCGGGTTTTCTTTTGTCCGCGCCGCAATGAAAAGAGGCCCCGAAGGGCCTCCACAGTCAGCGCACCACCGCGCCCTCCAAGCGGACGCCGCGGAACCGGCTCCGCCGGGCCGCCAGCGTCGCCCCCCTGGGGGGGAGCGCCGCAGGCGCTTCGGGGGGGGTCTTAGTGATTCGTTCCGTCGAAGAACTGCTCGTCCTCGGTCGAGCCCTTGAGGGCGGCGGTCGACGATTGCGCCTCGATCGTCGTCGTCACGGCGTCGAAGTAGCCGGTGCCGACCTCGCGCTGGTGCTTGACGGCCGTGAAGCCCTTCTCGGCCGCCGCGAACTCGCGCTCCTGCAGTTCCACGAAGGCGCTCATGTTGTTGCGGGCGTAGCCGTAGGCGAGCTCGAACATGCCGTAGTTCAGGCTGTGGAAGCCGGCCAGCGTGATGAACTGGAACTTGTAGCCCATGGCGCCGAGCTCGCGCTGGAACTTGGCGATCGTCGCGTCGTCGAGGTTCTTCTTCCAGTTGAAGCTCGGGCTGCAGTTGTAGGCCAGCAGCTTGCCCGGGAACTTGGCGTGGATCGCGTCGGCGAAGGCCTTGGCGAAGGCCAGGTCGGGCTTGCCGGTCTCGCACCAGATCATGTCGGCGTAGGGCGCGTAGGCCAGGCCGCGGCTGATCGACTGCTCGAGGCCGTTCTTCGACTTGAAGAAGCCTTCGACGGTGCGCTCGCCAGTGAGGAAGGGCTTGTCGTTGGCGTCGACATCGCTCGTCACGAGGTCGGCGGCCTCGGCGTCGGTGCGCGCCAGCAGCACGGTCGGCGTGCCCATGACGTCGGCGGCCAAGCGCGCGGCGACGAGCTTGCTGACGGCGTCGCGCGTCGGCACCAGGACCTTGCCACCCATGTGGCCGCACTTCTTCACCGAGGCCAGCTGGTCCTCGAAGTGCACGCCGGCGGCGCCGGCGTCGATCATCGCCTTCATCAGCTCGAAGGCGTTGAGCACGCCACCGAAGCCGGCCTCGGCATCGGCGACGATGGGGGCGAAGTAGTCGACGTCGTTCTTGCCCTCGCTCCACTGGATCTGGTCGGCGCGCGCGAAGGCGCCGTTGATGCGCTTGACGACCTTGGGCACCGAGTCGACCGAGTACAGGCTCTGGTCCGGGTACATCTCGCCGTTGTCGTTGGCGTCGGCGGCCACCTGCCAGCCGCTGAGGTAGATCGCCTTCAGGCCGGCCTTGACCTGCTGCATGGCCTGGTTGCCGGTGAGCGCGCCCAGCGTGTTGACGAAGGGCTCGGTGTTGACGAGGTTCCACAGCTTCTCGGCGCCGCGCTTGGCCAGCGTGTGCTCGATCTGCAGCGAGCCGCGCAGGCGCACGACGTCGGCGGCCGAGTAGCCGCGCTGGATGCCCTTCCAGCGCGGGTTCTCGGCCCAGTCCTTCTCGAGGGCGGCGGCTTGCTGTTCACGGGTGAGTTGGGTCATGTTCGCTCCAGGGTTTGAAAGCAGGGTGAAAACGAAGATTCGACAGCGCTAGGTTAACGGCTCGCGCGCAATCGGCAAGGACTTATGTCTTATATAAGACATGAGACTGATTTATTTAAAATCAACAACTTAGATCTATCGTTCCACATCGTGGCAATCTATTTTCCCAGATGGTGGATTTTTGCTGCAACGCAACTACGTAGATTCCACAATACGAAATCGTCAACACGATGCGAAAGGTGCGTCCGGCCCCGCCTTTGTTGATCCCGCGCAAAGGCCGCCCCACGTCGCCGCGAACAATCGATGCAACGTTCAGGAGTGCCCATGAAGAGCCCTGCCACCGCCCGTCCGCAACGTCCGCCGGTACCGCCGCTGCCCGAGTTCGAGCGCCTCGACCGCACCCACCTCGCGGCGCTGCGCATGCTCGAGGCCTTCGAGCGCCTGCTGCAGCATCTCGACGACCGGGGCCTGGACGACACGGCGCGCGCCTCGGCGCAGGAGATCATGAGCTTCTTCGCCGGCCCGGGCCGCCAGCATCATGCCGAGGAGGAAGTGCATGTGTTCCCGCTCCTGCTCGCGCGCAACGACCCGGTGCTGACGGCGCATATCCACCGCCTGCAGCAGGACCATGGCTGGATCGAGGAGGACTGGCGCGAGCTCGCGCCGCAGATCGAGGCCGTGGCCCACGGCTACAACTGGTACGACCCGGTGCTGCTGCGCGCGGCGCTGCCGGTGTTCACGCGCCTGTATCACGACCATATCGCGCTCGAGGAGTCGCTGATCTACCCCGAGGCCAAGCGCCAGAAGGAAGCGATCCAGCAGGCCGCCGAGGAGCGCAGCGCGCCGCATTGATCCCGCCGCACCGGCGGCCGCCGGGACGGCGTGGCGGGCGGTCCCGCTACAGCGCGAGCGCCGTCGTCTGCTTGACCCGGCGCAGCACCAGCATCGAGTTCGACCGCAGCACGCCCGGCAGGCGCGACAGCACCTCGGCGTGGAAGCGCTCGAGGTCCTCGGCATCGCGGTAGACGAAGCGCAGCAGGTAGTCGTTGGCCCCGGCGACGTAGAAGCAGTCGAGGATCTCGGGCGTGTCGCGCACCGCCTGCTCGAAGGCCTCGAGCCGCGCCGGCTGCGTGCTCTCGAGGTTCACGATGGTGTAGCTGGTGCCGTGGCGGCCGAGCGCGCGCGCGTCGAGCAGCGCCACATAGCCGGCGATCACCCCCGCCTCCTCGAGCGCCTTGACGCGGCGCAGGCAGGCCGAGGGCGAGAGGTGGACGCGCTGCGCCAGCTCGACGTTGCTGAGCCGGCCGTCGGCCTGGAGCTGCTCGAGGATGCTGCGGTCGAGTGCATCGAGCATGGCACGCTGTTGTGGTGAGGAGTCCCTGATTCGCACGATGCACCGTCGAAGACCTGTTCAACGCAATTGTATTGCGCAATCCCGGGACCTTACGGGCTCAAGGCGCAACCCCATTGCGCGCCACCCTGGCTAGACTGGGGTTCGGCCGAACTGCCTGCGAGACCCTCCGTGAATCAGCCCCTCGACGCCTTCTGGATGCCCTTCACGGCGAACCGCCAGTTCAAGCAGGCGCCGCGCCTGATCACGCGCGCCCAGGGCATGTACTACTGGGACGACCAGGGCCGCCAGATCCTCGACGGCCAGGCCGGGCTGTGGTGCGTCAACGCCGGCCACGGGCGGCCGCGCATCGTCCAGGCGATCCGCGACCAGGCCGGCGAACTCGACTTCGCGCCGACCTTCCAGATGGGCCACCCGAAGGCCTTCGAACTGGCCGCGCGCCTGGCGGCGATCGCGCCGGCGGGCATGGGCAAGGTGTTCTTCTCCAACTCGGGATCCGAGGCGGTGGAGACGGCGCTGAAGATCGCGCTCGCCTACCACCGCGTGCGCGGCGACGGCGCGCGCACGCGGCTGATCGGGCGCGAACGCGGCTACCACGGCGTGAATTTCGGCGGCACCTCGGTCGGCGGCATCGTCGGCAACCGCAAGCTGTTCGGCACCCTGCTCGGCGGCGTCGACCATCTGCGCCACACCCACGACCCGGCGCGCAACGCCTTCAGCTTCGGCATGCCGGCGCATGGCGCCGAACTCGCCGACGACCTCGAACGCCTGGTGGCGCTGCACGACGCGTCGACGATCGCCGCCGTCATCGTCGAGCCGCTGGCCGGTTCCACCGGCGTGCTGGTCCCGCCGGTGGGTTACCTGCAGCGGCTGCGCGAGATCTGCGACCGCCACGGCATCCTCCTCATCTTCGACGAGGTCATCACCGGCTTCGGCCGCACCGGCGCGCCCTTCGGCGCCCAGACCTTCGGCGTCACGCCCGACCTGATGACGCTGGCCAAGGGCATCACCAACGGCTGCGTGCCGATGGGCGCGGTGCTGGCGAAGAACGCGATCCACGACGCCTTCATGCAGGGCGACGAACGGATGATCGAATTCGCCCA
Organism: Burkholderiales bacterium; assembly: GCA_018971105.1. Classification (GTDB taxonomy): domain Bacteria; phylum Pseudomonadota; class Gammaproteobacteria; order Burkholderiales; family Burkholderiaceae_C; genus Rubrivivax. The sequence continues at coordinate 10,313 of JAGWVB010000057.1, forward strand.
CGGCTACACCTATTCGGCGCATCCGCTGGCGTGCGCGGCCGCGCTGGCCACGCTCGACACCTACGCCGAGGAAGGCCTGCTGACGCGCGGCGCCGAGCTGCAGGAGGAATTCGGCCGCGCGCTGCACACGCTGCGCGGCGAACCGAACGTCATCGACGTGCGCAACCTCGGCCTCGTCGGCGCCGTCGAGCTCGCGCCGGTGCCCGGCGGGCCGCCGCAGCGCGCCTGGCGCGCCTTTCTCGACTGCTGGGACAACGGCCTGCTCGTGCGCACGACGGGCGACATCATCGCGCTCTCGCCGCCGCTGATCATCGAGCGCGAACAGATCGGCTTCATCGTCGAGACGCTGCGCGCGGCGATCCGCAAAGCCGCCTGAACGTGCAGCGACTGGCCGTCACCGACGCCCGACTCGCCGCGAATTCGTACTACACGGCGACGGCGCCGCTGCCGCCGGCGCAGCCCGCGCTGGACGCCGACGCCGCCTGCGACGTCGCCGTCGTCGGCGGCGGCATCGCCGGGCTGTCGGCGGCGCTCGAGCTGGCGCAGCGCGGCTTCGACGTGCGGCTGCTCGAGGCCGGCCGCGTCGGCGGCGGCGCGAGCGGGCGCAATGGCGGCCAGGCGATCCACGGCCTGGCCTGCGATCAGCAGGTCATCGAGGCCCAGCTCGGCGTCGACGACGCGCGCCGCGTCTGGGCGATGTCGATCGAGGCGCTCGAGCTGCTGCGCCGGCGCATCGCCGAGCACGCGATCGACTGCGAATGGCAGGACGGCTTCCTCGGCCTGGCGACCAGCGCGCGCAAGGCCCGGGCGCTGGCGGCCTGGGCCGATCGCATCGAGTCGGTCTACGGCTATGCGCTGACGCGCATCGATGCCGCCGAGGTCGGGCGCTGGATCGCCAGCCCGCGTTTCCACGGCGGCATCCACGATGCGCGCTCGGGCCATCTGCATCCCCTCAAGTACACGCTCGGGCTGGCGCGCGCCGCCGCCGCCGCGGGCGTGCAGATCCACGAGAACGCGAGAGTCGAGCGGCTCGACCCCGGCCAGCCGGCCTTGCTGCACGGCGGCGGCGCGACGCTGCGCGCGCGCCAGGTCGTGCTCGCCGGCAATGTCTACCTCGGCGACCTCGTGCCCGCCATCGCCGGCCGCATCATGCCGGTCGGCACCTACATCGGCTGCACCGAGCCGCTCGGCGCCGCGCGCGCCGCGGCGCTCGTGCCTTCGCGCGCGGCGGTCTGCGACACCAATTTCGTGCTCGACTATTTCCGCCCCACGGCCGACCACCGGCTGCTCTACGGCGGCCGCGTCAGCTACAGCGGCCGCGCGCCGGTCGATGTCGCGCGCAGCATGCGCCAGCGCCTGCGGCTGAGCTTCCCGCAGCTCGCCGAGGCGCGCATCGAGTACGCCTGGGGCGGCCATGTCGACATCTCGATGAACCGGGCGCCCGATTTCGGCCGCCTCGGCGCGGCGCGCAACGTCTATTACCTGCAGGGCTTCTCGGGCCATGGCCTGGCGCTGGCCGGGCTCGCCGGCCGCATCGTCGCCGAGGCGATCGCCGGCGACGCGTCGCGCTTCGACGTCTTCGCGCGGTTGCGGCATCGCGACTTCCCCGGCGGCGCGGCGCTGCGCATGCCCGCACTCGTGCTCGGCATGGCCTGGTACCGGCTGCGCGATATGCTCGGGTGAAGCCCAGCCATGGAACGCAAACCCCTCGTCATCGTCACCAGCTGCCAGCGCATGCTCGGACACCATCCGCACCACATCGCCGGCCGCAAGTACGTCGACGCGGTACGGCTGGCCGGCGCGCTGCCGCTGATCGCGCCGCCGCTGGACGCGGCCGACCTCGAGACACTGCTCGACGGGGTCGACGGCGTGCTGCTGACCGGCTCGCCGTCGAACATCGATGCGTCGATCTACGGCCAGGCCATCCACGACCCGGCGCTGCCGCTGGACCGCGAGCGCGATGCCTGGACGCTGCCGCTGGTACGGTCGGTGCTCGACCGCGGCATGCCGCTGCTGGCGATCTGTCGCGGCGCGCAGGAGGTCAACGTCGCGCTCGGCGGCACGCTGAACCAGGCGGTGCACGAGACGCCCGGCATGCTCGACCACCGCGACGACGACGCGGCGCCCGTCGAGGTCCAGTACGGCCCGGCACACCGCGTGGCCGTGGTGCCCGGCGGCCTGCTCGAGCGCCTCGTCGGGACGCGCGAATTCAGCGTCAATTCGCTGCACGGCCAGGGCGTCGCCCGCCTGGCCCCGCGTCTGCGCGCCGAGGGCCATGCGCCGGACGGCTTGATCGAGGCCTATACCGCGCCGGACGCGCCGGGATTCAATCTCGCCGTCCAATGGCACCCGGAATGGCAGGCCACGGCCAACCCGGTTTCGATGCGCCTGTTCGAGGCCTTCGGCCAGGCGCTGCGCCTGTTCCGCGATCGCGCCCGCGTGCCCTTGCCACGCCACGGCAGCCACTGAACGCGCCCTGCCGCCCGCTGCGGGCGGCCCCCCGATTGCGACAAGACACAGGTGTCCCATGATGGTCAGAGAACCATTCACATTCAGCGATCTCGAGCATTGGCTCGACCAGCAACGCGTGACCGAGATCGAATGCCTCGTCCCCGACCTCACTGGCGTGGCGCGCGGCAAGATCCTGCCGCGCGAGAAGTTCACCGAGGACCGCGGCATGCGGCTGCCCGAGGCCGTCGTGGCGATGGGCGTGACCGGCGAATTCCCCGAGGAAGGCCCGTACTACGACGTCATCACGCCGACCGATCGCGACATGCATCTGCGCCCCGACCCGTCGACGGTGCGCATCGTGCCCTGGGCCACCGACCCGACGGCGCAGGTCATCCACGACTGCTTCGACAAGGACGGCAACCTGATCCCCTTCGCGCCGCGCTCGGTGCTGCGGCGCGTCTGCGACCTCTTCGACGCCGAGGGCTGGCAGCCCATCGTCGCGCCCGAGCTCGAGTTCTACCTCGTCGCGCGCAACACCGACCCCGACATGCCGCTGAAGCCGCCGATCGGCCGCAGCGGCCGCGCCGAGACCTCGCGCCAGGCCTATTCGATCGACGCCGTCAACGAGTTCGACCCGCTGTTCGAGGAGATCTACGACTACTGCGAGAAGATGGAGCTCAACGTCGACACGCTGATCCACGAGGTCGGCGCGGGGCAGATGGAGATCAACTTCTTCCATGCCAAGCCGCTCGGCCTGGCCGACGAGGTATTCCTGTTCAAGCGCACGGTGCGCGAGGCGGCGATGCGCAAGGACATGTTCGCGACCTTCATGGCCAAGCCGATCGCCGGCGAGCCGGGCAGCGCGATGCACATCCACCAGAGCATCGTGCGCGAGGACGGCAGCAACCTGTTCAGCAACGCGGACGGCAGCGCGAGCCGCGAGTTCTACTGGTACATCGGCGGGCTGCAGAAATACATCCCGGCGGCGATGGCGCTGTTCGCGCCCTACGTCAATTCCTACCGCCGGCTCGTGCGCTCGAACGCGGCGCCGATCAACATCCAGTGGGGCACCGACAACCGCACCGTCGGCATCCGCAGCCCGGTCGCGCCGCCGGCGGCGCGGCGCGTCGAGAACCGCGTCATCGGCGCCGATGCGAACCCGTATGTGGCGCTGGCGGCGACGCTGGCCTGCGGCTACCTCGGACTGAAGAACAAGATCGAGCCGACGCCCGAATGCCGCGGCGACGCCTACCTCGGCGATTTCCAGCTGCCGCGCAGCCTGGGCGAGGCGCTGACGCTGCTGCGCGACCAGACCGACCTCGCGCATGTGCTGGGCGCCTCGTTCATCACCGTCTACACCGAGGTCAAGGAGATCGAGTACGCCGAGTTCATGAAGGTGATCTCGCCCTGGGAACGCGAGCACCTGCTGCTGCATGTCTGATCGAGTGAGTGAGAGGCCGACCATGAGCAACCGCGACACAGCCCGCCACGACACCGCAAGACTGCAGGCCGCCGACGCGGCGCATTTCCTGCATCCGTTCACCGACTTCCGCGCCCTCGCCGAGCAGGGCTCGCGCATCGTCACGCGCGCCGACGACATCTACCTCTGGGACAGCGAGGGCGCGAAGATCCTCGACGCGATGAGCGGCCTGTGGTGCGTCAACGTCGGCTACGGCCAGCGCACGCTGATCGACGCCGCGACGCGCCAGCTCGAGCAGCTGCCCTTCTACAACGCCTTCTTCCAGACCGCGACGCCGCCGGCGATCGAGCTCGCGCAGCGCCTGGCCGAGGTCACGCCGCCCTCCTTCAACCATGTCTTCTTCGCCGGCTCGGGCTCCGAGGGCAACGACACCATCGTGCGCATGGTGCGGCGCTACTGGGACATCGCCGGACGCCCGCAGCGCAAGGTCATCATCGGCCGCATCAACGGCTACCACGGCTCGACGATGGCCGGCGCCTCGCTCGGCGGCATGGCGGCCATGCATGCCCAGGGCGGGCTGCCGATCCCCGACATCGTGCACATCGACCAGCCGTACTGGCGGCCGCACGAGGACGGCCCGAGCCGGGGTCTCGCGCGCGACGAATTCGGCCTCGTCGCCGCGCGCTGGCTGGAGGCGAAGATCGAGGAGATCGGCGCCGACCGCGTCGCCGCCTTCATCGGCGAGCCGATCCAGGGCGCCGGCGGCGTCATCATCCCGCCGGCCACCTACTGGCCCGAGATCGAGCGCATCTGCCGCCGCCACGACATCCTGCTCGTCAGCGACGAGGTGATCTGCGGCTTCGGCCGCACCGGACGCTGGTTCGGCTGCGAGACATTCGGCTACCAACCCGACCTCATGACCTTCGCCAAGGGCGTGACGAGCGGCTACATCCCCCTGGGCGGGGTGATGGTCGGCGCGCGCGTCGCGCGCGCGCTGATCGACGAGGGCGGCGAGTTCGAGCATGGATACACCTATTCGGGGCATCCGGTGGCCTGCGCCGTCGCGCTCGCCAACCTCGATCTGATCCGGCAGCGCCGGCTCGTCGAGCATGTGCACGACGATGTCGGCCCCTACCTCGCGGCGCATTACGCGCGGCTGGCCGATCACCCGCTCGTCGGCAGCGCCGAGACCTGCGGCCTGATGGGCGCGCTGCGCCTGGTGCGGGACAAGGCGCGCGGCACGCCCTTCGCGCCCGAGATCGGCATCGGCATGGTCTGCCGCGGCCACTGCTTCGCCCAGGGGCTGATCATGCGCGCCGTCGGCGACCGCATGATCGTCGCGCCGCCGCTGGTGATGACGCGCGCGCAGGTCGACGAGATGGTGGCGCTGATACGACGCTGCCTCGATCTGACGCTCGAAGACGCGCGCCGCGCCGGGTGGCTCGCTTAGACTGGCGCGCCACCGATGAACTGGAAGCTCCTCCTCGCCGGACTCGCCGCGCTGCTCGGGCTTAGTGCCTGCGGCCCCAAGCCGCCCGCGGCGGGCGCGCCGGCCGCGGAGGAGCCCGTTCTCAACATCTACAACTGGTCCGACTACATCGGCCCGAACACGATCGCCGATTTCGAGCAGGCAACCGGCATCAAGGTGCGCTACGACGTGTTCGACAGCAACGAGACGCTGCTGGCCAAGATGATGGCCGGGCGCACCGGCTACGACATCATCGTGCCGTCGGCGCAATGGGCCAAGCTGATGTTCGATGGCGGGCTGCTGCGCAAGCTCGACAAGTCGGCGCTGCCCAACTTGAAGTACCTCGACCCCGGCGTCGAGGGCGCGCTCGCCCAGCTCGACCCCGGCAACCAGTATGTCGTCGACTGGCTCTGGGGCTACACGACGGTGGGCATCAACGTCGACAAGCTCAAGGCGGCGCTGGGCGACCTGCCGCTGCCGGCCAACGCCTGGGACCTGATCTTCAAGCCCGAGTACATCCTGCGTGCCAAGCGCTGCGGCGTGAGCCTGCTCGATTCGGCCGGCGACGTCATCCCCGCCGCGCTGCGCTATCTCGGGCGGCCGCCGTTCAGCCAGGACCCGGCCGATTACGCCTCCGCGGCGGCGCTGCTGAAATCGATCCGCCCGGCCATCGGGCGCTTCGACAGCTCGGGCTACATCAACGACCTCGCCAACGGCTCGCTGTGCCTGGTGATGGGTTTTGCCGGCGACATCAACATCGCGCGCCGCCGCGCCATCGAGGGCGGCACCGGCGCGCGCATCGAGGCCCTGGTGCCGGATACCGGCGCGCTGCTGTTCTTCGACGTGATGGCGATCCCGGCCGATGCGCCGCATCCGCGCAACGCACTGCGCTGGATCAACTACATCCTGCAGCCCAAGGTCGACGCCGAGCTGACGAACAAGGTCTTCTACGCCAACCCGAACGCCGCCGCGCTGCCCTACATCAACCCGGCGGTGGCCAAGGACCCGACGATCTTCCTCTCGCACCAGGACCTGGCGCGGATGGTTCCCAACGAGCCGATCACGCCCGATCTGCGGCGCCTGTCCACCCGCACCTTCACCGCCTTCAAGACCGGCTACTGAACCATGGCCAGCGCCGACCCCGCGTTCCTGCAGATCCGCAACGTCGTCAAGGAGTTCAACGGCTACAAGGCCGTCGACCAGGCCAGCGTCGACATCGCGCAGGGCGAGATCTTCGCGCTGCTCGGCCCCTCGGGCTGCGGCAAGAGCACGCTGCTGCGCATGCTCGCCGGCTTCGAGACCCCGACCTCGGGCAGCATCTTGCTCGGCGGTGTCGACCTCGCCGGGCTGCCGCCCTATGCGCGGCCGATGAACATGATGTTCCAGAGCTACGCGCTGTTCCCGCACCTGACGGTGTGGAAGAACATCGCCTTCGGCCTCGAGCGCCAGGGCCAGCCGCGCGACGCCATCGCCGCGCGCGTGCAGGCCATGCTCAAGCTGGTGCAGCTCGAGAAATACGCCGAGCGCAGGCCGCACCAGCTCTCGGGCGGCCAGCAGCAGCGCGTCGCGCTGGCGCGCTCGCTCGCGCGCCAGCCGCAGCTGCTGCTGCTCGACGAGCCGCTGGGCGCGCTCGACAAGAAGCTGCGCGAGCAGACCCAGCTCGAGCTCGTCAACATCATCGAGCAGGTCGGCGTCACCTGCGTCATGGTCACGCACGACCAGGAGGAGGCGATGACGATGGCCTCGCGCCTGGCGGTGATGAACGAGGGCCGTTTCCTGCAGGTCGGCGCGCCGGGCGACATCTACGAGACGCCGACCTCGCGCTTCGTCGCCGACTTCATCGGCAACGTCAACCTGATGGAAGGCCGGCTCGCCGTCGACGAGCCCGACCATGTCGTGATCGACTGCGCCGACTGCCGCCATTACGTCGGCCACGGCATCACCGGCAGCCTCGGCATGGCGGTGACGGTGGCGCTGCGGCCCGAGAAGATCCACCTCGCGCGCCGCCCGCCCGACGACGCCTTCAACAGCGCGCGCGGCCAGATCAAGGAGATCGCCTATTTCGGCAGCTTCACGGTCTACCACCTGGTGCTGGCCAGCGGCGCGCCCCTCAAGGTCAGCGTCGCCAATGTGCTGCGCCATCGCGACGAGGAATACAGCTGGGGCGACGAGGTCTGGGCGCACTGGTCGCGCTCGGCCCATGTCGTGCTGACGCAATGAACGCGGGCGGCGCGCAATGGCGCGGCCTGTTCCGGGGCCGCACCCTCGTCATCGCCCTGCCCTATCTGTTCCTGCTCGCCTTCTTCCTGCTGCCGTTCCTGATCGTCGGCAAGATCAGCATCAGCGACATGCAGGGCGTCGCCTTCCGCGACGTGCTGAGCTTCAAGGACGGCATCATCACGCTCGCGGTCAAGGTCTCGGCCTACGCCTTCCTCGCCCACGACAGCCTGTACCTGCACACCTACCTCAGCAGCCTGGGCTACGCGGCGCTGACGACGCTGATCTGCCTGTTCATCGGCTACCCCTTCGCCTACTTCATGGCGCGCGCGCGCAGCAGCGCGCAGCCGGCGCTGCTGATGCTGGTGATGCTGCCGTTCTGGACCTCGTTCCTGCTGCGCGTCTATTCGTGGAAGGGCCTGCTCGGCGCCGGCGGCCTCGTCTCCGACGCGCTCATCGCCACGGGCGCCGACCGCCTGCTCGTCGCCGCCGGACTGATCCCGACCCCGGGGCTGTTCATGAACACCTCGTTCTCCCTCATGGTGGGCATGGTCTACAACTACGTGCCGTTCATGATCCTGCCGCTGTACGCGACGCTGTCTAAGATGGACCTGCGCCTGCTCGAGGCCGCGGCCGATCTCGGCGCGACGCCCTGGGTCGCGTTCTGGCGCATCACGGTGCCGCTGTCGAAGGCGGGGATCATCGCCGGCGCCATGCTCGTCTTCATCCCCTGCATCGGCGAATACGTGATCCCCGAGCTGCTCGGCGGCCCGCAGAACCTGATGATCGGGCGCGTGATCTGGGACGAGTTCTTCTCGAACAACGACTGGCCGATGGCCGCCACCGTCTCGGTCGTGATGATCCTGCTCATCATCGTGCCGCTGGCGGTGTTCAACAAATACCGGGCCGAGGCGCAGGAGGCCCGGCGATGAGGGCGGCGCAGTTCAACCGCTGGTTCGGCCGCGCCTGGCTCACGGCGGGCTACTGCTTCCTGTTCCTGCCCATCGTCGCGCTCGTCGTCTACTCGTTCAACGATTCGCCCCTGCCCAACGTCTGGCGCGGCTTCACCTTCAAGTGGTACGCGGCGGTGGCCCGCGACGACGAGCTGGTCTCGGCCTTCCTGCTCAGCCTGCGCATCGCGCTGCTCACCGCCTGCGGCTCGGTCGTGCTGGGCACGCTGGGCGCCTTCGTGCTCGTCAAGTACAAGCGCTTCACCGGCCGCACGCTGTTCAGCGGCATGGTCAGCGCGCCGCTGGTGATGCCCGAGGTCGTGATCGGGCTGTCGCTGCTGCTGATGCTCGTGAGCGTGCAGCGCGCCTTCGGCGTGCCGCAGCGCGGCATGGCGACGATCTGGCTCGGCCACCTGCTCATGGGCATGGCCTACGCGACCGTCGTCGTGCAGGCGCGGCTGCAGGACCTGAACCCGCAGCTCGAGGAGGCGGCGATGGACCTCGGCGCGCATCCGGCGCAGGTGTTCTGGCTCGTGACCCTGCCGATGATCTCGCAGGCCCTGCTCTCGGCCTGGCTGCTGACGTTCACGATCTCGCTCGACGATGTCGTGATCTCGAGCTTCCTCTCCGGCCCCGGATCGACGACGCTGCCGCTGGTGATCTTCTCGCGCGCGCGGCTGGGGCTGAACCCGAGCGTGAACGTCGTCGCCGCGGTCACGGTGGCCGTGGTCGGCACCGGCGTGGCGATCGCCAGCTACTGGATCGCGCGCCAGGAACGCCAGCGCCTGCTCGACCTGGCCGCGGCAGCGCGCGCCTGAAACCGGGAGTCTCCGCGATGGATGCAATCGACTGGCATGCCCGCGCCGCCGCGCTGCGCCCCGACGGCCGCCTCGTCATCGACGGCCGGCGCGTCGACGCCGCCGACGGCGCCACCTTCGACAACCGCTCGCCCGTCGACGGCCGCTCGCTCGGCCGCGCGGCGCGCGGCGGCGCGGCCGATGTCGACGCCGCCGTCGCGAGCG
>JAGWVB010000058.1 GCA_018971105.1 Burkholderiales bacterium
GGACGCGACATCGTCGCGGCGGCTGGCGTGCGCCGCGGACGGCCGCCCGTCGCGCGGCGCGAGCCAGCGCGGCTCGATGTCCGCCGCCAGCATCGCCGCATCGACGAGATCGGCGTAGGCCGCGTCGGCGGCGCCGCCGGCGAAGCGGCCGCGCGCCAGCGTGACGACCTCGGGGGCGACGCCGGCGCGCGCCGCGTAGGCAGCGCGGCAGGCCTCGCGCAGATGCGCCGCGGCATGGCGCAGCGCGGTGCCGGAATGCTGGATCGACAGGCTGCCCGAGGTCATGCCCTCGTCGGGGCTGGTCGCGGTGCTGGGCGTGACCATGCGCACCTGCCCGGGGTCGACCTGCAGTTCCTCGGCCACGAGGCCCTGCAGCGCATGCGAGATGCCCTGGCCGAGGTCGACCTTGCCGCTGCGCGCCAGGATCCTGCCGTCGGCATCCAGGCCCAGCCACTGGCCCAGTCGCGGGTGCCTGGCCAGGCTCTCGGGGATCGGCGGCGCGCTCACCGGGCTACCGGCGCCCTTGAAGGGCTCCGGCATGAGCACTTGGGAGCGGCCCGGCGCGCTCACGGGCGCTCATGCCGCGGCCATCCTGACCGCGCGCAGCACGCGGTCGTGCACGCCGCAGCGGCACAGATGGTGCGCGAGCGCGGCCCGGATGTCGGCCTCGGCGGGGTGCGGGTCGCGTTCGAGCAGCGCCGCCGCGCGCATCAGGATGCCGCTCGTGCAGTAGCCGCATTGCAGCGCCTGCAGTTCGATGAAGGCGGTCTGCAGCCGGTGCGGCGCGGCGCGCGTGCCCAGGCCCTCGACGGTGGTGACGCTGCGGCCGGCGACGGCCTCGAGCGGCAGGTCGCACGAGGTCACGGCGCGCTCGTCGACGATCACGCAGCAGGCGCCGCACTGGCCCAGTGCGCAGCCGCAGCGCGTGCCGCGCAGCCCGAGCGTGCCGCGCAGCGCATCGAGCAGGGTCTGCGCGTCGTCGGCGCGCACCGACGCCGCGCGCCCGTTCAGCGTGAAGCGGACCTCGCTGGCCACGATTCAGTGGGCCTTGGCCCCGGAGAGCTTGACGATCGCGGCCCATTTGGCGATGTCGGCGCGCAGGTAGCGATCGAAGTCGGCGACGCCCATCGACATCGGCACCGCGCCCTGCTGGCGCCACAGCGCCTGCACGTCGGGGCGGGCGACGATGCGGCGCACGGCCGCGTTCAGCGCCTCGACGATGGCCGGCGGCGTGGCGCGCGGCGCCATGAGCCCGAGCCAGATCGTCGCCTCGTATTTCGGCACGCCGGCCTCGTTCAGCGTCGGCACGTCGGGCGTGATCGCGTTGCGCTCGAGGCCGCTGGTGGCCAGCGCGCGCACCTTGCCCGCCTTGGCCAGCGGCGCCATCGTCGTCACGGCGTCGAACATCATGTCGACCTGGCCGCCGATGACGTCGGTGCGCGCGCCCGAGCTGCCCTTGTACGGGATGTGGCGGATGTCGATGCCGGCCATGTGCTTGAACAGCTCGCCGGCCATGTGGTACGGCGTGCCGATGCCGGAGGAGGCGAAGGTGAGCTGCCCCGGATGCGCCTTCGCGTAGGCGATCAGTTCGGGCAGCGTCCTGGCCGCCACCGACGGATGCACCACCAGCATCAGGTCCGAGGCGTTGATCGGCGCGATGCCGACGAAGTCGCGCATGAGCTGGAACGGCTTGTCGGGCATCAGCGTCTCGTTGACGGTGTGCGTGTTCGACATCATCAGCAGCGTGTAGCCGTCCGGCTTCGACTGCGCGACGACGTTCGTGCCGATGATCGAGCCCGCGCCCGGCTTGTCGTCGACGACGAAGGGCTGCTTGAACTCGTCCTGCAGCCGCGCGGCGACGAAGCGCGCATAGATGTCCGCCGGCCCGCCAGCGGCGAAGGGCACGACGATGGTCACCGCGCGCTCGGGGTAGGCGCCGGCCTGCGCGGCGGCGCTGCCCAGGCCGAGCGCGGCGGCGCCCAGGAGCTGGAACGCGGATCGGACGTAGCGAACGAAGCTCATGGGCTGGACCTTCTCGTGGGTGGATCGGGGGTGGCCGCGGTCGCGGTCGCGGTCGTGGTCGCCGGCGCGCTCGCCGGGCGTGGATTCATGCGAACCGGTTCTCGATCGACCCCAGCCCGTCGATCTCGATGCGGACCCGGTCGCCGGCGGCGAGATAGCGCGGCGGCTCGAAGCCCATGCCGACGCCGGCCGGCGTGCCGGTGGCGATCACGTCGCCCGGCAGCAGCGTGATGCCGCGCGAGACGGTCTCGATCAGCGTCGGCAGGTCGAAGATCAGGTCCGCGGTGCTGGCGTCCTGGCGCAGCTCGCCGTTGACCCAGCAGCGCACGCGCGTGCAGGTCGCGTCGAGCTCGTCGGCCGTGACGATCCATGGGCCCATCGGGCAGAAGGTGTCGAAGGACTTGCCCATGTCCCATTGCTGGTGGCGCATCTGCACGTCGCGCGCGGTGACGTCGTTGACGATCGTGTAGCCGTAGACATGGTCGCGCCAGTCGGCCTTGCCGATGTTCTTGCCGCCGCGGCCGATCACGATGGCCAGCTCGGCCTCGTAATCGATCTGCTCCGAGACCTCGGCGCCGGGCAGGAGGACCTCGTCGGCCGGGCCGACCACCGTCTCGGGCACCTTGGTGAACACGATCGGCCAGGCGACGGCCTGGGCCGCGTTCCCCTTGAACACCGAGCCGGCCAGTTCGCGCGCGTGGGCGTGGTAGTTGCGCCCGACGCACCAGAGGTTGCGGCGCGGCTGCGGGATCGGTGCGATCAGGCGCACCGAGGTCAGCGGCGTCGCCAGCGTCGCCAGCGCCGGCAGCGGCAGGCCGCAGGCGGCGGCCTCGATGAGCGGCAGGGCGCCATGCAGCGCGGCGTCCGGTGCGAGTTCGAAAGCGGTTACCTGCGCGCCATCGGCGGACACGATGCCGACGCGGTGCATGCCGCCATGGACATAGCTTGCGATGCGCATAGCGGGCTTCCCGGGTGGGTGGTCGAAATTGGTTTCCGGCTCAACCAATTTCGAGCCGGCCGACCATGGTAATTCGATCGTCGGCAGCGTCCATCGGGGAAATCTCGATTGGATTCGTGACTTTTCCGGCGAGCTTCGAATTGGTACCATTTGGTTTCAACGCGCGCCTCGCCCGCTTTCCATCGTGACTTCCGCCTCCACGCTGCGTGGCTACATCATCGGCAAGCTGCGGTCCGGGCAGTGGCGTGCCGGCGACCGCCTGCCGACCGAGCGTGCGCTGAGCGCCCAGTTCGGACTCGGCCGTGCGGGCGTGCGCAAGGTGCTGCAGGAGTTGAAGGCGCGCGCGCTGATCCGCCAGACCGTCGGCAGCGGCACCTATGTGACCGAGCAGGCGGCCGCGGCGCTGCGGGCGCTGGCGGGCGAGGACCCGGTGGCGCAGACCAGTCCGGCGCAGCTGATGGAGGCGCGGCTGGCGTTCGAGCCCGCGATCATCGAGATGGTGATCGGCCATGCGACGGCGAGCGATTTCGCGCGCATGGACGAGTGCTGCGCCCAGGCCGAGCAGGCCGCCACGCTCGAGGAGTTCGAGTATTGGGACGGCCTCCTGCACGAGGTCATCGCCGATGCGTCGCGCAACGGCTTCGTGGCCGGCGTGTTCAAGCTGATGAACCAGGTCCGCGCGCAGGGCGCATGGGGCCAGCTGAAGCGCCGCAGCGTGACGCCCGAGCGGCGCATCCAGTACCAGTTGGAACATCGGGCGCTGGTGCAGGCGATCAAGGATCGCGACCTGCCGCAGGCCAAGGCGCTCGCCTTCGAGCACCTGCTGCAGGTGCGCCGGAACCTGCTGAATTACTGAGCGCCGCCGCCGCGATCCGAGCCCGGGGCGACGCGGCCCCGGCGCTGCCCGGGCCGTCCGGGATCGGCCTCCCGCCGCATGCCGTGCGGCGAGCGCCGACCGGGACGGCGCGCGCCGGCTTCAGCGCGTCGCGTCGAGCAGCGCGCCCGTCATCTGATCGCCGGTCTTGAAGACGGCGAGGTTGGCGAGGAACTGGTTCTTCGCGACGAGCTGGTCGACGAGGTCGGCCGCGGGCGCGGCGCCCGTCGGGGTGGCCGGGCTCAGCGTCGTCGTCACGCCGCCATCGGCGGCCGTGCCTTGCGTGACCTGGGCGCGCCGGAAGCCGGCCGTCGACAGGTTGGCGACGTTGTTCGCCGCGGTGGCGAGCCTGGCCTGGGCGGCCTGCATGCCGCTCAGGCTGATGGCAGAGAGTGGGTTCATGGCCGCGAGGGAAATCGGTGGCCGATTGTGGCCCCGGGGACGGCGGCGCGCCGCGCCCGGCAGGGGCCGCGCGCGCGCCGGGCGTCGATTCGTTCACGCGGCCGGCCGGCCCGGGCGACCCGCGGCTCGATGGCGGGCGTTCGACGCCGCGGCCCCTCAGCCCCCGCTCAAGGCCAGCACGAGCGCGACCGCCGCATCGCGCCGCAGCCCATGCGCGAGATCCCTGACGCCGACGCCGTCGACGAACAGGCGCAGGTTCGGCCGCAGCCGCTGTTGTTCGTCGACGACGCGAAAGCGCAGCCCGGGGTAGCGGCTTTCGAGCGCGTCGAACATCGCCGCCAGCGTGGCGCCGGCGCCGAGGTCCAGCTCGACCTCGGCGGCGCCGGTGTACGAGCGCAGGGCGCCGGTGATCAGCAGCTTCATCGCGTCAATCGAGCGCGGCCACTTCGACGGCATAGATCTCGGGCAGGTGGCGCACGATGTTGGACCAGCGCTCGCCCTCGTCGCGGCCTATCCACAGCTCGCCGCTCGTCGTCCCGAGGTAGAGCGCCGGCACGCGCAGCGTGTCCACCGTCATCGCCTGGCGCTTGACCGTCCACCAGGCCTGCTCGGCAGGCAGGCCCTGGTCCAGGCGCCGCCAGCGGCGTCCGCCGTCGCGCGTGACATAGGCCGCGGGCCGGCCCTGCGGGCTGGTGCGCGGCCACACGGTCGTGCCGTCCATCGGGAACACCCAGGCCGTGTCGGCGTCGCGCGGATGCACGACCATCGGGAAGCCGATGTCGCCCACGCGCCGGGGCATGCGGCGTCCGATGCGCTGCCAGGTGTCGCCCGGGCGGTCGAGGCGGTAGATGCCGCAATGGTTCTGCTGGTAGAGGCGGTCGGGCCGGCTCGGGCACAGGCGCAGGCAATGCGGGTCGTGGAAGCTCACGTTGCCGGCATCGAAGCCCTCGACCACCTCCATGCCGCGGATCAGCGTGGTCCAGCTGCGGCCGCCGTCGCGCGATTCATGCACGCCGCCGCCCGACATGCCGAACAGCAGGTGCTGCGCGTCGCGCGGGTCGACGATGATCGAGTGCAGCTTGGGCCCGTCGGGCGTGCCGTCCTGCACCGTGCCCATCCAGGCCCGGAACTGCGGGTCGTCGTTCACCGAGGCCAGCGGGTCCCAGCTCGCGCCGCCGTCGGCGGAGCGGAACAGGCCCTGCGGCGACGTGCCGGCCCACCAGCTGCCGCGTTCGCCGGCATGACCCGGCGTGAGCCAGAAGCTGTGGTCGACCGAGCGCGCCGGCAGCGACGCGTCGGCCGGCTGGGCAAAGGCCGGCGGGCGCTGCGCCTCGGTCCAGTGGCGGCCGAAATCGGTCGAGCGGAAGATCGTCGGCCCGAGATGTCCGGTCTTCGCCGCCGCGAGCAGGGTGCGGCCGTCGCGCGGGTCGAGCTGCAGGTGGCTGATCATGTGGCCGAGGAAATGCGGGCCATCGGCGCGCCAGGCCTGGCGCCGCGCATCGCCGTGGAACAGCCAGGCGCCCTTGCGCGTGGCCACCAGCAGCAGCAGGCGCTGCGGCGGCTTGCGCGGGCGGGACGGGGCGGCTCGGGTCGGCTTGCGTTCGGCGGTCGGGCTCATGGCGGCTCCTCGGCGGCTTCTCGGCGGCTTCTCGGCGGCTTCTCGGCGGGTCGGGCCACAGCGTAGCAGCGGGCGCGACGCGCGTCGACGCCCCGAAGCGCCCGACGGGGCGGCGAGCGCGCAATCGATGGCGCACGCCGGCACCCGGCTGCGCAGGGTCTTGCGCAGTCGCCGGCCCGCGCCCGCGGTCGCACCCGGGCGGACCGGGATGGCCCGCGACTTGCGGTCGGATGCGGGTCACCGGCCCCCTGCCGAAGCGCGAGTCACCGTATCGATACCCCACTGCCCGACCACCGGCGGCCCGTCAGGGCCGGCCGTTCCCCTGCATCCCGATGGTTGTGCGGCTTGGCGCTGTGCGCGGGCCTCGGCGCCCCGGCGTTCGCGCTCAAGGCGGGCGACCAGGCGCCGGACTTCCGGCTCGACGGCATGAGCCGCCGCGTCGAACTCGCGCAGGCCCGCGGGCGGCTCGTCTACCTCGACTTCTGGGCCTCCTGGTGCGCGCCCTGCAAGCGCTCGTTTCCGTGGATGAACGAGCTCCAGCGCCGCTACGCCGCGCAAGGGCTGCAGATCATCGCCGTCAACGTCGACGCCCATGCCGAGGACGCCTACCGCTTCCTGCGCGCGATGCCGGCGCAGTTCACGGTCGCCTTCGACGAGCGCGGCGACACGCCGCGCGATTACCGGATTCAAGGCATGCCGACCTCGATGCTGATCTCGCCGCAGGGCCGGGTGCTCTACGTGCAACGCGGCTTTCACGTCGAGGACGAGGCGTCGATGGAAAACCGCATCCGAACCGCGCTGGCCCAGGGCGCCGGCGCAAGCCCACCATGAAGAACCGACTCCTCCTCCTCGCCGCCGCCCTCGCGCTGGCCGGCCTCGGCGCCTGCGCCGGCATCCAGCCGCCTCAACCCTGGCAGAAGGGCGACCTCGCCCGGCCCCAAATGAGCCTGAATGCCGATCCCCTGGAGGCGCGCTTTTCGGCGCACGCCTATTTCAGCCGCGAAGCGGCCACGGGCGGCGCGGCCGTCGGGGGCGGTGGCTGTGGCTGCAACTGAGGAGCGGGCGCGCGGCGCGCTGCTCGGCAGCATCGTGCTGGCGGCCTGTGCGCTGCCCGGCGTGCTGCCCGGCGCCGCATGGGCCGAGGACGCGCCCACCGACGGCCTGCTGTCGATCAAGATGACGCAGTACCAGGACAGCCAGACGGGGCTCTACGGCGGCAACACGAACGCCGTCGTGGCCGGGGCCGGCGGGGGGCTGGACACGCGGCGGATCCTGGCCCGCGGCAGCGGGCTGGCGACCATCTCGTCGGCCAGTTCCGGCGGCGGTGGAGGCGGTGGCGGCGGCGGGCCGAGCAACACCATCGACCGCATGCGCATCTTGACGCCGTCGGTCTATGCGCTGGTTCCGATCAACCGCCATTGGGCGGCGAACGGCGCCCTCACCGTCGACGATGTGTCGGGCGCCTCGCCGCGCTACTACTCCGACATGCGCAGCGCGGCTCAGATCGTCGACCGGCGCGTCGCCGAGGACGCCAAGCTCCACTATTACGGCGCGCGCCAGGGCTACAGCCTGGGCCTGGCCCATTCGTCCGAGCATGATTTCCTGTCGGACGCGATCTCGGCCGATGCGACCCTGGCCAGCGACAACCAGGACACGACCTGGAATGCGGGGCTGGCGTTGACGCAGGATGTCATCAACCCGGTGACCCATATCGTGCGCGATCAGAAACGCCACACGGTCGAGCTGCAGCTCGGCGTGACGCAGGCGCTGGATGCCACCGACCTGGTCCAGGCCGAATGGACGACGACGCGCGACAGCGGCTACCTCAACGATCCGTACAAGTTCGACGATGTGCGCCCGAACCGCCGCACCGCCAACGTCCTGCAACTGCACTGGAACCACTGGACCGGCGACAGCGCATTGAAATTCGGCTATCGCTATTACCGCGACAGCTACGGCGTCCAGGCCCACACGGTCGACCTCGCATGGGTCATGCCGGTGCTCGAGCATGTCGACGTGACGCCGGCGCTGCGCTACTACACCCAGACCGCCGCGTCGTTCTATGCCGATCCGCCGGCCGTGCATTACCCCAACCCCGTCGGCACGCCCACCTATTTCAGCGCCGACCAGCGCTTGGCGGCGTTCGGCGCGCTGTCGTGGAGCCTGAAGATCGCCTGGCGCATGAGCCCGGCCTGGACCGTCGACGGCAAGGTCGAGCTCTACCACCAGCGCAGCAACTGGGCGCTCGGCAGCGGCTCGCCGCAGATCAATCCCTTCGACGCCACGACCGTGCAGCTGGGACTCAGCCGCGTCTTCTGAGCATGGCCGAGCGCCGCGATCGGGTCCACGAATTCCGCGCCATGGGCTCGCCCTGCCTGATCCGCGTCGCGGGACCGAAGGTCGGAGCCGGCGCGGTGCAGCGCGCGATGGGCCGGGCGGCGGCCGAGGTCGCGCGCATCGAACGCAAGTATTCGCGCTATCGCGGGGACAGTGTCGTCGGCCGCATCAACGCCGGCGCCGGCCGGCCCGAGCGGCAGGCGGTGGATGGCGAGACGGCCGACCTGCTGCGCTTCGCCGACCAGCTCCACCGCGAAAGCGGCGGCCTCTTCGACATCACCTCGGGCGTGCTGCGGCGCGCCTGGGATTTCAAGGCCGGGGTCTGCCCGGCGCCGGCCGAGGTCGCGCGCCTGCTGCCGTTCGTCGGCTGGTCGAAGGTCGAATTCGACGGCCGGGCGATCCGTCTGCCCGAGCCCGGGATGGAACTGGATTTCGGCGGCTTCGGCAAGGAATACGCGGCCGATCGCGCGGCGACGCTGCTGCGCGAGGCCGGACTGCACCATGGCTACGTCAATCTGGGCGGCGACATCCGCCTGCTGGGGCCGATGCCCGACGGCGCGCCCTGGCGGCTGGGCATCGCGCATCCGCGCCGCGCCGGCGAAGTCGCCTGCGCGATCGAACTCGGCCATGGCGCGCTCGCCACGAGCGGCGATTACGAGCGCTATTTCGTATCCGATGGCCGGCGCTACTGCCATATCCTGGACCCGCACAGCGGCTGGCCCGTGCGATGCTGGCAGTCGGCCTCGGTGATCGCGCCGGCCTGCCTGGCCGCCGGCGCCTTGACGACGGTGGCGATGCTCGCGCAGGCGCGGGCGCCGGCCTGGCTGGCGGCCCAGGGCGTGGCGTGGATCCTCATCGACGCGCAAGGGCATCTGCATCGCGGCGGGCCCGGGCCCGCGGACGAGGCCCGCGATGGCGTCAGCCGGGGACCGCCAGCATCACGGCATAGGCCTTGAACACCGCCGTCGTCGGCTGGCCGACTTCGAGGCCGAGCGCATCGACGGCGTCGTTGGTCACGCTGGCGGTGACGGTGCCGCCGCCCGGCAGCGCGATGCCGATCAGCGACGAGACGGCGCCGCGCTCGACGCGGTCGATGGTGCCGGCGAGCTGGTTGCGCGCCGACAGCCTGTAGCCGCCGAAATCGGCCACGAGGACGATCGCCGAGGCCTTCACGAGCGCGACGGCAGGCTGGCCGACAGCGAGCTGCAGGCGCGCCGCCGCCGCCGCCGTCATGGTTGCGGTGATGGTCTGGCCACCGTCCAGGCGCAACGTGGCCTGCGCCGTCACCGGGCCGATCTCGAGCGCGGCGATGGTGCCGGTGAATTGATTGCGGGCGGAGGTTTTCATGGGGGGCAGCTCGAGTTTAAGGTCGGACCGGCGGGCCGGTTCGGATTCGTCGCCTATCAGAACTTGCGTACTTCGATACCATGCTTGAGCAACGCATAGCCGAGCTGGCGCGGCGTCACGCGCAGCATGCGCGCGGCCTTGGCCTGAACCCAGCCGCATTGCTCGAGGGCCCAGACCAGGCGTCCGCGCTCGTCGCTCCCGTCAGGCTCGTCGTCGGCGACGGCCGGCACCTCGACGCCCGCGGTCGGTCCGGTGCGCACGACGCCGGCCGGGCGTGCTGACCCCGGGACGGGCGTCATGGGCGCGGGCGGTGCGCGCGCTGCCTGCGGCGCCGCGGGCGCGACGGCGTCGGCCTTGTCCATGAAATGCAGCGTCTGCGTCAGGCAGCGGTTGTGCTTGCAGGGGAAGGCGAGGTCGCGGATCACGTCGCCCTGCACCATCGTCGCCGTGCGCTCGATGCAGTTCTCGAGTTCGCGCACATTGCCCGGCCAATAGCAATGCATCAGCACCTCCATCGCCTCGGGCGTGACCTGCAGCCGGCGCCGGTTCTCCTTGTTGTAGCGCTCGATGAAATGGGTGACGAGCGGCGGGATGTCGGCGCGGCGCTCGCGCAGCGGCGGCAGGAAGATCGAGACGACGTTGATGCGGTAATAGAGGTCGGCGCGGTATTCGCCGCGCTGGACCATCTTCTCGAGGTCGCGGTTGGTGGCGCAGATCAGCCGCACGTCGACCTTCACCGGCTTCGTGCCGCCGACGCGCTCGAACTCGCGCTCCTGCAGCACGCGCAGCAGCTTGGCCTGGAAGCCGGGCGAGACATCGCCGATCTCGTCGAGGAACAACGTGCCGTTGTGGGCCAGTTCGAAGCGCCCCTTGCGCTCGCCGACGGCGCCGGTGAAGGCGCCCTTCTCGTGGCCGAAGAGCTCGCTTTCGAGCAGCGATTCGGTCAGCGCCGCGCAGTTGACCTTGATGAACGGCTGGTCCTTGCGCGGCGACAGGTAATGCACGGCGCGCGCGATCGCCTCCTTGCCGGTGCCGCTCTCGCCGCGCAGCAGCACCGTCGCGCGCGAAAGCGCGGCCTGGTAGCGGCAGCCCATGCATTGAAAGTACAGCCGGCCGCCGCGGCGGAACTCGCTATTCCAGCCGCATTGGCACCGCGGGCAACTGAACCCAGCCGGCCAGCGCCAGCTGCGCACCAGGGCCTCGCATTGCTCCGCAGAGCCGTGCTCCACGAAGAACTCCGGCATAGACAACCCCCGGTGGTACTGCGCCTTGTTCTGCGCCATGGTCGACCTCCTGTCGAGACCACCCATCGTTGCCGGCGGGTGGCTTAGCAAGTGAGCCAGTCACCGGCATGGCTGAGGCATCTTGCTGATCAGGAAAGCTCTTCGCGGACAAGAAGGAACAGTTCGAGTTCAACCACAGCGACGCCAGGATCGAGGAAATCCGCGATTGGACGAAGACGCTGGATTACAGGAACAAGAACTTCGCCCGCGAGGCGCTGACGGTCAACCCGGCCAAGGCCTGCCAGCCGCTGGGTGCGGTGTTCGTCGCCAACGGCTTCGCCAAGACGCTGAGCTTCGTCCACGGCTCGCAGGGCTGCGTGGCCTATTACCGCAGCCACTTCAGCCGCCACTTCAAGGAGCCGACGTCCTGCGTCAGCTCTTCGATGACCGAGGACGCCGCCGTCTTCGGCGGCCTCAACAACATGGTCGACGGCCTGGCCAACGCCTACAACCTGTACAAGCCCGACATGATCGCGGTCAGCACGACCTGCATGGCCGAGGTCATCGGCGACGACCTCAACGCCTTCATCAAGACGAGCAAGGAAAAGGGCAGCGTGCCGGCCGAGTTCGACGTGCCTTTCGCGCACACGCCGGCCTTCGTCGGCAGCCATGTCACCGGCTATGACAACGCGCTGCTCGGCGTGCTGCAGCATTTCTGGGACGGCAAGGCCAAGACGACCGAGGCCCTGGTGCGCGTGCCCAACGACAGCATCAACTTCATCGGCGGCTTCGACGGTTTCGTCGTCGGCAACATGAAGGAGATGCGCCACATCTTCGACGCCTTCGGTGTCGAGGTGAACATCATCTGCGATCCGTCCGAGGTCTGGAACACACCGACCGACGGCGAATTCCGCATGTACGAGGGCGGCACCACGAAGGCCCAGGTCGAGGCGGCGCTGCACGCCAAGGCGACGATCGTCTTCCAGGAGTTCTGCTGCGAGAAGACGACCAAGTACATCCGCGAAAAGGGCCAGGAAGTCGTCGCACTGAACGCGCCGGTGGGCGTGGCGGGGACGGACGAATTCATCATGGCGCTGTCACGCCTCACCGGCAAGCCGGTGCCGGCGCTGCTCGAGAAGGAGCGCGGCCAGCTCGTCGACGCGATGGCCGACAGCCAGGCCCATCTGCACGGCAAGCGCTACGCGATCTACGGCGACCCCGACCAGACGATCGGCTATGCCGCTTTCCTGCTCGAACTCGGTGCCGAGCCGGCCCATGTGCTGGCGACGAACGGCGGCGAGGAATGGGCGGCGCGCATGCAACAGGTGTTCGATGCCACGCCTTACGGGCGCGATTGCAAGGTCTACCCGAAGCGCGATCTCTGGCACCTGCGCAGCCTGCTGCACACCGAGCCGGTCGATTTCCTCATCGGCAACACCTACGGCAAGTATCTCGAACGCGATTGCGGCGTGCCGCTGATCCGCCTCGTGTTCCCGATCTTCGACCGCCACCATTACCACCGCTTCCCGACCTGGGGCTACAACGGTGGACTGTGGCTGCTGACGATGCTGCTCGACGAGTTCTTCGAGACGCTGGACGCGAACACCATCGTCCCGGGCAAGACCGATTACTCGTACGACATCATCCGCTGACATCATGGCCAACGTCACATTCACGTCCCCGCGCATGAAGAAGGACCTCACGGTCTACGCCGTCGCGGGCGACACGAACACGCTGCTCAAGGTGGCGCAGGAACACAAGGTGCCGCTGGACTTCGAATGCCAGAACGGCGAATGCGGTTCCTGCCTGCTGCAGGTGGCGGTGCTGTCGAAGAACGCGCCGGCCGGCGTCGCGCTGACCGAGAAGGAGAAGACGGTGCTGCGCTACGCGGGCAAGATCACGGCCCAGCAGATCGAGGACGCCGAGACGCGCGACATCCCGCCACCCTGGCGGCTGGCCTGCCAGTTCATCGTGCGCAACGAGGACATCCTCGTCACGTTCTGAGTGGTTGCGGGTTCGGGCCGCGCTGATCCTGGGTCCGCGAGGCCCTTTTCATCGACGCGGCGCGGACCGGTTCGAGTCGTCTGCGTGCGGCTCGCTTCCGTTGCATAGAAGCGTCAGTAGGTCTTGTACGGCAGGAACTTGCCCGACATCGTGATCGAGACGCGATCGCCGGCCGGGTTCGGCTCGCGCTGCAGGTCCATCTTGAAGTCGATTGCCGACATGATGCCGTCGCCGAATTCCTCGTGGATGAGTTCCTTGAACGTCGTGCCGTAGACGCTGACGAGTTCATGGAAGCGGTAGATCAACGGGTCGGTCGGCACGGCCGTCGGCAGCGATCCCTTGTACGGCACTTCCATCAACCACTTCCGATCCTCGTCGTCGAGCCCGAAGATCTCGGCCACGATGGCCGCCTGGGCCGCGCTCAGCGCCATCTGCCCCAGGCAGGCGGTCGTGACCCATTCCTTGCTCAGTCCGACGCGCTGTGCCACGTCGGCCCATTTCAGGCCCTGGCGGACCTTGGCGCAGATGATCTTCTCGGTGACTTCGACACGGCTCACGGCATCTCCTCGGGTTGGAAAGACGGCATCGGCGCCCTCGGCCTCGACGCTGACCGACCGATTCTGCCAGCCCAGGGTTAGCACCGGGGTCGGCATCGATCCGTGTCAAGTGCTTCAGTTGTAAACTAATCGACCATCGGGCGCCGCGACCGTCGCGGTCAGGGCAGGAATCGCCATGAAGATCGTCTGCATCGGCGGCGGCCCCGCCGGCCTGTATTTCGGGCTGCTGATGAAGCAGCTCGATCCCGGGCACGACATCAGCGTCGTCGAACGCAACCGCCCCTACGACACGTTCGGCTGGGGCGTCGTGTTCTCCGATGCGACGATGGACAACATGCGGCTGTGGGACGCCGAAACCGCGGCGCTGATCGAGGAGGCGTTCAACCATTGGGACGACATCGAGCTGCGCATCAAGGGCCGTGTCATCCGCTCGGGCGGCCATGGCTTCGTCGGCATCGGCCGCAAGCGCCTGCTCAACATCCTGCAGCGGCGCTGCGAGCAACTCGGCGTGCAGCTCGTGTTCGAGCAGGAGGTCGACTCCGACGAGGACTACGCCGACGCCGACCTCGTGATCGCCAGCGACGGCATCCATTCGAAGATCCGCACCCGATACGCCGAGGCCTTCGAACCCGACATCGTCACGCGCCCGAACCGCTACATCTGGCTCGGCACGCGCAAGCTCTACGACGCCTTCACCTTCGATTTCCGCAAGACCGAGCATGGCTGGTTCCAGGCGCATATCTACAAGTTCGACGCCGAGACCACGACCTTCATCGTCGAATGCCCGGAATCGGTGTGGCTGGCGCATGGGCTCGACGCGGCGGATTCCGAGCAGTCGATAGCCTTCTGCGAGCGGCTCTTCGCCGACAACCTGCAGGGCGAGCGCCTGATGACGAACGCGCGCCACCTGCGCGGCTCGGCCTGGCTGAACTTCCAGCGCGTCGTCTGCAGCCGATGGTGGTTGAAGAACCGCCATGGCAGCCATGTCGTGCTGATGGGCGACGCCGTGCATACGGCGCATTTCGCGATCGGCTCGGGCACCAAGCTGGCGATCGAGGACGCGATCGAACTCGTGCGCCAGATCCAGTCGCATGGCGACCGGGACCTGACCGAGGTGCTGCAGCAGTACCAGGCCCTGCGCAGCGTCGAGACGCTGCGATTGCAGAACGCGGCCTGGAACGCGATGGAATGGTTCGAGGTCTGCGGCCAGCGCTATTGCGATACGCTCGAGCCCGAGCAGTTCATGTATTCGATGCTCACGCGCAGCCAGCGCATCAGCCACGAGAACCTGCGCCTGCGCGACCCGGCCTGGCTCGAGGGCTACGAGCGCTGGTTCGCCGCGCGCACGCCGCTGCAGCGCGACGCCGCGCTGCCGCCGGTGCCGCCGATGTTCACGCCCTACGCCGTGCGCTCGCTGACGCTGAAGAACCGCGTCGTCGTCTCGCCGATGGCGCAGTACGCGGCCGTCGACGGCATCGCCGGCGACTACCACCTGGTGCACCTGGGCGCCCGTGCGCTGGGCGGCGCCGGCCTCGTCTTCGTCGAGATGACCTGCGTCAGCCCCGATGCACGCATCACGCCGGGCTGCCCGGGGCTGTGGAACGACGAGCAGGGCGCGGCCTGGCAGCGCATCGTCGACTGGGTGCATGCGCACAGCGACGCGCGCATCGCGATCCAGCTCGGCCATGCGGGCGCCAAGGGCTCGACGCGCCGCGCCTGGGACGGCATCGACAAGCCGCTGCCGCCCGCGGGCGGCGAGCCGAACTGGCCGCTCATCAGCGCCTCGCCGCAGCAGTACCTGGAGGGCGAGAGCCAGGTCTCGCGCGCGATGACGCGCGCCGACATGGACCGCGTGAAGGCCGATTTCGTCGCCGCGACGCGACGCGCCGCGGCGGCGGGATTCGACTGGCTCGAACTGCATGGCGCGCACGGCTACCTGCTGTCGAGCTTCATCTCGCCGCTGACCAACCACCGCGGCGACGCCTACGGCGGCAGCCTGGCGAACCGGCTGCGCTACCCGCTCGAGGTCTTCGAGGCGATGCGCGCCGCCTGGCCGCAGGCGCTGCCGATGAGCGTGCGCATCTCGGCCCACGACTGGGTCGAGGGCGGCATCACGCCGGCCGATGCGGTGGCGATCGCGCGCGCCTTCAAGGCCGCCGGCGCCGACCTCATCGACTGCTCGTCGGGCCAGGTCAGCAAGCGCGAGCAGATCACCTACGGCCGCATGTTCCAGACGCCGTTCGCCGACCGCGTGCGCCAGGAGGCCGGCATCGCCACGATCGCGGTCGGGGCGATCAGCGAGGCCGACCATGTCAACTCGATCATCGCCGCCGGTCGCGCCGACCTGTGCGCGATCGCGCGGCCGCATCTGGCCAACCCGGCCTGGACGCTGAGCGAGGCGGCGCGCATCGGCTACACCGAATTGCAGTGGCCGCGCACCTACCGCGCGGCGAAAGGCCAGCTCGAAGCGAATCACGCGCGCCGGAACGCCCAGGCGTCGGCCGCGGCGCGATGAACAGGACGACGGTGACGACCATGAAGACCGACGAGGGGCCAGCCCTGCAAACGCTATGGCCCGCCGGATGGAAGAGACCGCGCGGCTACGCCCACGGCGTCGCCACCCGCGGGCGCCAGATCCACCTTTCGGGGATGATCGGCTGGGACGGCCAGGAGCGCTTCCACAGCGACGATTTCGCGCCGCAGGCGATCCAGGCGCTGCGCAATATCGCCGCCCTGCTGGCCTGTGCGGGCGCGAGCCCGCGGCACCTCGTGCGCCTGACCTGGTACGTGCTCGACAAGCGCGAATACCTGGCGGCGCTGCCGGCGATCGGCATCGGTTTCCGCGAGCTGATCGGCCATTACGACATCGCGATGTCGGCGGTGCAGGTGGCCGCGCTGATCGAGGACCGCGCCCGCGTCGAGATCGAGGCCACGGCCGTCATTCCCGATCGTTGCGCGCCCGCGCCGGACGGCAGCAGGCAGGAACCATGAACGAAACCTCCATCGACCCCGTCCTGCTGGCCGGCAACCGCCGCTCCGCGGCGAACTACGCCGCGCGGCATTTCCTCTGGCAGCTCGGCGACGGCGTGGCGACGATCACGCTCAATCGCCCCGAGCGCAAGAATCCGCTGACCTTCGAGACCTACGCGGAACTGCGCGATCTCTTCGGCGAGCTGAAATACGCCGACGACGTCAAGGCCGTCGTCGTCACCGGCGCCGGCGGCAATTTCAGCTCGGGCGGCGACGTGCACGAGATCATCGGCCCGCTGCTGGCGCTGGCGGCGCCCGAGCTGCTGCTGTTCACGCGCATGACGGGCGATCTCGTGAAGGCGATGCGGGCCTGCCCGCAACCCATCGTCGCCGCCGTCGACGGCGTCTGCGCCGGGGCCGGCGCCATCATCGCGATGGCCTCGGACCTGCGCATCGGCACGCCGCGTAGCCGCACGGCCTTCCTGTTCAATCGCGTCGGCCTCGCCGGCTGCGACATGGGCGCCTGCGCGATCCTGCCGCGCATCATCGGCCAGGGCCGGGCCAGCGAGCTGCTCTACACCGGCGTCCCGCTCGACGGCGAGCAGGGCGAGCGCTGGGGCTGGTTCAACCGCCTCGCCGCGCCCGACGCGCTCGCGGCAGCGGCGCAGGCGCTGGCGCGCCAGCTCGCCGAGGGCCCGACCTTCGCCCACGGCATCACGAAGGCGATGCTGCATCAGGAATGGGCGATGACGATCGACCAGGCGCTGGAGGCCGAGGCGCAGGCGCAGGCGATCTGCATGCTGACGCAGGATTTCCAGCGCGCGCACGCCGCCTTCGTCGCCCGGCGCAAGCCGACCTTCCAGGGAAACTGAGATGGCCGACGAGACCTATCGCGACTGGCCCTTCTTCGACGACCGGCATCGGCAACTGGCCATCGAACTCGAGGCCTGGGCCGAGGCGCAGGTCGCCGACGATGATGGCGCCGACGTCGACGCCGCCTGCCGCGAACTCGTGCGTCGCCTCGGCGCCGCCGGCTGGCTGGCGCATGCGGTGGCCGGCCGCGCCCATGGCGGCGCGGGCGACGTGATCGACACGCGCGCGATCTGCCTGCTGCGCGAGATCCTCGCGCGCCATTCGGGCCTGGCCGATTTCGCCTTCGCGATGCAGGGCCTGGGATCGGGCGCGATCAGCCTCGCCGGCAGCGCGGCGCAGCAGGCGCGCTACCTGCCGCGCGTCGCGCGCGGCGAGGCGATCGCCGCGTTCGCGCTGTCCGAGCCCGAGGCCGGGTCGGATGTGGCCGCGCTGGCCTGCAAGGCCGAGCGCGACGGCGCGGGCCATGTGCTGAACGGCTGCAAGACCTGGATCTCGAACGGGGGCATCGCCGATTTCTACGTCGTCTTCGCACGCAGCGGCGAGGCGCCGGGCGCGCGCGGCATCTCGGCCTACATCGTCGACGCCGGCAGGCCCGGACTCGAGATCGCCGAGCGCATCGACCTCATCGCGCCGCACCCGCTGGCGCGGCTCGAATTCACGAATTGCCGGTTGCCGGCGGATGCCTTGATCGGGCGCGGCGGCGAGGGCTTCAAGATCGCGATGCGCACGCTCGACGTGTTCCGCACCTCGGTGGCCGCGGCGGCGCTGGGCTATGCGCGCCGCGCCTTCGATGCGGCGCTCGAACGCGCGACGACGCGCCCGATGTTCGGGCGCAAGCTCGCCGATTTCCAGCTGACCCAGGCCAGGCTGGCGCAGATGGCGACGACGATCGACAGCGCGGCGCTGCTGACCTATCGCGCGGCCTGGCAGCGCGACCGCCGGCGCGGCGTGACGCGCGAGGCCGCGATGGCGAAATGGGCCGCCACCGAAGGGGCGCAGCAGGTCATCGATGCGGCGCTGCAGCTGTGGGGCGGCCTGGGCCTGGTCAGCGGTCAGACGGTCGAGCGCCTGTATCGCGAGATCCGCGCGCTGCGCATCTACGAAGGCGCTTCCGAAGTGCAACAGATCGTCATCGCGCGCGATCTGCTCGCGGCCGCCGCCGCCTGAGAGCGCGGCCGCGCGCGACCGGCGCCGCGGCGCCGGCGCCGGCCGTTTGCAACTGGATACCAGTTTCGAGCACCGTCGCGGCGGTGTTCAGATTGGGTTCATTCGGCGTCCACACACTCGTTCTCGTCGGGCCCACCGCCCCTGCTTCATCGAACGAGGAGTCACCGATGATCACCGAATCGGCCTGTGCAAGCCGGCGCATGCCCTCCATGCCCGTCTGGGACCTGCCCGAGCGCGTCTTCGACGCGCAGCGCATCTTCGGCCAACGGCGCGCCGCCGCCGCGGCGACCAAGGTCTGCATCTATTCGCACGACACCTTCGGCCTCGGCCATCTGCGGCGCAACCTCGCGCTCGCCGACCAGCTGCTGCGCAGCGCGGACCGGTTCGAGGTCTGGCTGCTCACCGGCTCGCCGGTGATACGCCAATGGACGCTGCCGCCGGGGCTGCATGTGCAGCCGCTGCCGCCCGTCGTCAAGACCGGCGCCGAGCGCTACGCCGCGCGCGCGCCGGGCCAGGTCTTCGGCCTCACCAAGGGCTACCGCGAGGCGCTGATCATGAAGCTCGTCGAGGAGCAGCGTCCCGACGTGTTCCTCGTCGACCACGCGCCGGCGGGCATGAACGGCGAGCTGCTCTCGACGCTGGCGCTGATCCGCAACGAATTGCCGGGCACGCGCACCGTGCTCGGGCTGCGCGACATCCTCGACAGCGCCGAGAACGTGCGCCGGACCTGGCAGGAGCAGGACCTGCACGCCCTCATCGAACAGGCCTACGACGACGTGTTCGTCTACGGCAGCGAGCACCTGCACGACGTCGTGTCGGCCTACGGTCTCTCGGCCCGCCTCGCGCAGCACGTGAAGTATTGCGGTTATGTCGTCGGCCCGGCGCGCTTCGAGCAGCTGCGCGCGGCCGCCCAGGGCCCCGTCTGCTGGGACCGCCGGCGCAGCGGCGCGCGGCCGGTCGTGCTGGTGATGGCCGGCGGCGGCGGCGACGGCCATTTCCTGATGGATGCCTACCTGCAGGGCCTGTGCCGCGGCACGCCGAACGACTTCTACTCCGTCATCGTCACCGGCCCGCTGATGCCGGGCGCCGAGAGCGAGGCGCTGCAGGCCGCCGCCGCCGGCCGCGACGATGTCGAGATCGTCTCCTACACGACCGAGCCGATGCCCAGCATCCGCGCCGCCGATCTCGTCGTCTCGATGGCCGGCTACAACACCTGCGTCGAGCTGCTGGCGGCGCGCAAGAAGGCCATCCTGGTGCCGCGCAGCGTGCCGCGGATGGAGCAGAAGCTGCGCGCCGGCCTGCTGGCCGAACTGGGGCTGTGCGAGGCGGTCGATCCCGATGACGCATTGGCCGCGACGCTGGCCGCGCGCGTGCCGCGCGCACTCGCCGCGCCCCGGCCCGACGCGGCCTGCTGGGCCGCCGTCGACCTGCACGGCGCCGAGCGCGTCGCCGCCGAG
>JAGWVB010000059.1 GCA_018971105.1 Burkholderiales bacterium
GCGCGGCGCCGGCGCGGCCGAGGCACCGCCCATCTCGTCGCCGCCGCCGCCTTCACGACCGCCGAGCAGCTGCATCTCGGCCGCGATGATCTCGGTGGTGTATTTCTCGACGCCGTCCTTGTCGGTCCACTTGCGCGTCTTCAGCCGCCCCTCGACGTAGACCGGGCGGCCCTTCTTCAGATATTCGCCCGCGATCTCGGCCAGGCGGTCGTAGAAGACCACGCGGTGCCATTCGGTCTCCTCCTGGCGCTCGCCGCTGGTCTTGTCCTTCCACTGCCGGCTCGTGGCGATGGTGACGTTGCAAATCGCCGCACCGCTGGGCGCGTAGCGCACCTCGGGGTCGCGACCGAGGTTGCCGACGAGTATCACTTTGTTGACTGAGGCCATGGTCTGCTCCGACGCGGCAATGGGGATGGATGTGGATTATCGCCCCCGCCCCCCGGCGCGGCGCATCGCCACGAGGAGGTCGCCCGTAGGGCGGCACCCGGGCGCGGGAAGCTCCGCCGACGACGCTCGCTTACCATCGCGGGCCACCATGACCGCCGTGCTCCAAGCCTCCGAACCCGCGCTCGCCGACCTGCCGTCGCAGGTGCTGCACGAGGTCTTCGGCTACCCGGCGTTCCGCGGCGCGCAGCGCGAGATCGTCGAGCATGTCGTCGCCGGCGGCGACGCGCTGGTGCTCATGCCCACCGGCGGCGGCAAGAGCCTGTGCTACCAGGTGCCGGCGATCGTGCGCCAGCGCGCCGGCCGCGGCGTCACCGTGGTCGTCTCGCCACTGATTGCCCTGATGCACGACCAGGTCGGCGCGCTCGACGAGATCGGCGTCAAGGCGGCCTTCCTCAACAGCACGCTCGACGGCGACGAGGCACGGCGCGTCGAGCGCGACCTGCTCGCCGGCCGCCTGACACTGCTGTACGCGGCGCCCGAGCGCATCCTCACGCCGCGCTTCCTGGCGATGATGGAATCGCTGGCCGAGCGCGGCCAGCTCGGCCTGTTCGCGATCGACGAGGCGCATTGCGTCAGCCAATGGGGCCATGATTTCCGCGAGGAATACCTCGGCCTGTCGGCGCTGCACGAGCGCTTCCCGGGCGTGCCGCGGCTGGCGCTCACGGCCACCGCCGACGACCACACGCGCGCCGACATCATCGAGCGGCTGCAGCTGCAGGCCGCGCGCCTGTTCGTCGCCAGCTTCGACCGCCCGAACATCCGCTACACGATCGTCGAGAAGGACGAGCCGCGCAAGCAGCTGCTGCGCTTCATCCGCGACGAGCACGAGGGCGATGCCGGCATCGTCTACTGCCAGACGCGCAAGCGCGTCGACGAGACGGCCGCCTGGCTCGCCGCCGAGGGCATGACGGCGCTGCCCTACCACGCCGGGCTCGACGCCGCGCTGCGGCGCCAGCACCAGGACCGCTTCCTGCGCGAGGAGGGCGTCGTGATGGTGGCGACGATCGCCTTCGGCATGGGCATCGACAAGCCCGACGTGCGCTTCGTCGCCCACCTCGACCTGCCCAAGAACATCGAGAGCTATTACCAGGAGACCGGCCGCGGCGGCCGCGACGGCCTGCCCGCCGACGCCTGGATGAGCTACGGCCTGGCCGATGTCGTGAACCAGCGCCGCATGATCGACGAGAGCGAGGCCGAGGAGGAATTCAAGCGCCTGCAGCGCAGCAAGCTCGATGCGCTGCTCGCGCTGGCCGAGGCGCACGACTGCCGCCGCGTGCGGCTGCTGGCCTATTTCGGCCAGGCCAGCACCCCTTGCGGCAATTGCGACAACTGCCTGCACCCGCCGGCGACCTGGGACGCGACCGAGGCGGCGCGCAAGGCGCTGTCGTGCATCTACCGTTTCCGCCAGAGCCCCCATGGACCGCGCAGTTTCGGCGCCGGCCATCTGATCGACGTGCTGCGCGGGAAGGCGACCGACAAGGTCGCGCAGTACCACCACGAGCAGCTCTCGACCTGGGGCATCGGCGCCGATGTCAGCGAGTCGCAATGGCGCCTCGTGCTGCGCCAGCTCATCGCCCTCGGCCATCTGCAGGCCGAGGGCGAATACAACACGCTGGCGCTGACCGAGAGCGCGCGCGAGGTGCTGCGCGGCGCCGTGCCGGTGCAGCTGCGCGTGCCGGCCGAGACGAAGGCGCGCGGCAAGACCGCGCGCGTGCGCGGCGGCGGCGCCGCCGGCAAGCCGCCGCCGCTGCCGCTGGACGAGGCCGCCGGCGCGCGCTTCAACGCGCTCAAGGCCTGGCGCGCCGAGGTCGCGCGCGAACACAACCTGCCGGCCTATGTCGTCTTCCACGACGCCACGCTGGCCGAGATGGCGCGCGAATGCCCCGACACGCTCGACGCGCTGGCCGGCGTCAGCGGCGTCGGCGCGACCAAGCTCGAACGCTACGGCGCCGAAATCCTGCGCGTGCTGGGCGCGCCCGCCTGACCGCGCCATCCGGGCCCGCAGCGGGCGCGGCCGCGGCGTCGCTATGATGGTCGGTTGCCCGCCGACCGCCCATGCCCGCCGAATCCGCTCCCCGCCTTGCCACCGAACCCCTGCCGCCAGCATCCGCCGCGGCGCCGCGCGTGCCGCCCGAAGAGATCCGCACGCTGCGCATTCGGGGCGCCCGCACGCACAACCTGAAGAACATCGACCTCGACATCCCCAAGCTGTCGCTCGTCGTCATCACCGGCCTGTCGGGTTCGGGCAAGAGCAGCCTCGCCTTCGACACGCTGTACGCCGAGGGCCAGCGGCGCTACGTCGAGAGCCTGTCGGCCTACGCGCGCCAGTTCCTGCAGCTGATGGACAAGCCCGATGTCGACGTCATCGAGGGCCTGAGCCCGGCCATCAGCATCGAGCAGAAGGCGACCAGCCACAACCCGCGCAGCACGGTCGGCACGATCACCGAGATCCACGACTACCTGCGCCTGCTCTACGCCCGCGCAGGCACGCCCTACTGCCCCGACCACGACCTGCCGCTGCAGGTGCAGAGCGTGGCGCAGATGGTCGACGCGCTGCTCGCGCTGCCCGAGGACACGAAGCTGATGCTGCTCGCCCCGGTCGTGCGCGACCGCAAGGGCGAATTCGGCGAACTGTTCGACGACATGCGCGCGCGCGGCTACGTGCGCTTCCGCGTCGGCGGCGACGGCCGGCCGGGCTCGATCGTCGACGCCGACGCGCTGCCCAGGCTGAAGAAGACCGAGAAGCACGATATCGACGTCGTCGTCGACCGCCTGCGCAGCCGCCCCGAGATG
Organism: Burkholderiales bacterium; assembly: GCA_018971105.1. Lineage (GTDB taxonomy): Bacteria > Pseudomonadota > Gammaproteobacteria > Burkholderiales > Burkholderiaceae_C > Rubrivivax. The sequence goes on from JAGWVB010000059.1 coordinate 3,241, forward strand.
AAGCAGCGCCTGGCCGAGAGCTTCGAGGCCTGCCTGCGCATCGCCGACGGGCGCGCGATCGCGCTCGAGACCGACAGCGGCCGCGAACACCTGTTCAGCAGCAAGTTCGGCTGCCCGGTGTGCAGCTATTCGCTGCCCGAACTCGAGCCGCGCCTGTTCAGCTTCAATTCGCCGGTCGGCGCCTGCCCGGCCTGCGACGGCCTGGGCCTGGTCACCGCGTTCGACCCCGAGCGCGTCGTCGCCTTCCCGACGCTGAGCCTGGCGGCCGGCGCGATCAAGGGCTGGGACCGGCGCAACAGCTACACCTATGCGCTGCTCGAGGGCGTCTCTCGCCATTACGGCTTCGACCTCGAAGCGCCGTTCGAGTCGCTGCCCGAGGACCTGCGCCGGGTGCTGCTCCACGGCTCGGGCGCGACCGAGATCGAATTCATCTACGAGGCCGCCGGCGGCGGCGCCAAGGCGCGCGCGCGCAGCGTCAAGCGCAAGCATCCCTTCGAGGGCATCCTGCCCAGCCTCGAGCGCCGCCTGCGCGAGACCGATTCGGTGGCGGTGCGCGACGAACTGACGCGCTACCAGGCGGCCAAGCCTTGCGGCCAATGCCACGGCACGCGGCTGCGGCGCGAGGCACGCCATGTCTTCCTGCAGCACGCCGATGGCGCCAAGGGCCAGCCGATCTACGAGGCCGAGCATGCGACGCTGGCCGCGGCCCTCGCCTATTTCGACGGCCTGACCCTGATCGGCGGCAAGGCCGAGATCGCGGCCAAGATCATGCGCGAGATCCGCAGCCGGCTGCGTTTCCTCAACGATGTCGGCCTCGCCTACCTGAGCCTGGACCGCGGCGCCGACACGCTCTCGGGCGGCGAGGCGCAGCGCATCCGGCTCGCGAGCCAGATCGGCAGCGGCCTGTCGGGCGTGATGTACGTGCTCGACGAGCCCAGCATCGGCCTGCACCAGCGCGACAACGAGCGCCTCATCGGCACGCTGCGCCATCTGCGCGACCTCGGCAACAGCGTGCTCGTCGTCGAGCACGACGAGGACATGATCCGCGCCGCCGATCACGTCGTCGACATGGGCCCGGGCGCCGGCATCCATGGCGGCCGCGTGATGTCGCAGGGCACGCCGCAGCAGGTCGCGGCCGATCCGGCGTCGCTGACCGGGCGCTACCTCGCGCACGCGCTGCGCATCGAGGTGCCTAAGCGGCGCCGCGCCGCCAGCGGTTTCGGCGCCGCGCCGTTCCGCCTCGGCATCGTCGGCGCGCGCGGCAACAACCTGAAGAACGTCAGCGTCGAGATCCCGATCGGGCTGCTGACCTGCGTCACCGGCGTCAGCGGCTCGGGCAAGAGCACGCTGATCAACGACACGCTGTACACCGCCGTCGCGCGCAAGCTCTACCAGAGCCATGCCGAGCCGGCGCCGCACGACCGCATCGACGGCCTCGAGCAGTTCGACAAGGTCATCAACGTCGACCAGAGCCCGATCGGCCGCACGCCGCGCAGCAATCCGGCCACCTACACCGGGCTGTTCACGCCGATCCGCGACCTCTTCGCCGAGGTGCCGGCGGCGCGCGAGCGCGGCTACGGCGCCGGGCGCTTCAGCTTCAACGTCAGTGCCGCGGCCGGCGGCGGGCGCTGCGAGGCCTGCGAGGGCGACGGCGTGATCAAGGTCGAGATGCATTTCCTGCCCGACATGTACGTGCCCTGCGACACCTGCCACGGCGCGCGCTACAACCGCGAGACGCTCGAGATCCTCTACAAGGGCAAGAACATCACCGAGGTGCTCGAGCTCACGGTCGAGGACGCGCACGCCTTCTTCGCTGCCGTGCCCAGCCTCGCACGCAAGCTGCAGACGCTGCTCGACGTGGGCCTGGGCTACATCCACCTCGGCCAGGCGGCGACGACGCTCTCGGGCGGCGAGGCGCAGCGCGTCAAGCTGGCGCTCGAACTCTCCAAGCGCGACACGGGACGCACGCTCTACATCCTCGACGAGCCGACGACGGGGCTGCATTTCCACGATGTCGGGATGCTGCTGAAGGTGCTGCACCAGCTGCGCGACGCCGGCAACACGATCGTCGTCATCGAGCACAACCTCGACGTCATCAAGACCGCGGACTGGCTCATAGACATGGGCCCCGAGGGCGGGGCTGGCGGCGGCAGCGTCGTCTGCGCCGGCACGCCCGAGGACGTGGCGGCCTGCGCGGCCAGCCACACGGGGCGTTTTCTAGGCCCCCTGCTGGCGCTCTGAACGGCGGCCGGAACGGCACCGGGGGCAGCGCAAGGTGCGAAAGAAAAAGGGCCCCTCGGGGCCCTTTCCAATTACCGGAATCGGCAACTCACTTGAGGTGCTTGCTGATTTCCTTGGTCATCGCGAACATGCTGATCGGGCTGACCCCGACGACGGCCTTGAGCTTGGCGTCGGCGTTGATCATGGTCCGCTTGAGCTTGTCCTGAAGGTCGTGCTTCTTGATGTATTCCCAGACCTTCTTCGTCACCTCGGTGCGCGGCAGAGCCTTGTCGCCGATCACGGCGGCCAGCGCCGCGCTCGGGGTCAGGGGCTTCATGAACGCCGCGCTCGGGGTGCGCTTCTTGGCCGGGGCCGCCTTCTTGGCCGGTGCCGCCGTTTTCGCCGGGGCCGCCTTCTTGGCCACGGCCGCCTTCTTCGCGGGCGCGGCCTTTTTAGCGGGAGCTTTCTTCGCAGTTGCCATTTGGATAGTCTCCATCAGTTGATGAGGGATGCCGGTCGCCACGCGGGCCTCGCATCCATGAACGGTGAACGTGCATCGGATGCGGGCCTGTCTTTCCTAGCAAACAAGCAGGCGCGATGGTAATCCCTGCGTGATGCGCTGAGAAGCGTTTTTCCTAGGTAAAAAGCGCGTTTGGCGCAGCCACGCCACGGTATGCTCGACGCATGAAGATCATCGTGCGTTGGCTGCTGCTCGCCGCAGCGCTGCTGCTGGTGGCACAGGTCTACCCCGGGGTGGCCGTCGCGAGCTTCACCTCGGCGCTCGGGGCCGCCTTCGTCATCGGCCTGCTCAACACCCTCGTGCGGCCGCTGCTGGTGCTGCTGACGCTGCCGGTGACGCTGCTCACGCTGGGCCTGTTCCTCTTCGTCATCAATGCGCTGATGTTCTGGGCCGCGGCCTCGGTGCTGAACGGCTTCGCCGTCGCCGGTTTCGGCGCCGCGCTGGTCGGATCGCTGCTGTACAGCCTGTGCAGCATGGTGATCGACGCCGCGACCGAGCGCCTGTACAAGCGGGCCTGAGCCGCGCGGCGGCGCGCAGGCGTAGCGAGGAGGGGCGACGCGATCCGTGCGCGCTCGCGGGCGGCCGATGCACGAGGCCGCGGCGCGCGCTATCGGAGCGGTCAGTGCAACTCGTCCCCGGGCTTGCCGCCGCGGCCTTCGCCGCGCGCTTCGAGCTCGCGCGCGCGGCGGCGCGCCATGAGCTGGCGCAGCCGGGTGTCGATCACCGAGGCTTCGATGAAGTCCTGTCCCTGCGCGCCGCGCGCGGCCGCCTGCGCCGCGCGCAGGCGATCGATCGCACCCGGCAGGTCGCCCAGCACCGCATGGTGCTCGGCCTCGGCGCGCAGCGCACGCAGCTTGAAGCCGAGCGCCGCGTCGCTTTGCGCCACCAGGTCCCAGGCGATCGCGTCGTCGGGATGGTCGGCGAGCCAGACCTCCAGCGCGGACGCGCTGTCGCGCAGCGCGGCCACGTCGCCGCTGCGACGCGCGAGCGCGAGTTCGGTCTGCGCGCGCAGCAGCAGCACCGGCCGGTCGCGCGTATCGGCCGCGCCCGGGATCTGGTCCAAGGCCTGCATCGCCCCGGCGGGGTTGGCCGCCGCCAGCCGCACCTCGGCCTCGAGTTCGAGCAGCGCACGTTCGGCGCGCGGCTCGCGCACCGGCGCCGTCTCGGCCAGCGCGAGCGCCTGCGCCGCGGCCCGGTCGGCGGCGGCGCCGTCGTGCAGCGCCGAGCGCGCCAGCGCCGTGCGATACAGCGCGGCGACCTGATCGGTGCGCCGCGGCGAGGTGCTGCCGCCCGCCAGCCGCTGCAGCGCCTGTTCGCCGCCGGCCATCAGGACGCGGGCGCGGGCGCGCATCAGCAGGTGCATCAGCGTCGCCACCGGCGGCGGGCCGGGATGCAGCAGCGCGCGGTTGCGCGCCTCGGCGATGCGCTCGGTCGTCAGCGGGTGCGTGCGCAGATAGGGAAAGCCGCCGCTGTCGTTGAGCCGCGTCGCCTGCTCCAGGTGCTCGAACATGTCGGCCATGCTCGAAGGCGCGTAGCCGGCGGCGGTGAGCACGGCGTAGCCGACGCGGTCGGCCTCGTGCTCGACACCGCGCGAGTAGTTGAGCTGCGACTGGATCGCGGCGCCCTGGCCGCCCATGATGGCCGCGTTGGCGACGTCGTAGTTGCTGCTGCGGCTGGCAGCGATGATGCCCAGCAGCATCGCCGCGATCGCCATCATCGACGCATGCTGCTGCGGCGCGATGCTGCGCGCGATGTGGCGCTGGGTCACGTGCGAGAGCTCGTGCGCGAGCACCGACGCGAGCTCGTCTGCGTTGTCGGTGATCGCGATCATGCCCAGGTGCACGCCGATGTAGCCGCCCGGCAGCGCGAAGGCGTTGACCGACGGGTCCTTGACCAGGAAGGGCTGCCAGGCGAAGACGTGGTCGGTGTCGGCGTCGATGTTGCCGAGCGTGCGCGCCGCCTTCACGAGCGGCTGGAAGACCGACTGCAGGTACTCGAGCAGCACCGGGTCGTCGAGGTATTCCGGGTCGCGCCGGGCCTCGTTCATGATCTGGTCGCCGAGGCGCCGCTCGTCGCTGACGCTGAGGTCCTGCGACGCCGATTCGCCCAGCGAGGGCAGGCGCACCTGGGACGGCACCTGGGACGGCGCCTGGGGCGGCATCTGGGCCTGCGCCGGCCGCTGCCAGCCGCCCAGCGTCATCAGCAGGGCCAGCCCGACGGTGATGACGCGGCGCCAGAGCGGCTGGGGGGCAGGGGTCAAGGCAGGTCTCGAAGGCTGGGGACGGGCTTGGGACACGCAGCCGGCAGCGGGCGTTCCCTCTGGCTATCATGACATCGCCTTGTTGCTGGACTTGTAAACCTCATGACCGACCCGACGCTGACCCATTTCGACGCCAGCGGGCAGGCGCACATGGTCGATGTCGGCGCCAAGGAGGTCACGCACCGCGTCGCGCGCGCCGCCGGCTCGATACGCATGCAGCCGGCGACCTGCGCCCTGATCGCCGCCGGCGGGTCGAAGAAGGGCGACGTGATAGGCGTCGCGCGCATCGCCGCGATCCAGGGCGCCAAGCGCACGGCCGACCTCGTGCCGCTGTGCCATCCGCTGCCGATCACGCGCGTCGCCGTCGATTTCGAGATCGACGACGACGCCAGCGCCGTCCACTGCACGGCCCAGGTCGAGACGCTGGGCCGCACCGGCGTCGAGATGGAGGCGCTGACCGCGGTCCAGGTCGGCCTGCTGACGATCTACGACATGTGCAAGGCCGTCGATCGCGGCATGGTGATGACCGACATCCGCGTGCTCGACAAGCGCGGCGGCAAGTCGGGCCGCTGGACGGCGGGCTGAGGCCCGCCGCTTGCACCGGCCCTAGGGCGCGGCGGGGCGCGGCGCCGGCAGGGCCGGTGCGGCCAGGGCGCCGGGCGCGAGGAATTCGCGCCAGTCGTGCGCGCGCTCGGGCCGCTCGCACTGGAACGGACGCCGCGCCGCCTCGACCGGCGTGGCCCCCGATGGGCAGGGCGCGAAGAACTCGATCGCATCGGGCTTGTGGAATTCACGCAGCCGCGCCGCGAGGTCGCGCGCGAGGTCGACGTGGCCGCCGCGATCCAGCGCTTCGGCCCAGGCGATCATCAGCCGCGTGTCGAGCAGGTAATGCACGGCGCGCTCGAAACCCCGGGAGTTGCCCGGGATCGGCATGCCGGTGGTGAGCGCCGCGTAATCGGCGTGGTGGCCGAAGAACAGGCTGTGCTGGCCGGCGGCGATGCGCGCCTCGAGCGGGATGGCGCCGGCATCCTCGTCGAAGATCAGCGCCACGCGCCGGTAGTCCAGCACCGACAGCGCGGTGGCGCCGATGAGGAGCAGCGCCGCGAGCGCCAGCAGCCGCGAGGGCTGCGCGCGCACCGGCGCGACCGGCCCCTGCAGCGCGAAACCCAGGGCCCAGGCCGTCGGCAGCAGGAAATAGGCGTACCACAGCGGATATTCGAGCTGGCTGTGGACGGCGATCATCAGCACCATCAACACCGCGCAGCGCCGCGCCGCGCCTAGCCGGCCCGGCGTCGCCCAGGCCTGCCGCGCCGCCCGCAGCAGCACCCACAGCAGCAGCGCCGTGATCAGCGTCGCCAGCGGCAGGCCGAGCTCGACCGCGAACTGCAGCAGCAGGTTGTGCGTGTGGTCGAAGAAGGCGATCGGGCGATGCGGGAACGGCGTCAGCGTCCAGGCGAGGTTGAATTCGCCCCAGCCGACGCCCGTCCACGGGTGCATGCGGATCAGCTTCAGCGTGTCGCGCCAGATGCCGAAGCGCGAGCTCGAGATGTCGGTCTCGGCCAGCCGCGCCTCGCCGCCGAACGGGTGCTGCGACAGCGCCGCCCAGCCCGCCATCGCGAGCCAGATGAGCGCATAGGCCAGCGGCGCGCCGACGAGGATGCGGCGCGCGGCCGGCGACAGGCGGCGGTCGAGCGCGCCCCACAGCGCCAGGATGATCACGCTGACGAGGCCGGTGCGCGAGGCCGAGAGCACGACCGCGAAGACGAAGGCCGCGACCAGCGCCGCGGCCCAGTGCCGGCCGCGCGCGCCCAGGCGGTCGAGTTCGAGCAGGCCGATGGCGGCGATGCACGACCACAGCAGCAGGCTGCTCAGGTGGTTGGGCTGGCGCAGGTTGCCGACGGCACGGCCGGCGATCGCCGACAGCGCGATCCAGGAGCCGTCGGGGACGGCGGGCGCGAAGACCTGGATCGCCGCGATCACGACATTCACCACCCCGGCAGCGACCCAGCCCCAGCAGAAGGCGGCGAAGACATCCTCGGCGTCGGCGCTGACGCCGCAACCGCCGGCGGCGACGACCATCGCCGCGGCCAGCGTGCCGAGCGCCGACCACGCCAGCGAGGCCGGCAGCGAGCCGTGCAGCCAGGACCAGCCGGCCGCGCCCATCAACAGCAGCAGCGCCGCATACAGCGGCAGCGCGCGCCCGCGCAGCGTCGTCGGGCCCGACACGACGACGAAGGCGGCCCAGAGCGCGAAGGCCAGCGCCTGGTTCAGGAAGGTCGGCGAGGGCGAGACGTTGTAGGCCAGCAGCGACGGCGCGGCAGCGGCGGCGACGGCGGCGAGTTCGACGGCCATCCCTCGGGACGCCGAGGCCGGCATGGGTTGCGTGGTGTTCAAGGCGATCTCGGTGCGTCCTGCGGGGGCCCGGGCTCGGGCGCTGCGGATGCTATCAAGCCGTCGACGCATGCCGGCCCGGTCCGCCGCTGCGGCGTTGCGGCGGCGGGCCTGGCCGATCGTCGCGCACCTGTCGCGGATCGAACGCGTCGACGGTCGGCGCCGGCCGGCAAGGCCCCTGCAGCGATCTCGACGTTTCCTGTAATCGCCCGACGGTTTTGGTCACCCCGAGGCGAACCCGGCTGACGCCTATGGTCATTCCATCGGAGAAACCGCACGTTTTTGGGGGCATTCGACGTTGGCACGTCGCGTGCATTGATTTGACCTGTCTTCCCCACCTATTTGTTGCAAGGAGTCCTAGACCATGAAGCGTGTACAGCAAGGTTTCACCCTGATCGAACTGATGATCGTCGTGGCGATCATCGGCATCCTGGCCGCCGTGGCGCTGCCGGCGTACCAGACCTACACCGTCAAGGCGAAGGTCTCCGAAGTGCTGCTGGCCGCCAGCCAATGCCGCACGACCATTTCCGAGGTCTACCAGACCGCATCGACCGCGCCGCTTGGCAACGCCTGGGGTTGCGAGTCGGGTGTCGGTGGCGCGGCCGCTCCGAGCAAGTACGTCGCCTCGGTCGCGACCGACGCCACCGGCAAGATCACGGTCACGTCGTCGGCTGAACCTTCGCTCGGCGCCGCGGCTTCGAAGATCGTGACGCTGGTGCCGGTGGATTCCACCAACACGGCGCTGGCCGGTTCGATGGGCGTGCAGATCTACGGCTGGCGCTGCGGCAGCACCGCCGACGGCACGACCATGGACGCGAAGTACCTGCCCGGCTCCTGCCGCGGCTGATCCGAGCCTGTCAGGCTTGAAACCGAAGGAGGCGCTCTGGCGCCTCCTTTTCTTTTCCGGCGACGCCATCCAATGCCTGAAACCGGCGTGACCCGTTCCTCGATCGCGATCGGCTGGGCCGGTGCCGTGCTGCTGGCCATCGCCCTGCTGTTGCCCGTGGGCGATCCCCCCTGGCTCAGCTTCTGGCGCGAATGGACATCGGCCGTGGCCGCGCTGGCCCTGCTGCTGGCGGCGCTGACCACCTTGCGCGACACCGGGCGCGAGATCCGCTGGCCGCTGGCGTCGATGCCGACCGCCGCGCTCGTGCTCGCGGGCGCCGGCTGGCTGCAATGGGCGTGCGGGCGCGTCCCGTATCGCTCCGATGCGCTGCTGCCCTCGTTGTACTTCGCGTCCTTCGCGATCGCGGTCGTCATCACCGCGGCGCTGGCCGAGGCCGAGCGCGACGCCTGCGCCGACCGCCTCGCCGCGGCGCTGCTGTGCGCCGCGCTGGCCTCGGCGCCGCTGGCCATCCTGCAATGGCTGGGCTGGCTGCGCCTGGACTTCGGCGAGCGCGTGCCCGCCGGGCGGCCGATCGCCCACATGGAGCAGGCCAATCTGCTGGCCTCGCTGCTGATCCAGGGCCTGTGCGCGCTGTGGCGCCTGCGCTGCCGCGCGCGCATCGGCCGCGTCACCGCCCTGCTGCTGGCCGCGCCGGTCGCGTTCGCGCTCGTGCTCACGCAGTCGCGCGTCGCCTGGCTGGTGGCGGCCGCCCTGTTGGTGCTGATCGCTGGGCGGCGCGCACTGCTGCCCTGGCGCGCGCGCTCCACGCGCGCGCTGGCGGCCATCGCCGTGGCGATCGCGCTGGCGATGCTGGCCGCGCCCTGGTTCTCCAGCCGGACGGGCCAGATCTCGGCCCCGCTGGCCGACCGGCTCTCCGAGGGCCGGCGTCCCGCGATCTGGGCCCTCTACCTCGACGCCGCGACGCGGCGGCCCTGGGCCGGCTGGGGCGTCTTGCAGAACGGCGCAGCGCAGTTCGCGCTGGCCGATCGCCATCCCTCGCTCGGCTACTTCTACGCCAGCGCGCATGACTACCTCATCGACCTCGTGGTCTGGTTCGGCATCCCGCTCGGCCTTGGCGCGGGACTGGCGCTGGCCGCGGCGGTGGTGCGGCGGCTCGCGCGGGCGCGCGACGCCGCCACGCTGAGCAGCGCCTTCGCGGCCGCGGCCCTGCTGCTGCACGGGCTCGTCGAACTGCCGCTGTTCTACCTGTACTTCCTGCTGCCGTTCGGCATGTGGCTGGGCCTGAGCACGCCGCGCGACGAGGCCGGGCCGGCCCTGCGCCTGCGCAGCGGCGCACCGGCGCTCTTCCGCGTGCCGGCCATCGTCGTCACGCTGGTGTGGGCGGCGCTGGCGCGCGACTACATCGCGATCACCGACGTGCGGCCGTCGTACACGGTCGAACCCCGGAGCGGACACGACTGGCTCTACGTCGAAGCGCCGCCGCCGCCGGTGCTGCTGCTGGACCAGTTGCAGGCGTTTCATCGCTACGCGAGCTGGACCATCGACAGCCGGGCGCTACCCGACCTCGTCGCCGCGCGCACCGCGATGCGGCGCTACCCGGTGGCGCCGGTGATCGAGCATTACGCCCGCCTGACCGCGGCCCATGGCGATCCGGCCGCGTCGCTGGACGCCTTGCATCGCCTCTGCAAGTTCGAGCCCGCGCAGGCCTGCGCCGCCAGCCACCGGGCCTGGGCCATCTGGCGCCGCATCTGGCCCGTGCTGCCGGCCTGGCCGCCGGGCCCGGGGAGGGCGGCGCCGGATCCCCGGGCCGCGGTCAGTCCGGAATCTCGATCCGCTCGCCCGTGACCAGCGCGCGGATGCGATGCGGGCTGGCCTGGGCGCCGATCTCGCTCATCACCGCATCGACCTCGCCTGGCTTGATGTGCGTGATGTAGACATCGGCCGGCCGCTCGAGCCGGGCCAGCTCGCGCTGCAGCTCGGACGGGCAGAGGTGGCGGCTGATGCCGGCCAGCGCATGCTCGTCGTCGCGGAACGCGGTCTCGATCACGAGCGCGGCCAGCGGCAGCGTGCGCAGCCGCTCCCACAGCGGCGGGTTGGGGCCGGTGTCGCCGGTATAGACCCAGGCGCGGGCGGCGCTGCCGGCGCCGAGGACGGCGTAGCCGACGGCGGGCACGGTATGGAACGCGGGCAGGACCTCGACCCGGCGCCGCCCGAGATCGAGCACCTGCCCGACCTCGAGCGGCGCGAAGGCCAGCACCGGCGCCGCCGCCGTCGGCAGGCGCGTGAAATCGGGCCAGAGGATGCCGTTGAAGACATGCTGGCGCAGCGCGGCGATGGTCTGCGGCAGCGCATGGACGACGATGGGCGGACGCTGCGCGGCCTGGCGCCGGCGCGTCACGCTGTCGGCCAGCAGGCCGATGGCGAGCACGTGATCGAGGTGCGAATGCGTGACCAGGATATGGTCGATGCGCGCCATCTCGTCCAGCGTCAGGTCGCCGACCCCGGTGCCGGCGTCGATCAGGATGTCGTCGTCGACCAGGAACGACGTGGTCCGGCTGCCGGCGGCAATCGATCCCGAGCAACCGAGGACGCGGATCTGCATGGAGAGTTCAGGGCGTGGGGCCGCGCTGGGCGGGCAAGGGACCGATGCTGAAGCCCGGGGGGCCCGGGCGCAAGGCAGCACTGCCGCATTTCAGCGGTGCCGCGGGTCCAGCGCGGCGGCGATCGTGAACCGCGTCACGCGCCGGGCGCAGGGCCCGGCCGCCCGGCAGCGCGGCGATCAGCGGTAGATGAACTGCATCTGCGTGCCCGCAAGCTCGATCACATCGCCGTTGCGCAGCGGGACCGAATCGCCGACCAGCGGCACGCCGTTGATGCTCGGCCGCTGCGTGCCCTCGACATGGGCGAAGGCGTAGCCGTTGGGTCGCTTGGTGATCGAGGCGACCTGCACGCCCGGCTTGCCGACCGTCGTCACGACCTTGGTCAGCGTGACCTCGCGTCCGGCGGCGGCGCCGTTGAGGACCTTGATCGATGCCGGCTGCGAGGCCGGCGTCGCGCCCAGTGCGCCGAAGTCCGAATGCGTCGCCGCCATCCCGGCATGCGTGGGCTGCGCCGCCTGGTGCGCGACGCCGCCCGGTGCGGCGGCGCCGGGGCGCATGATCATCGTCTTCTCGTACTCGTTCGAGTCGTCGACCAGGTACTTGATCTTGTACTTGCCGATCTCGACCGTGTCGTTGTGCGTCAGCAGCTGCTTCTTGATCGCCTTGCCGTTGATATAGGTGCCGTTGGTGGAATTGAGGTCCTCGATGAAGACATCGGCGCCCACCATCTGCAACACCGCGTGCTCGCCGCTGACGGCCAGGTTGTCGATCACGATGTCGTTGTACGGACGGCGCCCGAGCGTCGTCTTGTCCTTGGTCAGCTGGACTTCCTTGATGACCACACCGTCGAGCGAAACCACCAGCTTGCCCATGCATGCCCTCGATTCAATCCACTGCCGGCGGCAGCTAGCTCATGGTCCGCGAGCCGCCGACGGCGCCCCTCGGACTGTCCGGTGATCGGCAACCCGGCCGACTCAGCGCCGGAAAGGCCACCACGAACGCCCCGCCGGACTCGCGCCGCCGGAGGCGCGCACCAGAATGACGGAGATATTATCCTTTCCGCCGGCATCATTGGCGCCGTCGATGAGGGCGCGGACGCAGGATTCGAGCGTGTCGTGAGCCTGCAGCACCTGGGCGATGCCCGCATCGTCGAGCATGTCCGAGAGGCCGTCCGAACACATCAGATAGAGATCGCCGGGCTGGACCTCGTGCTGGTGGGTCTCCAGCAGCACCGTGTCCTCGACCCCGACGGCACGCGTGACGAGGTTCTTGTTCGCCGAGTAGGCGGCCTGCTCGGGCGTGATGAGACCGGCGTCGATCTGTTCCTGCAGCAGCGAATGGTCGCGCGTGATCTGCTGCAGGCGTCCTGCACGCAGGCGGTAGCAGCGGGAATCCCCGACATGGCCGAGCAGCACATGGTCGCCGCGGAACACCGCCACGACCAGCGTCGTGCCCATGCCGGCGTACTGGGGATTGGCATTGGCGGCGTTGAAGATGGCGCGATTGGCGTTGTCGACGCAGATGTCCATCGCGCGCCGCACCTCGGCGTCGCTGGCCTGGCTGCTGGCCTCGCGCAGCCAGCGCCCGAGTTCGGTGTGGATGAAGGTGGTCGCCATATTGCTGGCGACCTCGCCCGCGTTGTAGCCGCCCATGCCGTCGGCAAGCACGGCGAGCGCGACCGCGTCGTCGGTGGCGACCGAGTCCTCGTTATTGCTGCGCGAGCGACCCGGGTCCACCGCAGAATGGATCTCGATCGCCATGGGCTGGGTGTCGGTCAACGTGGGCATGAATGGGGTCGGGTTGCACGATTGTGCATCGGAAAACATCCCTAGGACCGGGGGCGAACCCGGCTCAGGCCGGGTCGGCCATGGCGGCCCGCAGCGCGGCCAGATCCTGTGCAATTTGCCGCGCTTGGGCAGGGCGTTCCGCCGTCCGCTTGGCCAGCATCGCCGCCACGAGCGCGCTCAGGCGCGGCGGCAATTCCGGGCGCAGCGACGCCAGGTCGGGCGCGGCGGACTGGGCGACCCGGCGCAACAACTCGCCCATCGTCGCGCCTTCGTGTGGCAGGCTGGCGCTCAGGAGCTGGAACAGCATCGCGCCCAGCGCGTAGAGGTCGCTGGCCGGGGTCGGCGCCTCGCCGGCCAGCAGCTCGGGCGCCATGTAGGCGGGCGAGCCGAGCACGACGCCGGTTTCGGTGCGCGGGCTCGTGGTGCTGCGGGCGAGGCCGAAATCGGCGACCTTCACGAGGTCGGTGGCCCAGTCGACGAGGACGTTGGCGGGCTTGATGTCGCGGTGCACGACGCCGCGCTCATGCGCGTAGGCCAGCGCCTGCGCGACGCGCTCGCCCAGCCGCAGCACGACCGGCACCGGCAGCAGGCGCGAGGCGCGGGTGTAGCGCAGCAGGTCGCCGCCCGGCACCGGCTCCAGCGCCAGCCAGCCGACCTCGCCCTCGATGCCGGCGGCCGCGAGGCCGACGATGCCGGGATGCACGAGCCCGCGCGCGACCTCGGCGCCATGCAGGAACGCGGCGCGGGCCGGATGGGCGCGGTCGGGCGGCAGGGGGACGAGCTTGAGCGCGACCCAGCCGTCCGCGGCCGCGGCGAGGAAGACGGCGCCATGCTCGCCCGCGCCCAGCGGCCGCAGCAGCCGGTAGCCGCCGACCACGCTGCCGATGCCGATGTGCGCGCGCGCTGGGAGACCTTCGCCCTCGACGGGCTCCGGTAGCTGCGCTTGGGAGCGGTCCGACGCGCTCATGGACCGTTGCTCAGGGCGCGTGCGCGCCCGCGCCGGTCCGTCGGCGTGCCAGCGCGCGGCCGGCAGCGACGACCGCGATCGCGGTGCCGACCTCGAGCGCCAGCGTCCAGGCGCCGCCCAGCGCGGCACTCCAGGGCTGGAGCGCGGCGTCGTCGACGAGCATCTGGCCCGCGATGTAGCCGAGCAGCGCGGCGCCCAGCGTGACGATGACGGGGTAGCGGTGCATGAGTCGCAACAGCAGCTGGCTGCCGAAGATGATGAACGGGATCGACAGCCCGAGGCCGATCAGCAGCAGCAGCAGCCTCGAGGCCTCGGGCCCGGTCTCCGCGACCGCGGCGACGGCCAGCACATTGTCCAGGCTCATCACGACATCGGCGATCAGGATGGTGCGGATCGCGGCCCAGAGATGATCCGCGGGGCGCAGCGGCTTCGAGTCGTCCTCGGGCAGCAGCAGCTGCACGCCGATCCAGAACAGCAGCAAGGCGCCGACGATCTTCAGATACGGCAGGTCGAGCAGGCGCACCGCGAACAGCGTGAGCGCGACGCGCATCGCGATCGCGGCGGCGCAGCCGCCGATGATCGCGTAGCGGCGCTGCTCCGGCGGCAGCTTGCGCACGGCCAGGGCGATGACGACCGCGTTGTCGCCCGACAGCAGCAGATCGATCCAGATGATCTGGGCCAGTCCGACCCAGAAGCCGGCCACCGCAATATGCTCCATGTCCCCTTTCGTGAGCCCCGGGCGGCACCGAGTTTAGGGGGCAGGACCCGCGGGGAGGCGCGCTGGGCCTCAAGCCCTTGGACCAGCGGGCAGAATTCCATCGCCCGACTGTCTCAGTCTGAGGCGTCGGCGCGGGGATCGGGGGCCCGCGTGTTGTCCCGATTGCTGCAGGCTGGAACAGATGGCGCATGGCACGGCGCTTGCGGCAGTTGCGGCGTCGCATCCCACCCTGCCGCCATGAATGCCCGTTCCGCTTCGATCCTCATCCTGGCCCTCGTCCTTGCCGCCGGCGCCCATGCCCATGGCGACGTGACGCCGCATCCGATCGACACCACCGGGCTGAAGCCGCTGGGTGCCGATTGGTTGCCCACCAACCCCTACCGCGGCGACACCAAGGCGGTGGCCATCGGCGCCGTGGGCTACGAACACAACTGCGCCGGTTGCCATGGCCTGGACGCCCTCTCGGGTGGCGTCGCGCCCGACCTGCTCAAGCTCGACGGCGACTGCCTGCGCATGAGCGCCGGAGCCAAGCGCGAGTCCTGCCTGGCCGACGTCGACGATTACTTCAAGGGCGTCGTGCTGCACGGCAAGCGCAACAGCGAGGGCCGCTACACGATGCCGGCCTATGCGAGCGTGTTCACGCAGGAGGCGGTGTGGTCGCTCAAGACCTACATCGACGCCCGCACGCTGGAGACGGCGGGCGCGAAGTAGCCCGGGCTCAGATCAGGCTCTTGAGGAGGCGGCCCATCTCGGACGGGTTGCGGGTGACCTTGAAGCCGCACTCCTCCATGATCGCGAGCTTGGCATCCGCGGTGTCGGCGCCGCCGCTGATCAGCGCGCCGGCATGGCCCATGCGCTTGCCGGCGGGGGCGGTGACGCCGGCGATGAAGCCGACGATGGGCTTCTTCATGTTCGCCTTGCACCAGCGCGCCGCGTCGGCCTCGTCGGGGCCGCCGATCTCGCCGATCATGATCACCGCGTCGGTGTCGGGATCGTCGTTGAACAGCCGCATCACGTCGATGTGCTTGAGGCCGTTGATGGGGTCGCCGCCGATGCCCACCGCCGAGCTCTGGCCGAGGCCGATCTCGGTCAGCTGCGCCACCGCCTCGTAGGTCAGCGTGCCGCTGCGGCTGACGACGCCGATGCGGCCCTTGCGATGGATATGGCCCGGCATGATGCCGATCTTGATCTCCTCGGGCGTGATCAGGCCCGGGCAGTTGGGTCCGAGCAGCAGCGTTTCCTTGCCGCCCTGCGCGACCTTGCGCTTCATCTTGTTGCGCACCGTCAGCATGTCCTTGACCGGGATGCCTTCGGTGATGCAGATGACGAGGTCGAGGTCGGCCTCGACCGCTTCCCAGATCGCGTCGGCGGCGCCGGCCGGCGGCACGTAGATGACGCTCACCGTGGCGCCGGTGGCGGCCTTGGCGTCCCTGACGCTGGCGTGGATCGGGATGCCTTCGAAGCTCTCGCCGGCTTTCTTCGGGTTGACGCCGGCGACGAAGCAGTTCTTGCCGTTGGCGTAGGCCTGGCAGCCCTTGGTGTGGAACTGTCCGGTCTTGCCCGTGATGCCCTGGGTGATGACCTTGGTGTCCTTGTTGATCAGGATGCTCATGTTCTCGTCCTTACTTGACGGCGGCGACGATCTTCGTCGCGGCCTCGGCCATCGTGTCGGCGCTGATGATGGGCAGGCCGGAGGCGGCCAGCATCTTCTTGCCCAGGTCCTCGTTCGTGCCCTTCATGCGCACGACCAGCGGCACGCCCAGGTTGACCGCCTTGCACGCGGCGATGACGCCCTCGGCGATGGTGTCGCACTTCATGATGCCGCCGAAGATGTTGACGAGGATGCCCTTGACGTTCTTGTTGGCCAGCATGATCTTGAAGGCCTCGGTGACCTTCTCGGCCGTGGCGCCGCCGCCGACGTCGAGGAAGTTCGCCGGCTCGCCGCCGAAGAGCTTGATCGTGTCCATCGTCGCCATCGCCAGGCCCGCGCCGTTGACGAGGCAGCCGATGTTGCCGTCCAGGCTGATGTAGCTGAGGTCGAACTTGCTCGCCTCGACCTCGGCCGGGTCCTCCTCGTCGAGGTCGCGGTAGGCGACGA
>JAGWVB010000344.1 GCA_018971105.1 Burkholderiales bacterium
CCGGCCTGACCGAACCGATGGTCGACCGGCTGAAGCTGAGCGAGAAGGTCATCGATACGGTCGCCGAAGGCTGCGAGCAGATCGCCGCGATGCCCGACCCGATCGGCGAGATCGACGGCCTGCGCCGGCGCCCGAGCGGCATCGCCGTCGGCCGCATGCGCGTGCCGCTGGGCGTCTTCGGCATGATCTACGAGAGCCGCCCGAACGTGACGATCGAGGCCGCGGCGCTGGCCATCAAGAGCGGCAACGCCGCCATCCTGCGCGGTGGCTCGGAGGCGCTGCATTCGAACCTGGCGCTGGCCGCGCTGGTGCGCGCGGCGCTGTCCGATGCCGGCCTGCCCGAGGACGCGGTGCAGCTCGTCGCGACGACCGACCGCGACGCGGTAGGGCTGCTGATCACGATGCCGCAATTCGTCGACGTCGTCATCCCGCGCGGCGGCAAGGGGCTGATCGAGCGCATCGCCGCCGAGGCGCGGGTGCCGGTGATCAAGCACCTCGACGGCAACTGCCACGTCTATGTCGACGCCGAGGTCGACCTCGAACTCGCGCTGCGCGTCACCGACAACGCGAAGACGCAGAAATACAGCCCCTGCAACGCCGCCGAGTCGCTGCTCGTGCACGCGGCGCAGGCCGGCGCCTTCCTGCCGCGCATCGGCGATGTCTTCGCCGCCAAGGGCGTCGAGATGCGCTGCTGCGCGCGCGCCGCGGCGCTGCTCGGGCCGCGCCCCGGCGTGGTGCGCGCCGTCGAGGCCGACTGGGACGTCGAGTACCTCGCCGCGGTGATCAGCATCAAGGTCGTCGACGACCTCGACGAGGCGATCGCGCATGTCAACCGCCATGGCTCGCACCACACCGACGCGATCCTGACGACGAACCATCCGGCGGCGATGCGCTTCCTGCGCGAGGTCGATTCGGCGAGCGTGATGGTCAATGCGAGCACACGCTTCGCCGACGGTTTCGAATACGGTCTCGGGGCCGAGATCGGCATCAGCACCGACAAGTTCCACGCCCGCGGGCCGGTCGGGCTGGAGGGGCTGACCTCGCTCAAATGGGTCGTGCTCGGCCAGGGCGAGGTGCGCCGGTGATGCGGCAGGGGCGGCCTTGAGCCGCGAGCAGATCATCGCGCTGGCGCTCGCGGCGCTGCTGGTGTTCTGGATCCTGGGCGCCTACAACCGGCTGCTGGCGCTGCGCCAGGCGGTGATCCAGGCCTGGGCCAAGGTCGACGAGGCGCTGCAGCAGCGGCGCCGTGCCGCCGACGCGCTCCTGGCCGGCCTGCGCGTGCCGCTCGCGGCCGAGCAGGGCGCGCTCGACGCGATGCAGGCCGCGCTCACCGAGACCGGCGCGGCGACGCAGCGCATGAACGCCAAGCCGCTGCTGCCGGCGCATGCCAGCGCCTGGCTCGCGGCCGAGGCGCCGCTGGCCGCGACGAGCAGCCGCGTCTTTGCGCTGCTCGAGCACAGCGCCGGCGGCGAGGCACTGGACGAGCCGCGCGCCCAGGTCGCCGCCTGGCGCGAGGCCGAGGCGCGGCTCGCCTTCGCGCGCCAGCTCTTCAACGAGACGGCGCGCAGCTACGACGAGGCGATCGCGCTGTTCCCGACCCGGCTGCTGGCGCCCGCCTTCGGCTTCGACGCCGCCGGACGCATCTGAGGCGCGCGCAGCGCGCGCTCAGGGTTGGGCGACGATGGCCGCGGTGGCGACGAGATCCATGAACAGCGCCATCGAGACCTGGCCCGAGACAAGGTAGGGATCGAGCGTCGGCAGCTCGGAGTACTTGAGCACCAGCGCCGGGTTGAGCCGGCCGAGGTTGACCTGCCCCATCGCCCAGGCCGCGAAGCGGCGCTCGCTGATCTCCTCGTAGGAGAGCAGCTCGACATCACGGTGGCGCGGGTCGCGCAGGATGCGGCCGTAGAGCGCGTTGACGGCGGCGCGCCCGCCCTCGAGCACCTGCATGTAGATGCCCTCGCTGACACACAGCACGCCGGTGATGCCCAGCGCCGGGTTCTGCGCCTTGCTCTGGTGCAGGATCGCCGCCTGCGTCGCGGCGTCGGAGCCGGCCGCGGCGCGGCTGGCGTAAAGAAGTCGAACCAGCATGTCGTCGCCTCAGCTTTTCTTGCGCGTGAGCAGCGAGAGGAATTCGCGCCGCAGGCTCGCGTCCTTCAGGAATGCGCCGCGCATGACGCTGTTCGTCATCGCCGATTCGCTGTCCTTGACGCCGCGCCAATGCATGCAGAAATGGTCGGCCTCCATGACGATCGCGAGACCGTCGGGGCGCACCCGCTCCTGCAGCTCGTTGGCGAGCATGATCACCGCCTCCTCCTGGATCTGCGGCCGGCTCATGATCCAGTCGGCGATGCGGGCGTATTTCGACAGCCCGATCAGGTTGCTGTGCTCGTTGGGCAGGATGCCGATCCAGACCTTGCCGAAGATCGGGCAGATATGGTGGCTGCAGGCGCTGCGCACGGCGATCGGGCCGACGATCATGAGCTCGTTGAGGCGCTCGACGTTGGGGAACTCGGTCACCGCCGGCATCTCGTGGAAGCGGCCGCGGAACACCTCCTCGATGTACATCTTGGCCACCCGCTTGGCGGTCTCGTTCGTGTTGTGATCGCTCTCGGTGTCGATCACGAGCGCCTCGAGCAGCGCCTGCATCTTGGCCTGGACCTCGGCCTTGAGCTCGTCGAGCTCGCCGGCGCGGATGCAGTCGGCGATGTTGTCGTTGGCGTGGTAGCGGCGGTTCGCCTCGACGAGGCGGTAGCGGATGCGCTGGCTCGCCGGCATGCCGGCAAGCTCCTCCTCGCTGCGGAAGATGCGCGTGCCGGCGGCGGGCGCGGTACTGAGTCGGCGGGGCATGGCGGTCTGGTCGTCGGTGGGCCGGCGATTGTGCGCCGTGGCGCCGGTTTGCGCTCGCGCCGGGCGCATAGACTGCGGCCGATGAGTGCATCCCACCCGTCGCCGGCCCTGGCGCACCTGCTCGACCACACCGCCGACGCCGTGCAGGCGGTGCGCGGCGGGCGCTCGCTCACCGACTGGCTCGCGCGCTGCCCGGCCGAGGCCCGCCCCGGCGTGCAGGCGCTGAGCTTCCACGCGCTGCGCTGGCTCGGCAGCGCGACCGAGTTGCGCGCCCTGCTGGCGCCGAAGGCGCCGCCGCCCCAGGTCGACGCGCTGCTCGTGACCGCGCTCGCGCTGCTCTGGCCGGGCGAGCCGCCGCCCTACGCCGAGCACACCCTGGTCGACCAGGCGGTGACGGCGGCGCGCCAGCGCACGCCGGCCGCGGCCGCCTTCATCAACGCCGTGCTGCGGCGCTTCCTGCGCGAGCGCGATGCGCTCGTCGCCGCCGTCAGGCACCGCCCGCTGGGCGCCTACAACCACCCGCTGTGGTGGATCGAACGCGTGCGCCGCGACTGGCCGGCGCAATGGCAGGGGCTGCTCGAGGCCGCGAACCGGCGTCCGCCGATGACGCTGCGCGTGAACGCGCGCCGCGGCACCGGCCAGAGCTATGTCCACGGGCTGGCGGCGCTGGGCCGCGCGGCGACGCTGGTGGAGGCGCCCGGGCTCGGCGGCGCCGGCCAGGCGCGCGCTAGCCAGACCGTCATCGTCGACCCGCCCTGCCCGGTGCAGCAGTTGCCGGGTTTCGCCGAAGGCGTCGTCTCGGTACAGGACGCGGCGGCGCA
>JAGWVB010000060.1 GCA_018971105.1 Burkholderiales bacterium
GGCTGCGGCCCGAGCATCTGGCCCTGGGGCCGGCGGGACAGGGCATCGCGGCCCGCGTCGAGCTCGCCGAGCACCTGGGCGATGCGTCGATCGTGCACCTGAGCGTGGAGGGCCTGCCCGAGCTGCTCGCGGCCAAGGTCGGCACCGGACGCGAGCGCGTCGGCGCCGACGAGCGCGTCGGCATCGTCCCCGATGCCGCCTGGGCGATGGCCTTCGACGGCGCCGGCCGGCGCCTGGATTGACGGGACGGCGAGGACGGCATGGCGACGCAGCGCCCAAGACGCCCGGGCTGGCGCCTGGTCTGGAGCGACGAGTTCGACGGCACCGAGGTCGACCGCTCGAAATGGGACTTCGACCTCGGCAACGGCTTCTACGACGAGCGCAACCGGCGCTGGATACCCGGCTGGGGCAATGAGGAACTGCAGTACTACACCGACGATCCGCGCAACGTCTCGGTGCGCGACAGCCTGCTGACGATACGCGCGCTGAAGGAATCGATGCACGGCTGCGACTACACCTCGGCGCGGCTGAAGACGCGCCGGCGCGACGGGACGCCGCTGTACAGCAAGGTCTACGGCCGCTTCGAGGTGCGCGCCCGGGTGCCCTGGGGCAAGGGCCTGTGGCCGGCGCTGTGGATGCTGCCGCAGGCCGATGCCTACGGCGGCTGGGCGGCATCGGGCGAGATCGACCTGATGGAGATCGTCGGCGAGCGCCCGCACGAGGTGCTCAGCAGCATCCATTTCGGCTCGAGCTATCCCGAGCGATCGATGATCACCCATGTGCATGCGCTGCCCGGCGGCGCCAGCGTCGCCGACTGGCACGAGTACGCGGTCGAATGGGAACCGGGCGAGATCCGCTTCTACGTCGACGGCGAGCACACGACGACGCGCGACCATTGGTGGAGCTGCAGCCGCACGCGCGACGGCCATGGCCTGCAGCCGCGGCGCGCCGCCGAACTCAATCCCTGGCCGGCGCCGTTCGACCGGCCTTTCTACATCCTGATGAACGTCGCCGTCGGCGGCAATTTCCCGGGGGCACCGAATGAGCAGACCCGATTTCCCGCCGAACTCGTCGTCGACTACGTCCGCGTCTACGACAAGGTGGGCGGTTACGGCGACGTCAAGCCCATCGGTCGCGGACGGTTCCCCTGGCGCCAGCGCGCAGGCTGAGCCGGCGCGGGCGGCGCCGCTGCCGGCGCTGGCGGCGCCCCCCTTTGAGGGCGCGTCCGATGCGGCGCTGGCGCGCGCCTGCGCGGCCCTGTTGGACGCCGGCCTGCATGGCTTGTGCTTCAGCCCCTACCTCGACGGCCAGGCGCCGGGATCGCGCGTGGACGAGGCGCAGATCCGCGCCCGCCTGGCGCTGATCCGGCCCTACACGCGCTGGGTGCGCAGCTTCTCCTGCACCGACGGCCATGAGCACACGCCGCGCCTGGCGCATGCGCTGGGCTTGAAGACGCTGGTCGGCGCCTGGCTCGGCCGCGACGCCGCGACCAACGAGCGCGAGATCGCCGGTCTGATCGAGGTCGCGCGCGCCGGCCATGCCGACCTCGTCGCCGTCGGCAACGAGGTGCTGCACCGCGAGGACCTGTCCGAGGATGCGCTGCTCGCCTGCATCGAGCGCGTGCGCGCGGCGCTGCCCGGCATGCCGGTCGGTTATGTCGACGCCTACTACCGGTTCGAGCGCCACCCGCGCGTGACGGCCGCCTGCGACGTCGTGCTGGTCAACTGCTATCCGTTCTGGGAAGGCTGCGCGATCGAGCACGCGCTGCCCTGCCTGCAGTCGATGCTGGCGCGCACGCGCGCGGCGGCGCCGGGCAAGCGCATCGTCGTCAGCGAGTCCGGCTGGCCCGACCGCGGCAGCGCGATCCAGGACGCGCGGCCGTCGCGCGCGGCGGCGATGCGCTACTTCGCCCTGAGCCAGCACTGGGCGCGGTCCGAGGGCATCGAGCTGTTCCATTTCGCCGCCTTCGACGAGGCCTGGAAGGTCGGGGCCGAGGGCGATGTCGGCGCCTATTGGGGGCTCTGGGACGCCGACGGCCGGCCCAAGTTCACCTGAGCCCGACGGCCGGCGAGGACCCCACGCCCGTCGGGCGCGGGCAGCAACCCGAACGCATCGAAGCGGAGCAGACATGAAGGACGAAGGCTGGCGACTGAGCATCGCCGAGAAGGTGGGCTACGGCTTCGGCGATCTGGCGTCGAACCTGTTCTGGCAGATGTTCTCGATCTTCATCGCCAAGTTCTACACTGACGTGTTCCTGCTCGGCGCCGCGACGATGGGCACGATGATGCTCGTCACGCGCGTCGCCGACGCCTTCGTCGACCCGCTGATCGGCACCCTGGCCGACCGCACGCAGACGCGCTGGGGGCATTTCCGCCCGTACCTGATCTGGATGGCCCTGCCGATGGCGCTGAGCGCCGTGCTCGCGTTCACGACGCCGAGCTTCGGCGGCGCGGCCAAGATCGTCTATGCCTACCTCACGCTGACGCTGATGATGATCGCCTACAGCGCGATCAACATCCCCTATTCGGCGCTGCTGGGCGTGCTGACGCCGAATTCCGAGGACCGCACGAGCGCGTCGTCGTACCGCTTCGTGATGGCGCTGCTGCCGGTGTTCATCATCGTCAACACGGCGCTGCCGCTGGTCCAGGCCTTCGGCGGCAGCGCGACGTCGCCGCGCGGCTGGCAGGCGGCGATGATCGTCTATGCGGTGGCGGCCGTCGCACTCTTCGGCGCGACGTTCGCGATGACGAAGGAGCGCGTGCAGCCGCCGCACGAGCAGAAGTCGGCGCTCGCGACCGACCTGCGCGACCTGCTGCGCAACCGGCCCTGGGTCGTGCTGTGCATCGTCGGCATCGCCGCGCTGACCTACGCCAACATCCGCGGCACCGTCATCATCTACTACTTCGATTACGTCGTGCCGGGCGGCAAGGAGTATTTCAGCCCGGTGATGACGACCGGTGCCGTCGCCTTCGTGATCGGCGTGATGGTGACCTCGCCGCTGGCCAAGCGCTTCGGCAAGCGCAATTTCTACATGGTGTCGATGACGCTGACGGCGCTGCTGACGGCGGGCTTCTATTTCGTGCCGCCGGCCAACGTGCCGCTGGTCTGGGGCGCGCATGCGCTGATCAGCTTCGTCGCCGCGCCGACGGCGCCGCTGGTGTGGGCGATGTACGCCGACACGGCCGATTATTCGGAATGGAAATGGGGCCGGCGCGCCACCGGGCTGATCTTCTCGGCCGCCTCGTTCGCGCAGAAGTTCGGCTGGGCCATCGGCGGCGGCGGCACGGGCTGGCTGCTGGCCTATTACGGCTACGTGCCCAATGTCGCGCAGTCGCCGCGCACGGTGGACGGGATCCGGATGATGATGAGCTTCATCCCCTGCGCCGGCGCCGTCGTCGCCATCGTCGCGCTGTGGTTCTACCGGCTCGACGAGGGCACGGTGCGGACGATGGCCGCCGATCTCGAGCGTCGCCGCGCCACCGGGGTCGATCAGGCGAGATAGGTCGCGATCGAGCGCGGCGGCAGGTCGGCGCGGGCGCAGCGCCCGCCGATGTCGAGCCTGAAGGACTGCGGCTGCTCGCTGCGGTTCATCACCACCGTCGCGACCGACCCGTCCGCGTTCGCGAAGGCCGTGCATTCGAGCACCTCGCGCGTCGCCGCGCAGAGCACGCGCCGCGCGCCGGGCCGCGCATGGCGTGCGAAATGGCCGATGTAGTGGTACGAGCTCTGCAGCCGCAGCGCGGCGCCGTCGGACAGCACGGGGGCGCTGCAGTAGTTGCCGACGTGGTTGGGGCCGCCGTGCGCGTCGAGCAGCAGGTTCCAGTCGATCCAGCCCACGGTCCAGCGGTTGAGGTCGTTGATCATCGAGCGCGCGTAGCGCTCGCCCAGGTCCCAGGACCCGTCGTGCGGCCCGCCCTCCTGGCAGCCTTCGGTGAACAGCAGCTGCTTGTCGGGCCAGGCGTCGTGCAGCAGCTGGACCTGGTCGAAGTGATCCTCGCCGTACCAGTGGAAGCCGGCGCCCCAGACCCGGCGCGCCGCCTCGGAGTCGCCGTAGATCACGGCGGCGCGCTCGACGAGCTGGTCGCGGTTGTGGTCCCAGACGACGATGCGCACATCGCCCAGCCCGGCGGCCTCGAGCGCGGGGCCGAGATGGTCGCGCACGAAGTCACGTTCCTCCTCGGCGCTGTAGAGGCAGGAGTCCCAGCGCTGCGTCGCGGCCGGCTCGTTCTGCACCGTGAGGCCCCACACCGGCACGCCCTCGCGCGCATAGGCCTCGATGAAGCGGACATAGCAGCGCGCCCAGGCGGCGCGGTATTGCGGCAGCAGCCGGCCGCCGTGGTTCATCTGCCCGTTGCTCTTCATCCAGGCCGGCGGACTCCAGGGCGAGACCAGCAGCTTCAGCGGCCGGCCCGCCACGCGCTGCGCGGCCTGGATGAAGGGCAGCAGCGCGCGCCGGTCGCGCTCGATGCTGTAGCCGGCCAGCGCGGTGTCGCCCGGCGTCTCGGCATGGGCGTAATGGCCGAGCGCGAAATCGCAGCTGTTCATGTGCACCCGGCACAGGCTGTAGCCGTGGCCCTCGACCGGGTCGAAGTAATGGCGCAGCAGCGCCTCGCGCTGCGCGCCGTCGAGCTGCAGCCAGGTCACGGCCGCCGCTTCCGTGAACGCGCCGCCGAAACCCTCGAGCGCCTGGAAGCGCCGGTCCGGGCGCACGCACACGCCCGGCAGCGCGGCGTCGGGCGGGTCGGCCGACAGCGGCGCCTGCTCGGCCAGGCGCGCCGGCGTGTCGCGGGCCGTCAGGAACCAGCGCATGTCCGAGGGGCCGGGTCCGCGCGCGTCTACTTCGACCAGTAGATGTCGTCGACGTAGAAGGTCGTCGTGCTGCCGTAGCCGGGCGAGCCGCTGGTCTTGCCCGTCGTCGCATAGAGGTCGGCGACCGTGAACGGCTGCGTCACCTGCGCCAGGTTCAGCGTGGCCGACGCCGGCTGCCCGTAGGCGGGCGTGGCGTTGGCGGCGATGGCGCTGATCGGGATCGAGACCGCGTGCCAGTTGCCGTCGTTGACGTAGCCGTACTGCGCGGTCGAGGGGTCGAGGACGATGTACGCCTGGACGGCGGTGTTGGCCGTCGTCGAGCCGGTCAGGAAGCCGACCTGGATCTTGCCCGGATAGGTCGACTTGATGCTGAAATTCAGGCTGCCGGTGCCGAGGAAGTTCGACAGGTCGTCGGAGGTCGTCGGCAGGTAGGCGATCATGCCCCAGCCGAACATCGGCGCGGCGTTCTGCGGCGCCGGCGTGATCTGTTCGCTGTTGCCGGGGTCGCCGGGCGGCGAGGTCGTGTTGGTGCTGCCGGCGAAGGCCGTCGCCGGGCTGTTGAAGCCGGTCCAGGCGATGGCCTCGGTCGGCCGCGCCTCGCCGGCGACTGGCGTGTTCGCGAGCACCGTGTAGCGGCTGGCGGTGATGGTCGGATTGCCGCTCGCCGGGACGTAGTACAGCGCGTCGGCGGTGGCGCAGTCGCCGCCGGCCGAGAGGCTGCTCGGGTACAGGGCCTGGACGACGCAGCGCGCCTGCCGGTTCGCGTTGAACAGGCCCCAGCCGTCGTCGCTGCCCTTCCAGGGTTCGTCGAAGGCCTCGAAGTAGAAGATCGCGACCGGCTTGGAAGGCAGGGCGGTGGACGCGCTCCAGTTGCTCAGGCCCTGGTAGTACATGGCCTGGTTGATCGGACTCGCGCGCTGCGTCTCGGCGTCCGTGGCGAGCGCCTTCCAGCCGGTCTCGCCTATCGTCATCGGCAGCCGCTTGTAGCCGTTGCTGTCGAGGTAGCTGCGCACCGTGGCGTAGTTGGTCTGGGCCCAGGCGATCGCCGCGTTCATCATCGCGGCCGCGCGCTGCGGCGCGGCGACGCCGGTCTGCTGCCAGTTCCAGGACCCCGGGCTCGTCACCGTGTCGGTCATGGGGTAGCTGTGGATCGAGACGAAATCGAGCGTGTCGAGGACGACGTTCGGGTTCTTCGAGTCGGTGCCGGAATAGAAGAGCCAGTTGTCGTCGGCCGTCACCGGTTGCGTGACGGCGCTGCGCACCTTGGTGATGTAGCCGGCCATCGTGGCCGGATCGATCGGGTTGAAGGACCAGCTCACCATGTTCTCGTTGCCGACGCTGACCGCCAGCACGATGCTGCTGTAGGTGTTCGCGAGCTGGATCGCGCGCGCGATCTGGGCCTGGTTGTAGGCCTCGTTGCCGTGCTGCAGGTAGATCCCGAGCTGGACCTTGAGGTCGAGGTTGTTGGCCTGGATCGTCTGCAGGATCATCTCGGCCGATCCGCCCGCGGGCTGCGAGGCGTCGGTCTGGCAGTCGAACAGCCGGATGAGCCCGAAGCCGCCCTGCACGAGCAGGTTCAGGTCCTGCGCGATCTCGCTCGTGGTGACGGTCTCGGCCGGCGTGCTGCCCGGCGCGACGCTGGTCCGGTAGGGCGAATAGGCGACCGCCTTGCGGGTCGCGAACGAGGGGTCCAGCGCGCGCGGCTGCACGCCCGGATAGGGCACGGTGCCGCCGCCGCCGCAGGCGGCGAGCAGGGCGGCGAGTACGAGAACCAGGGCGGCTCGGGTGCGTAGCAGGGGACGGATCGACATGGCGCTTTATCCTGTGGCGGGCGGGCGCGCCGGCGGGCGATGCCGGGCGGCGCCGCGGGTAGCGGATCAGAACGTGTAGAGGGCCTCGAGCGTGAGGTAGTTGCCGTTGCGCGTCAGGCGCGCATCGGCATTCGTGAACTGCGAGTTCGACGCCATCGACATCGGGGCGCGGCCGACCTGGCCGAAGCGCACCATGCCGCCGGTGGCCGAGAACTGGATCCTGGGCGTCGGGTTGTAGGCCACGCCGAGCGTGTTGAACAGCGCGCTGTTGTGGGCCGAGCTCTGGGCGCGCGGGCTGGGGTTGTCGGTCGCGGCCGTGCCGAGATAGGTCATGCCGCTGAAGAAGGCCCAGCGGCCCATCGTGTAGCGGGCGCCGAGGATCCAGTCGGTCGAGGTGGCCGGGTAGCCCGGGTTGTTCGCGCACGAGGGCACGTCGCTGTTCCAGCACACGTTGAACATGTCGTTCCACTGCGAGGCGGTCGGCGAATAGGTCGTGATCACGGCGTAGGCGCCGCTCCAGCGATTGCGGCGCACGCCCGCCGAGAGCCGGATCGACGAGGTGAGGTCGTAGCGCGCCATCAGCATCGCCATGCTCTGGCCCGAGCTGCCGAGCTTGGCATCGTCGGCGGGGAACGGCGTCAGGCCGGTGAACGGGCCCTGGGCGAACGCCGAGGGCGTGCCGTTGCGCGTGTTCTGGATCACGCCGTCGAGCGACAGGTCGCCGCGCCGGTACTGCATCCAGTACTCGACGAAGCTCGGCTTGTTGATCTTGAACGCCGTGTTGCCGCGGTCGTAGGTGGCCTCGAGGACGAGGTCGCCGTCGAGGAAGTCGAACACGCGCGAGGTGTAGCGCAGCGCCCCCGTGAGGATGCCGTAGCCGGCGCCGCTGCTGCCCCAGATGTAGGACATGCCGATGTCGGTGCCGAAGGGATAGTCGGCCAGGCTCCAGCCCCGCGTCGTCATGGCCCCGATCTGCAGGCTGCCGTAGTCCTCGTGGCGCAGCGTGATGCTGCGCTCGAACAGGAAGCCCGGAAACACCGGCTTGCCGCCCTGCCAGCGCTGGCTCAGCAGTCCGTCGAGCTTGAAGCCGTGGCCGAGGTTGAAGTGCAATCCGAGCCAGGGCTGGACCTGGACCAGGCTGGCCGTCTGGGCGCCGTAGTGCGTGCCGGGCACCAGGGTGTCGCTCCACGGCTCGTCCTTCAGCGCTCCGGGGAACAGCTGGCAGTTCGGGCAGGCGTTGTTGCTGCGCGTGGCGTCGTACTTCAGGAAGCCGGTGAGCGTGAACGGGCCGTACTGGTAGGCCTGCGCCGCCGAGGCGAGCAGCGCGCCGGCCGCGAGCACGAAGGCGCTCGCCCAGCGGCGCCGGACGGACGCCGGGCGCCGGCCGGATGTGCCGCGGAGGGGGGTGAGGTGGTTGGTGCTCATGCAGCGTCCCTTGCGGGTGGATCGGTGGATCGAGTTGAAAGCGCTTTCAAGAGCGTAGTCCAAGCCTCTCCCGGGCGTCAATCTGAGCGCACCGGGTGTTTTCCCGCGGGGTGACTGCCACGCGACAGCAGGCCCGCGGGTAAACCAGGATTCCGTGCTTGAAAGCGCTTTCAATACGATCGGGCTCCGGGCCCTTCGGCTCGCTGGGGTTTCGCCATGCGCTGGTCCTGCGGTTTTCCATCGCTACTCGTCGCGCTCCTCGCCGGCCTTGCCGGGGCGGCACCGGCCGCGGCACAGGGGACCGCGCTGGGCGCCGGCACCTGGTTCGCGGCGCCCAAGGGCAGCGACGACGCGATGCCCGCGGCGCCGCTGCGCACGCCGGCCATGCTGGCGCGCGCGGCACCGACCAACCAGTGGTATTCGACGCTCATCTTCAACGCCAAGCCCGAAGTCATCTATGCGCAGCCGCTGACCTTCAAGGCCACGCCCCAAGGCCTGGAGATGGCGCTGCCGGTCAAGCAGATCGTGCCGACCGAGCGCGGCGATGTCGAGGTGCACTACCCGCACCGCGACCCGATCGTGATCTCGCCCGTGGCCTTCAGCGCCGGCCCGCCGCGTCTGGCCGGCAACGGGGACTGGTCGGCCGAGATCTCGATGGCGCAAGGCAGCGACGATTTCCGCGTCACCATCGCCCACGGCTGCCCGTACGCCTACTTCCAGCTGTCCCGCGGCGACTTGCGCGTGCGCCTGCCCGCGGCCGGCACGCGCGTCGCCGCCGACGCGGACCCGCGCATGCTCGCGCTGCGCCTTGCCAGCGGCCGCTACGCGCTGTTCGGTCCCAGCGGCGTGCGCTGGGAGGCGGTCTCGCCCACCGAGTGGATTGCCCACATGCCGGCCGGCGCGGGCTACCTCTCGGCGGCGGCGCTGCCCGACGCACGGCCCGAGACGCTGCAATTGTTCGCCCGCCATGCCTACGCCTTCATCGATGACACGCGGGTGCAATGGCACTACGACCAGGCGACGAGCCAGGTGGTCACGACCTTCAAGGCCGTGACGCGCGCGATGGAGGGAACCGAGACCGCGCCCTTGCTGGGCCTGTATCCGCACCAGTGGCTGGACAACCCGACGCTGCAGGGCCGGCTCGGCCCGGCCTTCGACAGCGTGCGCGGCGCGATCCGCCTGCTGGCCTCGTCCGAGTTCAGCACGCACGCGACCTACCACGGCTTCGTGCCCTACTGGCCCGGCATCGCCGCCTCGCCGCGGCTCGACCAGCTGCACGACCTGCTGCACATCGACCTGCGCAATGCGCGCCGCATGATGCTCGAGGAAGGCAAGGGCGCCTACTGGCAGGGCAAGGGTCTGCAGCGCATCGTCCAGCTCATGGACGTGGCGCAGCAGCAGGGCGATCTCGAGGCGCGCGACACCCTGCTGAAGAAGCTCGAGGAGCGCATCGAGGACTGGTTCTCGGGCTCGAGTTCGAAGACCTATTTCGTCTACGACCGCGGGCTCGGCGCCGTCGCGAGCTACCCCGACGAGTTCTACACCGTCAAGCAGATCAACGACCACCACTTCACCTACGGCTACTGGATCCGGTCCGCGGCCGAGATCGCCCTGCGCGACCCGGCCTGGGCGGCGAAATCGAAATGGGGCGGCATGGTCGACCTGCTGGTGTCCGATATCGCCACCGCCGAACGAGGCCGTTCCGACTTCCCCTTCCTGCGCAACTTCGATCCCTACGAGTCGCATTCGTGGGCCTCGGGCATCGATCTCGGTGCCGACGGCAACAACCAGGAATCGTCGTCCGAGGCGGTCAATGCCTGGGCCGGCCTGATCCTGTGGGGCGAGGTCACGGGCAACACGGCGCTGCGCGACCTCGGCGTCTGGTTGTACACGAGCGAGATCCAGGGCATCCAGAATTACTGGTTCGACATCCACCATGTCGTGTTCGCGCCCGAATACAAGAACGTCGAGGTCAGCCAGCTCTTCGGCGGCGCGTACAAGCACAACACCTGGTGGACCGACGAGCCGCGCCAGATCAAGGGCATCAACCTGCTGCCGATCACGACCTCCTCGCTCTACCTCGGCCGCGACCCGGGCTACGTGCAGCGCAATCTCGCGGCGTTGAAGCCCGAGATGGCCCTCTATGCCGCGCGCGGCGTGCAGCCGCCCAACCCGCCGCCCGCCGACATCTGGCAGGACATCTTCGCCGAATACAGCGCGCTGGCCGATCCCGACGCCGGCCTGGCGCGCTGGGACCGCTGGGGTTCGTTCGAGCTCGGCGACACGCGCACGCATGCGCTGTACTGGATGCTGAGCCTGCAGAGCATGGGCACGCCGGACTTCGGGGTCACGGCCGACACGACCCTGTACAGCGTCTTCAAGCGCAAGGACGGCGGCCGCACCCATCTCGCCTACAACGCCGGCCCGACCCCGCTCACCGTGCATTTCAGCGACGGCCAGGTGCTGCAGGTGGCGCCGAATTCGCTCGCCGAGGCGCGCTGAGGCGCCTCGATGCGCGGCAGCGGCGATTAGGGAAAGCCTGAGTGTCGCTTCCATTGCCAACCGGCAGGCAGATCCGTATGCTATTTTGAAAGCGCTTTCAACGAACCCCGCCCGCGGCGCACCGGCCGCGGGCGGGGGCCGAGGACTCGCGCTGCGGTGGCTTTCGCCCCGGGGACGTCGGGCGAGTCGAAGCCGGCATCACCCTCTATCTGGAGACATGGCATGAGACGAATTCCGAAATCCCTCCGACTGCCGGCCTGCTTGCTGGCCCTCAGCGCGCTGCTCACCGCCTGCGGCGGCGGCAGTGCGAGCCCGCCGCCGCTGACGGCGCAGACGATCGCGTTCGCCGGGCCCGGCAACCAGACCGTCGGCATGCCCGCGCCGGCCCTGGTCGCCACGGCTTCCTCGGGGCTGACGGTATCGATCGCCTCGACCACGTCGGCCGTCTGCACCGTCAGCGGCACGACGCTGACGCTGGTCTCCGCCGGCACCTGCACGCTCGATGCCAGCCAGTCCGGCAATTCGACCTACGCCGCGGCCAAGGACGTCGTCGTGAGCATCACCGTCGCGCCGGCACCGCTGGCGCAGACGATCAGCTTCGCCTCGCCCGGCGACCAGACACTGGGGACGACGCCCGCGGCGCTGGTCGCGAGCGCGTCTTCGGGACTGCCGGTGACGCTGACCTCGACGACGACGCCGGTCTGCACCGTCAGCGGCGACACCCTCACCCTGGTCGCCGCGGGCAGCTGCAGCCTGACCGCGAGCCAGCCCGGCGATGCGACCTACGCCGCCGCGACCCCGGTGACCGTCTCGTTCGGCGTCGCCGCACCGGGCGTCACCACGCTGACCTTCGCCTCGGGATTCGCGGCTGCGAACCTCACCGTCGAGGGCGGCGCCTTCGGCGGCTACAGCGGCAGCAACATCGACGGCTACGGCTGCGGCGGTGCCACCACGACCTCCTGCGGCAGCGGCGGCAGCTTCGTCCCCACGGTGACGGCGGCCAACAGCGGCTTCTACTACTACTACCAGACGCAGGCGCCGGCCACGGGCGAGTACGTGGGCATCTACCTGCAGGCGCCCGGCGTGACCAAGGGCCTGAGCACGACCGGCGACACGCCCGGCGTGCAGCTGACGAGCCAGACGACGATGACGTTCAACGTCGGCGAGAACCCGGAATGGTTCAGCAGCGCGACGAACAACTTCGGCGTCATGCTGACGCTGGGCAAGTACTACAACGTCGGCACCACGGCGGCGCCGGCCGCTTGCAACATCAAGCTGCTCAAGGTGGTCCACCCGACGGCGGCGGCGGGCACGAACTACACGCTCACGCTGGGCTCGTTCGCGGTGACCCAGAACTGCGGCGTCGCCGGCCTCACCGCGGCCCAGGCGCTGGCCATGGCGCCGGTCTCGCAGATCGACTTCCAGGGTGACGGCGGGGCCTCGGCCCTGTCCGACGGCACGCTGACCACGGGCGCCAACCTGAGCGTGCCGAACACGGCCACGCCGCCGCTGTATCCGACGACGCTGGTCGTCAACGGCGGCATCAGCTTCCAGTAGCGATCGCCGGCGCGCGCGCCGACCCGGGGCAGCCCTCGGCGTCGGCGCTGCGCTCGACGACGGCCGCCTGCCACGCCGGTGCGGCGCATGGCGGCGCGGGGCCGCCTTCGGGGCAGCTCAAGTCGCTGCCGGCCCCGGCGACGATGCGCGTGCGCTCGAACCACCCGGTGTCGCGCGCGCCGGTGCCGGGCAACCGGGGATCGACATCGGCCGGGCGCCGCGGGGTCGGATCTTTCGAGTTCGCTGCCGGCGCCCCGGCGGGGACCGGGCGGCAACCCGGCGGTGCGGGCCCGGCGCAGGCCTACAGGCCCAGGTAGGCGTCCTGCACGGCCGGGTCGTCGATGAGCTGGCGCGCCGTGCCTTCGAGCACGATGCGGCCGGTCTCGAGCACATAGCCGCGATCGGCGCTCGCCAACGCCAGCTGCACGTCCTGCTCGACGAGCAGGATCGTCACGCCGTCGCGCCGGATCGACTCCAGCACGTCCATCAGCTGCTGCACGACGACCGGCGCCAGGCCCAGGCTCATCTCGTCGACGAGCAGCAGGCGCGGCGCCGCCATCAGCGCGCGCGCCATCGCGCACATCTGCTGTTCGCCGCCCGACATGCTGCCGGCGAGCTGGCGCCGGCGCCGCGACAGCACCGGAAACATCGCGTACATGCGTTCGAGGTCGCGCGCGATCGCCGCCTGGCCGCGGCGCCGATGGGCGCCCATCAGCAGGTTGTCCTGCACGCTCATGCGATCGAACAGCTGCCGCCCCTCGGGCATCTGCACGAGGCCGCGGCCGAAGGCCTGGTCCGGCGTCATGCCGACCAGCTCCTGGCCGTCGAACTCGATGCTGCCGCTGCAGGGCAGCACGCAGGACAGGGCGCGCAGCAGCGTGGTCTTGCCGGCGCCGTTGCTGCCGACGAGCGCGACCAGCTCGGCGGCGTGGATCTCGAACGAGGCCTCGTGCAGCGCCAGCATCCCGCCGTAGCCGGCGCTCAGGCCGCGGACCTTCAGCAGCGGGGCACGCTCGGGCGCGCTCACCGGGGCGCCTTCGCCCTGGACCG
Organism: Burkholderiales bacterium; assembly: GCA_018971105.1. GTDB lineage: Bacteria > Pseudomonadota > Gammaproteobacteria > Burkholderiales > Burkholderiaceae_C > Rubrivivax. The sequence continues at coordinate 13,155 of JAGWVB010000060.1, forward strand.
GCTCCGGTCCATGCGCTTGGGAGCGGCCCGGCGCGTTCATGCCCGCCTCTTGCCGAGATAGGCTTCGATCACGAGCGGATTCGACAGCACCGCGTCGGGCAGGCCATCGGCGATCTTCTCGCCATGGTGCAGCACCAGCAGCCGGTCCGACAGGCTCTTGATCGCCTTGATCACATGCTCGATGACGAGCAGGCCGATGCCCTGGTCGCGCACCTTGCGCAGCAGCTCGATCGCCTCGTCGATCTCGGCGTGGTTCAGCCCCGCCATCACCTCGTCGCAGAGCAGCAGCTTGGGCTGCATCGCCAGCGCCTTGGCCAGCTCGAGACGCTTGCGCCCCGGGCCGCCGAGCTCGTCGGCGCGCTGATCGACATGGCGACCCATGCCGACGAAGTCCAGGCAGGCGCGCGCCTGCTCGCGCGCCCGCGCCAGGCTCGCCTGCGCATGGGCGGGACCGAACAGTGCACCGACGGCGACGTTGTCGAGCACCGACATGCCCGGAAACGGCCGCATGATCTGGAACGTGCGGCCCACGCCCAGGCGCGCGCGCCGGAAGGCGGGCAGGGCGTCGATGCGCCGGCCCTCGAACAGCACCTCGCCCGCGCTCGCCGTCAGCGTGCCGCTGATGATGCCGACCAGCGTCGTCTTGCCGGCGCCGTTGGGGCCGATGAGGCCGACGATCTCGCCCGCGGCGAGCGTCAGGCTGACGTCGTTGACGGCCACCAGGCCGGCGAAGCGCTGCGTCGCGTGGCGCACTTCGAGCAGGGCGGTCATGGCCTCGCTTTCACAGGCGATGCGCCTTGAGGTTGTCGACGAAATAGCGCCAGCCGCTGCGGCGCAGGCGGCGCGCGAGGTCGGCCAGCCCGCGCGGCATGAGCACGACGGCGGCGACGACGACGGCGCCGAAGAACAGGCCGGCGTAGCTCGTGATCGTGCTCGACAGCAGCTCGGAGATGGCCGAGAGCGTGAACGCGCCGACGACCGGACCCAGCACCGTGCCCGGGCCGCCGAACACGGCCATGATGATCATCTTGACGTTGAGCGAGATGTCGAAGGCGCTGTCGGGGTCGAGGAAGGTGATCCAGTAGGCGTGGATGCCGCCGGCCAGGGCGCTGAACACGCCCGAGAGCGCGAACGCGAGCACCTTGTACAGCGTCGTGTTGACGCCCATCATCGCCGCCGCCTCCTCGTTCTCGCGGATCGCGATGAGGCCGAAGCCGAAGCGGCTGCGCGTCAGCCACCAGATGCTCGCGGTCGTGAGCGCCAGCAGCGCGAGCGCGAGCTCGAAGAACAGCGGGTCGTTGTTCAGCGGCGGCATCACCAGGCCGACGTTGCGCCCGGCGATTTCGACATTCGAGACGATGGCCGTCATGACCTGCGCCAGCGCCAGCGTGGCGATCGCGAAGTAATGGCCGCGCAGGCGCAGCACCGGCAGGCCGAGCACGACGGCGAAGAGCAGCGCCAGCACGACCCCGAAGGCGAGCCCGACGCCGAACGGCAGCGACCCTTGCACCATCGCGATCGCCACGCCGTAGCTGCCCAGGCCGTAGAAGACCGAATTGCCGAACGAGGCATAGCCGGCATAGCCGCCGATGATGTTCCAGCCCTGCGCCAGCACGGCCAGCAGCAGCGTGTTGATGCCGACCTGCACGAGCAGGTCGGAGCCGTACCAGGGCACGCCGGCCAGCAGCAGCAGGAGCAGGCCGATGGCGACCCCGCGCCAGGCCTTCATCGCGGCCGCCTCATGCGGTGCGCCCCAGCAGGCCGCCGGGACGCAGGACGAGCACCGCCACCAGGATGCCGAAGCTCGCCACATCGCGGTAGGTCGGGCCGATCCAGAGCGAGGTCAGCGATTCGACGATGCCGATCACGAGCCCGCCGACGATCACGCCCAGCGGGTTGTCCAGCCCCCCGATGATGGCGATCGCGAACGACTTGGCCGTCAGCGGGGCGCCGATGTACGGATTGATCTGCGACACCGTGCCGTAGAGGCCGCCCGCGGCGCCGGCCAGCGCCAGCCCGAGCCCGAAGGTCACGGCGTAGAGATGGCGCGGCTCGACGCCGTACAGGCGCGCGGCGACCAGGTTCTGGGCCGTGGCGCGGATCGCCCGCCCGAGCCGCGTGTGCAGCAGGAACAGCCACATGCCGACGGTCAGCGCCATCGCGACCGCGAACGCGCCCAGGCTCGCCCAGGGCGCCACGACCGGACCCCATTGCAGGCTCGATCCGGCATAGGGCGGGTTGATGGTGCGGAAGTCGGCCGAGAACGCGAGCTGCGCGAGCGAGGTCAGCACGACCTCGAGCCCGAAGGTGATGAGCAGGGTGTTGAACATCGGCCCGCGCACGACCCGGTTCAGCAGGCCGCGCTGCAGCGCGTAGCCGAGCGCGAACATCACGGCCGCGGTGAGCGGCAGGCCGAGGAACGGATCGATGTGCGCGTCGTTATAGAGATACCACGACACATAGGCGCCGAGCATGATGAACGCGCCATGCGCCAGGTTGACGATGTTGAGCACGCCCCAGACCAGCGCCAGGCCGAGCGCCATCACGGCGTACAGGCCGCCCAGCAACACGCCATTGAGCAAGACCTGGGCGAGCAGATCCACGCGTCGTACCGGGCCGCCGTCCGGTCAGCGCGCGTTCCAGGCCGGCATCGGATACTTGGGCTTGACCTCGTGACCCTTGCCGCCATAGACCTCGACCAGGGCCTCGCCCTGCACCTGGATCACGACCTGCGGCAGGTCGATCTGGCCCTGGGCGCTGAACGCGACCGGCCCGTAGAGGCTCTCGAAGCGGGTCCTGGCCAGCGCGTCGCGCACGCGCTGCGCGTCGGTGCTGCCGGCGCTCTCCATCGCCTGCACCAGCGCCTCGACATCGGCCACGCCGGAGGCGGCGTGGTAATCGGGGTCGTAGCCGAAGCGCGCCTTGTAGTCGCGGGCGAATTGCGCCGCGTCGCCGAACCAGCGGTCCTTGAGCACGGTCGACGGCAGCCAGGCCGTCATGCCGAACGCGTAATCGGCGTCCTTGCCCAGGGCCTTGCGGAAATCCTCGCTCGGCACGCCGACGGTGAACGAATACAGCTTCGGCGCCACGGCCAGGCTCTTGGCCTGGCGCACGAAATTCAGGATCTCGGTTTCATGGCCGGCCACGAGCACGACATCGACGTGCTTGCTCTTGATCTGCGAGAGCAGCGTGCTGAAATCGGTGGCGTTGGTCGTGTAGCGCTCGTCCATCGCGATCTTCAGCCCGGCCCGCTCGAGCTTGGGCCGCGTGCCCTCGGCGACCGAGACGTCGAAGGCATCGTCGGCGTACAGCAGCGCGACCGTCTTCGGCTCGGGCCGCAGCGTCTTGAACATCTCGATCGTGCTGCCGAAATAATTGCTCGCCGGCGCCAGGGTGCCGAAGATGTACTTGAAATGGCGCTCGAAGATCTGGTCCGAGGCGCCGCCGCCCTGCACCATCGGGACCCGGTATTTCTCCGACACCGCCGAATCGGCGAGCGCGAAATTGCTCGCGAACGGCCCCAGCAGCAGATTCACCTTGTCCTGCGACACCAGCTGCGTGTACTGGCGCACGCTGAGATTGACATCGGACTGGTTGTCGTAGAGCTTCAAGGCCAGATGGTGCGACACGCCGCCGATCTTCACGCCGCCGGCGGCGTTGATCCTGTCGATCGCGAACTGGTAGGCGTCGCGGTAATAGCGCCCGGTATTGGCCAGCGGACCGGTCAACTGCACCGACGCGCCGAGCACGACATCCTGGGCCCGGGCGACACCCGGAGCGACGGCGGCCCAAAGCACGACCGGAAACAACGACCACAAACGCCCGAACCGCATCAGAGATCCCTTTCGATAATGCCGTGGACACCCATCCCGGCCGCCCGGTATTGGACACGGCAATGCCCCGAACCGGAAGCGTACTTTAGTCTGAATTGCGACCGCCGAAGCCGGCGCTACCCGGCGCCACACCGGCGGCGGCGCGATGGCGTGCACGATCGCCGGCGGCATGGGCCGCGCCCCGATGGCGGGGCGCAGGCGGCTGTGTTCGGTCTGCGCGCCGCGCAGCGCATCGGCGGCACCCTGCGCGGAGACCGTAGCGCTGATCGTGCCGCGGTGCCGCTGGCCGCGGCCATGGCCCGGACGGCTGCAGACCGACTCCGGCCCCGGATCGCGCGCGCCGGCCCCGCCCGGTGCGGGGCCGGACCGGGGCCGCCGCGCAAGCCGCGCGGCGCAGGTGTGGGCTGGACGCACCGCACCGCATGACGCGGGCGGACCGGCCATCGATGAACCCGGGCCGCGGGCTGCCCGGCGTGGCGGGCGCGATCTCGCTCGTGCTCGCGCGGTGGGGGCTGCAGCTGCTGCCGATCAGCGATGCCGGCCTGGCGCTGGTGCTGCTGGGCCTGGCCTTCTTCACCACCGAGGCCGAAGTCGTCGGGATCGTCGCGTCCGACGGCCGGCGCGGCTGGGCGCGCATCGCGGGCGAGCATAGGCAGGTGCGCTGCGGCGCGGCCTGGGCGCCCGGGCGGGCCGTCCGGGTCGACGGCGTCGACGGCCTCACGCTCGACGTGGGCGCGGCGCCCGCAACGGGAGCGACACCAGGATCGCCAGCCTCGTCCTGTTCGTCCTGTTCGTCCTGCTCGCCCTCCTCGCCGCGAGCTCGCTGCGCAGCCTGCGCGAATACGAGCTCGGCGTCGTGTTCCAGCTCGGGTCAAGGTCAACGCCGCGCTGTACTTCCGCGTCGTCGACGCCGAGCGCGCGGTGATCCAGGTCGAGAACTTCCTCGACGCGACGAGCCAGCTCGCGCAGACCACGCTGCGCGCCGTGCTCGGCAAGCACAGCCTGGACGAGATGCTGTCCGAGCGCGAGCGCCTGAACCTCGATCGGCAGAAGATCCTCGACAGCCAGACCGACGCCTGGGGCGTCAAGGTCTCGAACGTCGAGATCAAGCATGTCGATCTGAACGAAGGCAGGATCCGCGCGCTCGCGCGCCAGGCCGAGGCCGAGCGCGAGCGCCGCGCCAAGATCATCGACGCCGAGGGCGAACTGCAGGCCTCCGGGAAGCTGGCGCAGGCGGCGGCGATCCTGGCGCGCGAGCCGCAGGCGATCCAGCTGCGCTACCTCGAGACGCTGACCGCGATCGCGGCCGACAAGGACTCGACCCTCGTCTTCCTGCTGCCGATGGACCTGCTCGGGCCGCTGCTCAAGACCCTGGAGCGCCGGCCGGCCGGACCCGGCGCCTCGGGCGCCTGAAACGCCGGGCCGCCCGCCGGCGCCGCGCGGTGGCATGATCCTCTCCCCGTGAATCAGCGAGGCCCGGCATGTTCGGCGTTTCCGACTACGGCGCCTTCGTGGCGGCGGTGATCGTCTTCCTGTGCATCCCGGGCCCGGGCAACCTGGCGCTGATCACCTCGACGACCCAGGGCGGCAGCGCCGGCGGCCTCGCGGCGACCTGCGGCATGATCCTGGGCGACCAGGTGCTGATGTGGCTGGCCGTGGCCGGCGTGGCGGCGCTGCTGAGCGCCTCGCCGCTGCTGTTCCATGGCGTGCAATGGCTGGGCGCGGCCTATCTGGCCTGGATGGGATGGCGCATGATCCGGGCGCGCCCGGGCGCGGCGCCGGTGCTCAGGATCCACCCCGGGCATTACCTGCGCCAGGCCCTGACGATCACCTTGCTGAACCCGAAGGCCATCGTGTTCTACATGGCCTTCTTCCCGCTCTTCGTCGACCCGGTGCGCCACCGCGGCCTGCTCACCTTCGGCGTCATGGCGGCGACGATCGCCACGCTCACCTTCTGCTATGGCCTTTGCATGACGCTGCTGACGCGGCATTTCGCCGCGCGCCTGCGCGCCAGCCCCAAGGCCACGCGCTGGCTCAACCGCATCGCCGGCTCGATGCTGCTGGGCTTCGGCGTCAAGCTGGCGCTGTCGCACTAGGCGGCGACGCCTCAGGGCGCCGCCGGGCCGAGTGCCTCGCGCAGCCGGCTCACGAGCTGGCCCAGTTCCTGGGCCACGGCGGTCGCCAGCTCCTGCGTCGTCGCCGCGTCGGCCTCTCCGGCGGCGGCCTCGTAGGCCTGCAGGGCGGCCTGCAGCGGGCCGGCGCCGATGGCCGCGCTGGCGCCGCGCAGCGAATGGGCGAGCTTGCGGTCCAGCGGCCCGAGCCCGTCGGCATAGATCTGCACGAAGCGATCGAGCACGCGGCGCAACACGCCGAGCTCGCCACCGACATTGCGCAGAC
>JAGWVB010000345.1 GCA_018971105.1 Burkholderiales bacterium
TCGAGGCGCCGCTGGAGGAGGCCGGGCGCGTCGTCGGCGCGCGCCTGCGCTCGGCGCAGGGCGCGCACGAGATCGCCGCGCGCTGGGTCGTGCTGGCCACCGGCGCCGCGACGCCGCCGCTGATCGCCGCCGGGCTGTGCGAGCGCCAGGCGCCCAGCGGCATCGCGCTGCGCGGCTACGTGCGCAACGCGGCGATGGTCGAGCGCATCCGCACCCTCGAACTCGCCTGGCACCCGCGCCTGCGCGGCGGCTACGGCTGGATCTTCCCGGCCCCGGACGGCCTGTTCAACATCGGCACCGGCCTCACCGGCGCGCACCGCGGCGCCCAGCGCGAGCGGCGCGCCGGCGACGTCAACCTGCGCCGCATGTTCGAGGCCTTCTGCGCCGTCTACCCGCCGGCGGCCGAGCTGATGCGCGGCGGCGAGATCGTCGGCGCGATCAAGGGCGCGCCGCTGCGCTGCGGGCTGCGCGGCGCGCGCTGGTCGCGCCCCGGCCTGCTCGGCACGGGCGAGGCGGTCGGCAGCACCTACGCCTTCAGCGGCGAGGGCATCGGCAAGGCGATGGAGACCGGCATGCTCGCGGCCGCGGCGCTCGTCGAGGGCGGCAGCGACGACGCCGTGCGCCAGCGCTACGAGGCGGCGCTGCGCGGCCTGAGCCCGAAGTTCGACCTCTACGAGATCGCCAGCCGCGTGAACCAGCATCCCTGGCTCGCCGACCTCGTCGTCTGGCGCGCCAACAAGAGCCCGCGCATCCGGCGCCGCCTCACCGGCGTGCTCGAGGAGACGCAGAACCCGGGGCGCCTGTTCACGTTCAGCGGCATCACCAAGCTGATGTTTGAATGACCCCCCCGAAGCGCCTTCGGCGCCTCCCCCCCGGGGGGCGACCCCGGCGGCCCGGCAAGGCCGGCTCCGCGGCGTCCGCTTGGAGGCGGCGCAGCGCTGCGCCGCGCTTGGCGCGAAGCCCGATGAAGGACTGAGAAATGTGCCAGCTGCTGGGCATGAACGCCAACACGCCGACCGACGTGATGTTCAGCTTCACCGGCCTGGCGACGCGCGCCGACGAGCACAAGGACGGTTTCGGCATCGCGTTCTTCGAGGACCGCGGCCTGCGCCACTTCATCGACCATCAGAGCGCGCGCGTGAGCCCGGTAGCGCGGCTGGTGCGCGACTACCCGATCCACAGCGACATCGTCATCGCCCACATCCGCAAGGCCACGCAGGGCCGCGTCGCGCTCGAGAACAGCCACCCCTTCGTGCGCGAGCTCTGGGGCCGCTACTGGGTGTTCGCGCACAACGGCGACCTCAAGGGCTTCGAGCCGCGCCTGCACGGCGCCTTCCGCCCCGTCGGCGACACCGACAGCGAGCGCGCCTTCTGCTGGCTCATGCAGGAGCTGGCGAAAGCGCATGCCGGCGTGCCCAGCGTCGAGGAACTCAGCTGCACGCTGCGCGAGCTGCTGCCGCGGCCGGCCGCGCATGGCACCTTCAACATGCTGCTGAGCAACGGCGTCGCGCTCTGGGCCCATGGCACGACGCAGCTGTGGTCGCTGCAGCGGCGCCACCCCTTCGGCCCGGCGCGGCTGGCCGACGAGGACCTGAGCGTCGACTTCGCCGCGCTGACGACGCCGCGCGACCGCGTCGCCCTCGTCGCGACCGAGCCGCTCACCGCGGGCGAGGACTGGCAGCCCTTCGCGCCGGGCGAGATGCGAGTCTTCGTCGGCGGCGACCTCGTCGCCGGCGGGCCCGGCCGCGGCTGATGCCCGGCCCCCGAGGGTAGGATCGGCGCCAGCAGCCACCGACCCGCCCCATGCCCGACATCCCCGTCCCGCGCTTCGACCAGTTCTACCGCCACGCCGAACTCACGCGGCTGCTGCACGACTACGCCGCCGCGGCGCCGCAGCTGGTGTCGCTGGCCAGCCTGGGCGCCAGCCACGAAGGGCGCGCGATCTGGATCCTGACGCTGACCAACCGCGCCACCGGCAGCGATCGCGACAAGCCGGCGTTCTGGGTCGACGGCAACATCCACGCCGCCGAACTCACGGCCGGCACCGCCTGCCTGTACTGGCTGCACCACCTCGTGAGCGGCTACGCATCCGATGCGCGCGTGCGCGAGCTGCTCGACACGCGCGTCGTCTACCTCGTGCCGCGGCTGAACCCCGACGGCGCCGAACTCGCGCTGGCCGACCGGCCGCGCCACATCCGCAGCAGCACCCGCCCCTACCCGCACGACGAGGAGCCGGTCGACGGGCTCACGATCGAGGACGTGGACGGCGACGGCCGCGTGCTGCAGATGCGCGTGCGCGACCCGCATGGCACCTACCGCAAGCATGCGTCCGACGCGCGGCTGATGGTGGCGCGCGAGCCGGGCGAGTTCGGCGGCGAGTACTACCGCCTCATCCCCGAGGGCACGCTCAGGCATTACGACGGGCTCAGGATCACCGCCAACCCCGACCGCGAGGGGCTGGACCTGAACCGCAACTTCCCCGCCTTCTGGCGCCAGGAGTTCGAGCAGACGGGCGCCGGCCCCTACCCGACGAGCGAGCCCGAGGTGCGGGCCATGGTGCGCTTCGTCGCCGAGCACCCCAACATCGGCGCCGCCGTCAGCTTCCACACCCACGGCGGCGTGATCCTGCGCCCGATGAGCACGTGCAGCGACGAGGACATGACGCCCGAAGACCTGTGGCTGTACCAGCGCCTGTCCGAAAGCGGCAGCCGGCTCACCGGCTACCCGGCGGTGAGCATCTGGCACGACTTCAAGTACCACCCCAAGCAGGTCATCACCGGGGCCCAGGACTGGTTCTACGAGCATCTGGGCGCGCTGTTCTGGACCGTCGAGATGTGGTCGCCGAACCGCGAGGCCGGCATCACCGGCTACAAGTGGATCGACTGGTACCGCGAGCATGGCGCCGAGGACGACCTCAAGCTGCTGCAGTGGAGCGACGAGCAATGCGGCGGCCGCGCCCATGTCGACTGGTATCCGTTCCACCATCCGCAGCTCGGCATGGTCGAGCTCGGCGGCTGGGACCGCATGAACTACTGGCGCAACCCGCCGCCGGCGCTGCGCGAGCGCGAGGCGGCGCGCTTCCCGGCCTGGCTCGACCAGATCGCGCTCGCGCTGCCGCGCCTGGAGTTGCTGCGCGCCGAGGTGCGCGCGCTCGGCCCCGAGAGCTGGCGCGTGCGCTTCGCGGTCGCCAACAGCGGCTACCTGCCGGCCTATGTCACGAAGCGCGCCCTCGAGCGCAAGACGGTGCGCGGCACGGTGTTCGAGATCCACCTGCCGGCCGGCGTCACGCTCGCCGCCGGCCAGCAGCGCGTCATCGGCGCCCACCTCGAGGGCCATGCACCCAAGGCCTCGCTGCAGGCGGCGCCGAACCGCGAGGTCACCGCCGACCGTGCCGTCGTCGAATGGGTCGTGCGCGGCCCGCGCGGCGCCGCCGTGGGCTTGAGCGCCAGCGCCGACCGCGCCGGCACCGTGCGCACCGAGGTCACGCTCGACTAGCGCGATCGCGCGCGCAGAGCGGCCCCGGTGTCGGGCCGCTCTTGCTCCGCAAGCGCGAGCGCCAGCAGCGCGGCCGGCGGCCATTGCGCCGGCTCGAAACCGACCGTGATCGTCGCGCCCGGCCAGACCACGACCGGGCGCTTGATCACGCTCGGCTGCGCGCGCA
>JAGWVB010000346.1 GCA_018971105.1 Burkholderiales bacterium
GCGCGCCGCCGCGCTCGCCGAGCGCATCCGCGCCGGCGCGGCGGCCGCGCCCTACCGCCTCGACGGCGGCGCCGAGCTGCGCCTGAGCTGCTCGATCGGCTACGCCTGCCTGCCCTTCGTCGCCGCCCAGCCGCGCGCGCTGGGCTGGCAGCAGGTGCTCGAGCTCGCCGACATCGCGCTGCTGGCGGCCAAGCGCGCCGGCCGCGACGCCTGGGTCGGTCTCGTCGCCGGCGCGGCCACGCGGGCCGAGGCGGTGGCGGCGTGCCTGCACGGGGACGCGGCGCAGCTGCTCGCCGGCGGCGGGGTCGAGATCGAGAGCGGCCTGGCGCGCGCGCGCATCGCCGCCACGCTCGGCCGCGCCGGCGACGCTTCAGGCCTCTAGCAGGTCGCGCGTCTGCGGGTGGCGCCGCATGTACACGGCGACATAGCTGCACACCGGCCGCACGCGCAGCCGCTGCTCGCGCGCCCAGGCCAGCGTCGCGGCGACGAGCTCGCCCGCCACGCCCTGGCCGCGCAGCGCCGCCGGCACCTCGGTGTGGTGCAGCACCAGCACCGAGCCCGAGCGGCTGTAGCAGCATTGCGCCACGCCGCCCTCGACGCGGGCCTCGAAGCGGCAGGCGTCGGCGTTGTGGATCACCGGGGTCGTCATGGCGGCGATTGTGCCGCGGCCGCCGGCGCGCGGCGCGGCGCGCACCAGCGCAGCAGCGCCTCGCGCAGCTTGCGCGCGTCGATCGGCTTGGTCAGGAAGTCGTCCATGCCGGCGCGCATCGCCTCCTCGCGTTCGTGCACGAGCGCGGCGGCGGTGAGCGCGATCACCGGCAGCCGGCCCGCGCCCGCGAGGCGGCGCAGCGCGCGCGTCGCGTCGTGGCCGCCCATGACCGGCATCTGCACGTCCATCAGCACGGCGTCGAAGGGCCGCTCGGCGCTGCGCTCGACCGCCGCCACCGCCTCGGCGCCGTCGTGCGCCTGCGTGACCTCGATGCCCCAGCGCTCGAGCATCGTGACGGCGATGAGCATGTTCACCGCGTTGTCCTCGACCATCAGCACGCGGCGCCCGACGAGCGCGTCGGTCTCGGCGGCCGGGGCCGGCGGCGCCAGCGGCGGCGCGCTCGCCGGCGGCAGCGGCAGTTCGGCCCAGAACAGGCAGCCGGCGCCGGGTTCGCTGTCGACGCCGACGCTGCCGCCCATCAGCGTCGCCAGCTCGTGGCAGATCGACAGCCCGAGCCCGGTGCCGCCGTAGCGCCGCGTCGTCGACGCGTCGGCCTGGGTGAAGGGCTTGAACAGGCGCCCGCGCGTCGCGGCGTCGATGCCGGCGCCGCTGTCCTGCACCTCCAGCCGCAGCCGCCCCGGCTGCGCGGCCGCGCGCAGGCGCAGCACGACGCCGCCGGCGTCGGTGAACTTGATCGCGTTCGAGAGGTAGTTGCTCGCGATCTGGCGCAGCCGCAGCGGGTCGCCGAGCACCAGGCCCTCGGCCGCGGGCGCGACCTCCAGGCGCAGCTCGAGCCCGCGCGCCTGCGCCAGCACGGCGTAGCTGCGCTGGAGCTCGCGCAGCTCGCCGGCGAAGTTGAAGGCGCGCGCCTCGAGCTCGAACTTGCCGGCCTCGATCTTCGACAGGTCGAGGATGTCGGAGATGATGCCGGCGAGCGCGCGCGCGTCCTGCACGATGCGGTCCAGGTACTGCCGCCGCAGCCCCTCGTCGAGCCCGGCCTCGCCCGCGAGCTGGGCCATGCCGATGAGGCCGTTGAGCGGCGTGCGCAGCTCGTGGCTGGTGTTGGCCAGGAAGGTGCTCTTGGCGCGGTTGGCGGCCTCGGCCTCGTCGCGCGCGCGCGCCAGCGCCTGCTCGAACTGGCGCCTCTCGGTCACGTCCTCGACGATCCAGACCGTGCCGCCCTGTTCCGGGCGCGCGGGGTCGATCGCATGGCCGCGCACGCGCGCGACGAAGCTGCCGCCGTCGCGGCGCCGCGCCGCGCATTCGAACTCGACCGCCTCGCCGCGCGCCAGCGCCGGCGCGATCGCCGCGCCGGTGCGCGCGTACGCCTCGGCGTCGCTCCAGACCACCAGCGGGCGCTGGCCGACGAGCTCGCCATGGCCCCAGCCGGCGATGCTCTCGAGGTGGCGGTTGGCGAGCACGAAGCGCCGGTCGCGCGTGACGGCGATGCCGATCGAGGCGTTGGCGAGGATGGCCTCGCGCTCCATGCGCTCGCGCTCGGCCCGCGTGACGTCGCGCGCGTTGATGACCATGTATTCGCGCCGGTCCATCACGAAGCGCGCGGCCGAGACGAGGAGCGAGAAGCGCGTGCCGTCCTTGGCGACGAAGGTCACCGGCAGGTTCTGCACCAGGCCCGCGGCGCGCAGGCGCTCGACGAAATCGATGCGGCCCTCGTCGCTGCCCCAGATGCCGAGTTCGATCGAGGTCCGGCCCACCGCCTCGGCCGCGGTCCAGCCGGTGACGACCTCGAAGGCGTGGTTGACCATCGCGTAGCGCCCGCTCGCGAGCTCGGTCAGCGTGATCAGGTCGGGGCTGGTCGCGACGAGGTGCGACAGCAGCGCCTCGGAGCGCCGCACCGCGTCCTCGGCGGCCAGGCGCTCGGTGTCGTCGACGTAGATCGCGAGCGTCGCCGGACCGCCCTCGGCGTCGACGCAGACCGAGGTCGCGCGCACGCTGACGGTGCGCGCGCCGATGCGCAGCCTGAAGTCGGTCACCGGCAGCGCCGTGCCCGGCGCCTGGCCCGCGAGCTGCTCCATGCGCCGGCGCGCGCGCTCGCGCGCATCGCCGCTCTCGTAGAACGCGAGCAGGTCGTGGCGCGCGAGCGCGCCGAGGTCGGGCTGGTCGAACAGCGCCAGCGCCGCGGCGTTGGCATCGATGATGCGGCCGCTGCGGTGCAGCAGCAGCGGCGTCGGGATGCGCGTGAACAGCTCCTGGTAGCGCGTCTCGGTCGCCGCCAGCGCGTTGCGCGCGGCATGCACGGCGCTCACGTCGCGCGCCACGCCCCAGTAGCCGGTGAAGACGCCGCGCGCGTCGAAGCGCGGCTCGCCGCTGACGAGGTAGTCGCGGATGTCGCCCGGCGCCACGCCCCAGCGCAGCGGCAGGTCGCGGAACGGCAGCCGGTGGTCGAGGTCGGCCTGCAGCTCGTCGAGGATGTCGGGATCGCAGCCGAAGCGGTCCAGCTCCCAGGGCAGCTGGCCCAGGTCGCCCTCGGCGCCCAGCGGCGCCGCGCCGGCGTGCGGCGCCGTCGCGGCGCGCAGCCGGTAGTCCTGGTCGATCTCCCAGTAGGCGTCGGTGGCCAGGCCGAGCAGGCGCCGGAAGCGGTCCTCGCGCTCCTGCGCCGACGCGATGTAGCGCCCCATCACCTGCGAGACGATGATGCCGACGGCGAGCCCGCCGGCGATCGACAGCAGCTCGGTCGCGACGAGCACCGCGCCCGACGGCCGCGTCGCCAGCGCCGAGTGCAGCGTGCCGAGCAGCGCGACGCCGGCGATCGTGAGCGCGGCGACCAGGGCCAGCACGGCCCCGGCGCGCCAGCCGGCGACGGCGCAGACCATGCAGACGACGAGCCCGGCCAGCGGCAGCCCGGGCGCCGCCGACCCCCAGCCCACGGCCAGCGCGGTGGCGCCGATGGCGACGAAGACGGCGCCCGTGAGCGCCGTGAGCGCG
>JAGWVB010000347.1 GCA_018971105.1 Burkholderiales bacterium
TGGGCGGCCTGCCGGCGCCGACCGACCTGCCGCTGCGCGCCGCGGCGGCGGCGCTGGGCGCGATCGCGCTCGCCTTCGTCGCGCTGACGCTGGCGACCGAGCGCACCGAACGCCGGCTGCGCGAATCGCAGCAGCGGCTGCGCGCGCTCGCCAACCTCGATGCGCTGACGCAGATCCCGAACCGGCGCCGCTTCCTCGAACTGGCGCAGCGCGCGCTGCGCAGCGATGCGGGCTGCGGCGCGGGTGCCGGCGCGATGGTGCTGCTGCTCGACATCGACCATTTCAAGCAGATCAACGACCACCTCGGCCATGCCGCCGGCGACCGCGCGCTGCGCCTGGTGGCCTCGTGCATGATCGAGCACCTGCGCGGCGCCGACCTCGCCGGCCGCCATGGCGGCGACGAGTTCGTGCTGCTGCTGCGCCACGCCGCCACCGACGAGGCGATCGGCGTGGCCGACCGCATCGTCGGCGCGATCCAGTCGCGCTGCGCCGAACACCAGCTGCCGCGGCTGGGCCTGAGCTTCGGGCTGGCGCCGATCGACGGCGACGGCGACGGCGACGGCGACGGCGCTGGCGCTGGCGCTGGCGCTGGCGCTGGCGACCTCGACCTCGCGCTGCAGCGCGCCGACCGGGCGCTCTACGAGGCCAAGCGCCAGGGCCGCGGCTGCGCCGTGGCCGAGATCGGCGGCGGCGAGAGCGCCGCGAGCTTCAGCGCCAGCCGCCCGCTCGGGCTCACGGCCTGCTGAACGGCGCGGCGCCGCGCGGGGCGGGGCCGCGCCGTCGCCCATAATCAGCCGCTGCCATGCTGCCCGCCATCGCCGCCATCAGCCTCGGAGCCGCCCTCGGCGCCGTGCTGCGCTGGTTCCTCAGCCTCGGGCTGAACCAGCTGCTGCCGCAGCTGCCGCTGGGCACGCTGGCGGCGAACCTGCTCGGCGGCTACCTGATCGGCGTCGCGGTCGGGTTCTTCGGCCAGATGCCGGCGCTGGCGCCCGAATGGCGCCTGTTCGCCATCACCGGCTTCCTGGGCGGGCTCACGACCTTCTCGACCTTCTCGGCCGAGACCGTGCATGCGCTGCAGCAGGGCCGCTACGGCTGGGCCGCGGCGGCCATCACCCTGCATCTGGGCGGCTCGCTGGCGATGACTTTCGCCGGCCTGGCCACGATCGGCCTGCTGCGGCGCTGAGGCCGCCGCCGCCCCGGGGCCGCCGGTCGCGCCGCCTAGAATCCCGCCGCCCAGCCCGAGGAGAGAACCGCGATGACACCCGCCGAGATCCTGGCCCAGTACGGCCCGCGCGAAGCGATGGCATACGACGTCGTCGTCGTCGGCGGCGGCCCCGCCGGCATGGCCACGGCGATCCGGCTCAAGCAGATCGACGCCGAGCTCTCGGTCGTCGTGCTCGAGAAGGGCTCGGAGCCGGGCGCGCACATCCTCAGCGGCGCGGTGATGGACCCGCGCGCGATCACCGAGCTGTTTCCCGACTGGAAGGAACGGGGCGCGCCGCTGAACCAGCCGGTGACCGGCGACGAGGTCTGGTTCCTGAACCGCGAAGGCGGCAGCAAGGTTCCCGGCTGGCTCACCCCCGACTGCTTCCACAACGACGGCTGCTGGGTCGTCAGCCTGGGCGCGGTGACGCAATGGCTGGGCCAGCAGGCCGAGGCGCTGGGCGTCGAGATCTTTCCCGGCTTCGCCGCCGCCGAGGTGCTCTACACCGACGACGGCCGCGTGCGCGGCGTCGCCACCGGCAACGCCGGCATCGGCAAGGACGGCGTGCCGACCGATCATTTCCAGATCGGCATGGAGCTGCACGCCAAGTACACCGTGTTCGCCGAGGGCGCGCGCGGCCATCTGGGCAAGCAACTGATCGCCCGCTACGACCTCGCCCATGGCCGCAACGCGCAGAGCTATGCGCTGGGCGTGAAGGAGCTGTGGGAAGTGGCGCCGGCGCAGGCCCGGCCCGGACTCGTCGTGCACACCGCCGGCTGGCCGATGGACGAGCAGACCTACGGCGGCGGTTTCCTCTACCACCTCGAGGGCGGGCGCGTGACGCTCGGTCTCGTCACCGGGCTCGATTACCAGAACCCCTGGATGAGCCCGTTCGAGGAGATGCAGCGCTGGAAGACGCATCCCGTCATCCGCGCCCATCTCGAAGGCGCCAAGCGCATCGGCTACGGCGCGCGGGCGATCTGCGCCGGCGGGCTGCTGGCGCTGCCCAAGCTCGTGTTCCCGGGCGGCGCGCTCGTCGGCTGCGACGCCGGCACGCTGAACGCGGCGCGCATCAAGGGCAGCCATGCGGCGATCAAGACCGGGATGCTGGCGGCCGAGGCCGCCGCGGCGGCCATCAAGGCGGGGCGCAGCGGGGACGAGCTCGAGGCCTATCCGGCGGCTTTCGAGCAGAGCTGGCTGCATGCGGAGCTCCGCCGCAGCCGCAATTTCAAGCAATGGTTCAAGAGCGGCAACACGGTCGGCTCATTGATGACCGGGGTCGAGCAATGGCTGCTCCCGCGCCTGGGCATCAAGAGCCCGCCGTGGAGCCTGCGCGCGACGACGCCCGACAACGCGCGGCTGCACGCCGCCGACCAGGTCGAGCGCATCGTCTATCCCAAGCCCGACGGCGTGCTGACCTTCGACCGCCTCGGTTCGGTCTTCGTCAGCAACACGAACCACGAGGAGAACCAGCCGTCGCACCTGACGCTGAAGGACGCGAGCGTGCCGGTGCGCATCAACCTCGCGCGTTATGCCGGCCCCGAGAGCCGCTATTGCCCGGCCGGCGTCTACGAGTTCGTCCCGGCGTCCGAGGGCGGGGAGCGGCTGCAGATCAACGCGCAGAACTGCGTCCACTGCAAGACCTGCGACATCAAGGATCCGACGCAGAACATCGTCTGGGTCACGCCCGAGGGGGGCGGTGGGCCGAATTACGCGGGGATGTGAGCGCAGCGCACAGGCCCGGCGCCGCGTGATTCACACAGAGATGTGAGCCAGTCTGGCGGGCCGGTTCGGTCCGCTGCGGTTGTCTTCTTTGTTCGCGAGTGCCTCGCGCCAGGCGGCACCCGGCCGGGGCTCGGGCTGCGGCGGTCGGCGCTGCGCGCCGACTCCAGTGCGGTGCTCGGCCCGGGGTCGCGTCGCTGAACTCGCTGCGCTCACTGCGTTCGCTGCGCTCAGACAGACGCGACGGGCTTGATGACGATGCGCACTGCGCGCGCCGACCCCGGACCTGCGCTCCTCCTCGCCGCAACTCGCCCCGGCCGGGTGCCGCCTGGCGCGAGGCACGGGGCGTTGGCTGCGACGGGGGTTGCTTGCGAGGCGTGACAGTTCAAAGCAGAGCTATGCGACCCCGAAAGGTATTTGAGGATCCCGGCTAGGGTTGCATCCAACTCTTCGCAGCCTGCCGCGCCCATCAGTGCTGTCGACGCCCAGACCAACATTGGGGCTGGCGCCAGCCGGCGGACCCGGGCAAAGTCGGCAGAGAGGAAACCCGCATTTGTCGGCTGAATATTTTGGATGGAACTACCCTCAACGAACGGTAAGACCACCTAGCCCGGATGTTTCATGAGTGCCGTACTGGATGAGGTCAGGGCCCGATTTTGGCGACCCGAGTGACGATTTGAAGCGGATTCCGGGCTATTGCTGCGCCGTACGTCGCTGACGGCGACCAAG
>JAGWVB010000061.1 GCA_018971105.1 Burkholderiales bacterium
AGGCGCCGGCGTCGCTCCAGCGCTCGGGCGGGCCCTTGGCCAGCGCGCGCAGCACGACGGCGTCGTAGCGCGGCGCCCGCATGCCGTCCTCGGCCGCCGACGGCGGCAGCGGCGCCTCGTGCACGACCTTGTACATCAGCGCCTCCTGGCTGCCGGTGAAGGGCGGCCGCGCCGCCAGCATCTGGTAGAGCAGCACGCCGGTGGCGTAGAGGTCGACGCGGTGGTCGAAGGGCTGGCCGAGGAACTGCTCGGGCGCCATGTACATCGGCGTGCCGAGCATGGTGCCGGCCATCGTGAGGCCGATGTTGTCGGTGCGGGCGATGCCGAAGTCGGCGATCTTGACGCGCCCGCCGGGCGTGAGGATGACGTTCGAGGGCTTGATGTCGCGGTGCCAGACGCCGTTGGCATGCGCATGGCCGAGCGCGTCGAGCAGCTGCACCGCGACGCTGGCGAGGTCGGCCTCGCCGAAGGCGACGCGGCGCGCGAGGTAGCCCGAGAGCGTGTGGCCCTCGACGAATTCCATCGCGATGTAGGAGACCTCGTCGTCGTCGCCGTAGTCGTAGATGCCGACGATGCCCGGGTGCTGGAGCCGGCCCGCGGCCTGCGCCTCGTTGCGGAAGCGCGCCGCGAGCTGGTTCGCCATCTCGTCGCTGAGCCCGCCCAGGCGCCGGATCGTCTTGATCGCGACATTGCGCCGGATGCCGGGGTCGTAGCCGCGGTAGACGACGCCCATCGCGCCCTCGCCGAGGACGCCGGTGACGCGGTACTTGCCGAGCGACGCCGGGTGACTCACGCTGCGGCAGTCCTCAGCTGTCGAGCATCTTCATCGCCTGCACGACGCTGGCGCGCATGCGCGCGAACGAATCGGCCAGGGTGCCGATCTCGTCGCGGCTGCCGGTGCTGAAGTCGGCCGCCTCGAGCTCGCCCTGGCTGACGCGGTCGGCCAGGCGCGAGAGCTGCGTCACCGGGCGCACGACGACGAGCCAGATCATCAGGTTCAGCACCAGGCCGACGCCGACGAACACCGCCACCAGCGAGCCGACGAGGAAGCGGTAGGCATGCTCGGCGCGCGCCAGCGGCAGCGCCATCGGCACCGAGACGACCTGCGCGCCGACGACTTCGCCGAGCTGCCAGCCGAAGCCGTTGGCCGTGCCGTAGCGCGCCAGCAGCGTCTTCGGCGCCGCCTCGATGCTGCTGTGGCAGACGAGGCAGGCGCCGTCCTTGATCTGCAGCGGCCGCGCCACGTAGAGCGAGCGGCCGGTCGGCGTGTCGCGCTCGCCGACGACCTCCTTCAGGTTCGGGTCGCCGCGGAAGCTGTTGACGATGTCGACCTCCCAGCCGGTGGCGCGGTCGCGCGGATTGGTCGGGTTCAGCGTCGCTTCCTTGTAGCCGTACTCCGGGTACTTGGTGCGCACGGTCGCGAGCACCTCGGTGGCCGAATAGCTCGGCACCGACTGCGGCAGGAACTCGACCGCCATCTGGTTCTGCAGCAGCTTGGAGATCTGGGTCGAGGTGTAGGCGCGCACCGCCAGCGCCTGTTCCATGATCAGCCGCGCGCCCGAGAGCACCTCCTCCTTGGCCTGGTCCTGCAGCATGCCGCGGCTGATCCAGGCGCTGGCCTCGACGCCGATGGCCATCACGAGGATGAAAATGAGGTTGAACTTGAGCAGCAGCTTCATGGTCGGCTCCAACGACAGGGCGGCCTCGTACGGGCGCCGACTGTGAGACGCGAATGGTAGCCTGCGGTCAAGCGACCGAGGTCTGGTCCCTCACAGGAAAAATGCATGAATCTGACGCAGGACCCGAGGCCGCAGGCCGCGGCGGCGCGGGCGTGAGCCGCGTCGCCGGCGCGACCGTCCTCGAACGCGGCTGGCTGTCGTCGAACAACGTGCTGCTGCACGGCGACGGCGGCGGCGCGGTGCTCGTCGACAGCGGCCATGGCCGCCACGCGGCGCAGACGCTGGCGCTGGTGCACCACGCGCTGCACGGCGAGACGCTGGCCGGCGTCGTCAACACGCACCTGCATTCCGACCATTGCGGCGGCAACGCCGCGCTGGCGCGCGCCCAGGGCTGCCGCATCACGATCCCGCCCGGGTCCTGGGACGCCGTGGCGGCCTGGGACGAGGAGGCGCTGAGCTACGCGCCGACGGGCCAGGAATGCGAGCGCTTCGGCGCCGACGCGCGCCTGGCGCCCGGCCAGACGCTGGCGGTCGGGCGCCAGCGCTGGCTCGCGCTGGCCGCACCCGGTCACGATCCGCATGCACTCATCCTCTACAACGAACTCCAGGGCGTGGTGATCACCGCCGATGCGCTTTGGGAACGCGGGTTCGGGGTTGTGTTCCCGGAACTCGACGGCATGAGCGCATTCGACGATGTCGCCGCCGTGCTCGACCTCATCGAGTCGCTCGACGCGAGGCTCGCGATACCCGGCCATGGCGCGCCGTTCGAGGACATCGCCGGCGCGCTCGCCGCGGCGCGCTCGCGGCTGGATGGATTCCGCCGCGACCCGATGCGCCACGCGCGCCACGCGCTCAAGGTGCTGGTGAAGTTCCACCTGCTCGAGCGCGAGCGCGAGACGCTGGCGCAGACGATGGCCTGGTTCGCCACGGCCGGTCTCTATCGCCGTGTCTGGGAGCGGCTGGGCCGCCCGGCGGGCGCGCTCGACGCCTATGCGGCGCAGCTGCTGGCGGAGATGGCCGCAGCCGGCCATCTCGCGCTCGTCGACGGCGAGGTGCGCAACGCCTGAGGGACGGGCGCGGCGGGCGCCGCGCCGGCGTCAATGGCCGACCACGACCTCGCTGATCTGGAGCACCGGCGTGAGGTCGGTGTAGTTCGGGATGTCGGCCAGGATCTCCTGGGCATGCGGGCCGAAGCCGGCCTGGAACGACTCGACCGAGTCGCAGAAGATGTGGCACATGCCGACATAGGTCGGCGGCTGGCCCGGCTCGCCGCCGGCCAGGCCCTTGTCGACGGTGTAGTAGCGGCAGGCGGCGCCCATGCGCGCCTGCACCAGCGGCATGTGCCTGTCCTTGTAATAGGCGTGGTCGAAGCGGGCGCCGGCCCGGTGGGGATACATCACACTGACCTTGATCATCGTCTGGGACTCCTGGTTTGCGGCCCTGCGGCCGGGTGGGGGGGTGAGCGGCCGGCTCGGCGTCAGAGCACCTTGCCGGGGTTGAGCAGTCCGAGCGGGTCGAGCGCCGATTTGAGCGTGCGCATGAGCGCGATCTCGGCCGCATTGCGGCTCAGGTGCAGCCAGGGCTTCTTCTCGAGCCCGATGCCATGCTCGGCCGAGACCGATCCGCGATACGCCGCCAGCGGGCCGTAGACGCAGGACTCGACGCGCGGCCGTGCCGCCGGGCCGGCCTGCGGCGGCACCTGGACGATGACGTGCAGGTTGCCGTCGCCCAGATGGCCGAAGATCCACAGCCGGTGCTCTGCCAGCGCGGCGGCGAGCGCGGCCTCGAGTTCGGCCGCATAGCGCTCCATCTCGGCGATCGGCAGCGAGACATCGAAGAGCAGCGGCACGCCGCCGCGCAGGGCCTGGCCGACATCGTCGCGCAGGCCCCAGAAGGCGGCGCAGTCGGACTCGGATTGCGCCACCGCGGCGTCGGCGACGAGCCGGGCCTCGAGCGCCGACTCGAGCGCGGCGCCGAAGCGCGCCGCGTCGGCCTCGGCGTGCGCGCCCTGGCTCTCGATCAGCGCGTAATAGGCATGGTGCTGCGGCAGCGGCGGGCGGCCGGGCGCCGGTGCGGTCGTCACGAGGCGGTAATACGACTGCCACATCACCTCGAAGGCCGACAGCGAGCCGCCGAGGTCGCGATCGATGCGCTTGAGGAAGGCGGCGACGGCGTCGAAGCGGTCGAAGGCGACGAAGGCCATCTGCCTGCTCCGCGGCTGCTCGCGCAGCCGCAGCACCAGGCGCGTGATCACGCCCAGCGTGCCCTCGCTGCCAACGAAGATCTGGCGCAGGTCGTAGCCGGCGTTGTTCTTGATGAGCGCATTGAGCGCATCGACGACGGTGCCGTCGGCGAGCACGACCTCGAGCCCGAGCACCATCTCGCGCATCATGCCGTAGCGGATGACGCGGTTGCCGCCGGCATTCGTCGCCGCGTTGCCGCCCAGCGTCGCCGTGCCGCGCGCGCCGAGGTCGAGCGGGAACGCCAGCGCCTGCGCCGCCGCGGCCTCCTGCAGCGCCTGCAGCGGCACGCCCGCCTGCACCCGCGCCACGCGCTGCACGGGATCGATGAGCTCGATCGTGCGCATGCGCTCGAGCGAGAGGATGACCTGGTCGGGCGCCGCGTCCGCGCCATGCACGAGCCCGGTCAGCCCGCCCTGCGGCACGACGGCGACGCGGTGCGCGTGGCACCAGCGCAGCACCGCGGCGACCTCGGACGTGTCGGCCGGGCGCACCAGCGCGGCCGCCTGCAGCGGGTCGCTGCGCCACACGCCGGCCGGGCGCGCGGCGAGTTCGGCGGCGTCGAGCACCGCAACGGGGCCGACGAGCGCGCGCAGCGACGCAACGATATCCATCGACTGATTCTCGGGTTCGGGGTTCATCGGGTCGGCGCCGGGTCCGGGCCACGGTCGCCAGCGCTACCTTGCAGGCGATCGCCCGCGCCTGCCAGACGCACAAACCCGAGGTCGCCCAGGGGCGTCGCCGAGCCGGCCGCGCCCGGCGCCGCGCCTGGCGCGGCCAGGCCGGCCGGGCCCGTTGCCGCGCCGAGGAGGTCGTGGCCGGCGAGGAAGGCGCGCAAGGCCGCCGCATCGCCCGAGCTGTGGAACTCGAGCCTGCCGCGGCCCTCGGCCGCCGCGATCCCCAGGCGCCGCGCGAGCTGCGCCGCCACCGCCGGCGAGGGCTCGACCAGCGTCACGCCGGGCCCGGCCAGGCGTCGGATCGCCGGCGCGAGAAAAGCGTAGTGGGTGCAGCCCAGCACGATCGTGTCGGCGCCGGCCGCGAGCCCGGGGGCGAGGTGGCGCTCGAGCAGCGCGCGCGTCTCGGCGTCGTCGCAGGCGCCGCGCTCGACCTGCTCGACCAGGCCGGGGCAGGCCTGCAGCAGGATGCGCACCCCGGCACCATGGGCGCGGCACAGCGCGGCCACGGCCTCGCTGTGCACCGTGCTGCGCGTCGCCAGCACGAGCACGACGCCCGAGCGCGTCAGCCGCACCGCGGGCTTGATCGCGGGCTCCATCGCGACGATGGGCTGCGCATGCCGCTGGCGCATCTGCGCCGCCGCCAGCACGCTGGCGGTGTTGCAGGCGACGACGAGCGCGCGCGCCCCCTGCGCGAACACCGCCGCCGCGACGGCGAGCGCGCGCTCGCGCACCGGTTGCGGATCGCGGTCGCCGTAGGGCGCGTGGCCGCTGTCGGCGACATAGAGGTAGGACAGCGCCGGCAGGCGCGCGCGCAGCGCCAGCAGCACCGAGAGGCCGCCGAAGCCGGAGTCGTAGACCGCCACCGGCGCGCCGGCGGTCCGATCGCCGCTCGCCTCAGCCATCGCCCGCACGCGCCGTGAACTCGCTCACGCCGAGCGCCCGCGGCGATCGCATGAACGGGGGAAGATGAGATTTCGTTCCCCTTTTCGGGTGACGACAAGGGCGCGCGACGGCCGAAGATGAGGCCAGGGCCCAGCGCGTGCGACGCGGCCCCGGAACGCGGGCATCGGCCACCAGCCGCCACCGATGCCGGCCCCGAGCGGTGGCGGCTGCAAGGGAACGACCATGGGCCATCCGACCTCGACCCCGCCGGGCGCCGCGCAGGCGGCGTCGCACGAGCTCTGCTTCCTCTCGCTGTACCGCCCCGGCACGGGCGTCGTCGTGCCCTGCGATCCGGCCGGCCAGGTCGACCTCGACGCCCTGCCCGAGCGCCTGCGGCTGAGCTATTTCGGCGCGCGCGCGCTGATCGGCCGCGAATACGCCTACCCCGTAGTGCAACCCGCGCATTGAGGCCGGTCCCGACGCCGCGCGGTCGCTAGGGCCGGCCGGCGGCGCCGGCGCGCGTCGCCGATCGGGCACGCGCCTTCGCCGCCGCGCCGGCGCGCGCGGGCACGGCGAATGCGCTGATCTTGCGCACGGACTGCAGCGCCGCGTCGCGGCTCTCGAGCTCGGACGCCGGGGGCTCGAAATTGAACCGGGTCTTGATGTTGCGGCCCATGGCCCGTCGCATCCCGCGCTAGTTGCCGATGAAGGTCTGCAGGCTCTCGCCGCCGAACTGCAGCCGCACGCTGCCGACCTGGACCTCGCTGCGGCTGCTGGTGTCGAACGGGATGCCGGCATCGTCGAGCATCTCGATCACTTCGTCCTCGCCCATGCCCGCGCGCAGCGTGACCTGCGCATGGCGCCAGGTGTTCGAGATCCGCAGCTCCCAGTCGGTCTTGCAGCGCCAGGGGCCGGTGAGCCCCTGGGCGCCGATCGCCGGCGCCTTGCCGCAGCTGGCCGAGATGACGAGGCCGTTGTCGCCGCCGGCGTCGGCGCGCGCGGCGGGCAGGGCCAGCGCAAGCAGCAGCAGCGCAAGGCAGGGGGCGTGTTTCTCTCGCATGGTCGATGGTGTCCGGTCGGGTCTCGACCCGCCCCTGTTCAAGGCGCGGGCCGGGCATCGGCGCCCGGCTCGGGTCGCTGCACGCAGGCCGGCGGCAGGTGCAGCTCGACGCTCAGGCCGCGCTGGCGCAGCGCGTCGGCGTCGGCGAGGCGGATGCGCGCGCCGATGCGCTGCGCGATCGCCTGCACGATCGACAGGCCCAGGCCGGAGCCGAGCTCGTCGCTGCCGAGCAGGCGGTAGAAGGGGTCGAACACGCGCGCGCGCTCGGCCGCCGGGATGCCCGGGCCGGTGTCGCGGATGCGCAGCCAGGCGCCGTCGGCGTTGGCGCCGACGCTGAGGTCGACGCGCCCGCCCGCGGGCGTGTAGCGGATCGCGTTGTCGAGGAGGTTCTTGACGATGGCCATGAGGTCGATCTCGCTCACCCACAGGCGCGCGTCCTGCGTCCCTTCGACGCCGACATCGATGCGCTTGGCCTCGGCCAGCGGCATCAGGTCCTCGAGGGCGCGGCGGTAGACCTCCTGTACGGAGAGCGGGTTCCGGGGCTTTTCCGCCGCCGATTGTGCCCGCGTCAGGCCCAGCAGCTGGTCGAGCAGGTTACGCCCGCGCACGATGCCCTGGCGCAGCACGAGCAGCCGCTCCCGCGCCGGCTCCGACATCGGCGCCTGCGCCAGCCGCTCGGCCTGCAGCGACAGCGCCGTCAGCGGCGAGCGCAGTTCGTGCGCCGCGTCGGCGACGAAGCGCCGCTGCGCGTCCATGGCCTGGGACACGCGCGCGAGCAGGCGATTGATGGCCACCGCGAACGGCCGCACCTCGATCGGCAGGTGGCGTTCGTCGACCGGGCGCAGGTCCTGCTCGGCGCGGCGATCGATCTCGCCCGAGAGCGCGGAGATGGGGCGGAACATCTTGCGCACGAGGTCGGCCACGAGGAGCAGCAGCACCGGCACCAGGACGAGGAAGGGCAGCAGCGTGCGCAGCGCGCTGGCGCGCGCGATCTGGTCGCGGAAGGCCGCCTCCTGGGCCACGGCGTAGCGCGCGCCGTTGCGCGCGGTCCCCACCAGCACGCGGAACGTCTCCTGCTCGACGCGCACCATCTGCAGGCCGTCGGCGAGCGTGGTCGGCAGCGGCAGCGGTCCGCCGGCGTCCACGCCCGCCGCGCCCGCTGCGCCCTCGCCCAGGCGCTGCACGATGACGAGCGATTCCTCGTCGCCGTCGTCGAGCCGCTGGTCGGCCGGCGCCAGGCTGGCCGCCAGGCCCTGGCGGTAGACCAGCTGCGCGACCTGGCGCAGCATGTCGTCCTGCAGCTCGTGCGCCTCGTCCAGGGCCGACATGAACGAGAAGGCGCCGGCCAGCGCCGCCACGACGACGATCGTCAGCGCCAGCGTGAGCGAGAGCTTGAGCCGGACGGATTCGTTCAGCCGCCTTTGGAGACCATCCATCCGACGCCCCTCACGTTCTTGATGATCTCGCTGCCCAGCTTGCGGCGCAGGCCGTGGATGAGGAACTCGACGGCGTTGCTCTCGACTTCCTCGCCCCAGCCGTAGATGCGGTCCTCGAGTTCGCTGCGCGAGAGGATGGCCCCGGGCCGCACGAGCAGCGCCTGCAGCAGCGCGAACTCGCGGTTCGAGAGCTGCACCGGGGCGGCGCCCGCCACCCCGGCCTCGCGCGTGGCCGGGTCGAGCGCGACGACGCCGTTGCCCAGCATCGGCGCCGCCGCACCGCCCTTGCGCCGCAGCACCGCGCGCATGCGCGCGAGCAGCTCGGCCATCTCGAAGGGCTTGAGCAGGTAGTCGTCGGCGCCGCCGTCGAGGCCGCGCAGGCGCTCGTCGAGCGCGTCGCGCGCCGTGATCACGAGCAGCGGCACCGCGTTGCCGCGCGCGCGGATCGCCGCCAGCACGTCCTGGCCGTCCTGGCCGGGCAGTCCCAGGTCGAGCAACACGAGGTCGTAATGCTGCGTCGCCAGCGTGCCCAGCGCGGTGCGGCCGTTCCGGATCCAGTCGGCGGCATAGGCCGCGTCGCGCAGCGCCGCCTGCACCGCGGCGCCGATCATCGGGTCGTCCTCGACCAGCAACACGCGCATCTGCTCTCCCCTGCAAGCCGGCCGCCGGCCGGCCGCGGCCATTATCGAGACCGGCGCGCGGCGCCGGACCGGCCTGCGAGTCTGGCCGACCCGCCTTAGCCGAGCCCTAGCCGCGGCACGCGACGGGCGCCTACCATCACGGCATGGAACCTGCCACCCCGCACCCGGCGCTGCGCGGCGCGCTGATCGCGCTGCTCGCCGCCGGGCTCTTCGGCGCCAGCACGCCGGCGCTGCAGCATTGGGGACGCGGGGTCGGCAGCTTCGCGACCGCGGCGCTGCTCTATGCCGGCGCGGCCGTGGCCGGCGTGCTGCTGCGCCAGCCGGTGCGCGCCGAGGCGCGGCTGCGCCGCGGCGACGCGCCGCGCCTGGCGGCGATGGCGCTGTTCGGCGCCGCCATCGGCCCGGTCGCGCTCGCCTGGGGCCTGCAGCACACGGGGGCCGGGGGCGCCTCGCTGATGCTCACGCTCGAGGCCTTGTTCACGGCGCTGTGCGCGCGCCTGTGGTTCCACGAGACGATGGATGGCCGCGTGCTGGCGGCGCTGGCGCTGCTCACCGCCGGCGGCATGGCGCTCGTGCTCGACCGCGCCGATGCCGGCGGCGGCCAGGTCGTCGGCCTGCTGGCGGTGCTCGCGGCGACGGCGGCCTGGGGCGTCGACAACGCGCTCTCGCGCCCGCTCGCCGAGCGCGACCCGGGCCAGGTCGTGGCCGCCAAGGGCGCGCTCGGTGCGCTCGCGACGGCGGCGCTGGCGCTCGCGCTGGGCGAAGCGGCGCCGCCCTGGCGCGCCGCGCTCGCGCTGCTGGCCATCGGTGCGCTCGGCTACGGCCTGAGCCTGCGCTGCTACCTGCTGGCGCAGCGCGCCTTCGGCGCCGCGCGCACGGCCTCGGTGTTCGCGAGCGCGCCCTTCATCGGCGCCGTCTGCGCCTGGGCGCTGGGCGACCGCAGCGGCAGCGCCTGGATGGCGGGCGCGGCGCTGCTGATGGCCGCCGGCATCGCGCTCCATCTGGCCGAGCGCCACGAACACGAGCATGCGCACGACGCGCTCGAGCACGAACATGCGCACCGCCACGACGACGGCCACCACGAGCATCGCCACGAGCCCATGCCCGCGGGCGCGCACAGCCATGCCCACCGCCACGCGCCGCTGCGCCACCGCCACGCGCATGTGCCCGATCCGCACCACGCGCACCGGCATTGACGCCGCTCAGCCCGCGCGCAGTTCGCGGCGCAGGATCTTGCCGACGTTCGACTTGGGCAGTTCGTCCCTGAACTCGATCGCGCGCGGCCGCTTGTAGGCGGCGAGTTCGGCTTCGCAATAGGCGCGCAGCGCGGCCTCGGTGAGGCCGGGGTCCTTGCGCACGACGTAGAGCTTGACCGACTCGCCGGTCTTGGCGTCGGGCACGCCGACGGCGGCGCATTCGAGCACGCCGGGATGGCGCGACAGCACGTCCTCGATCTCGGTCGGGTAGACGTTGAAGCCGCTCACCAGGATCATGTCCTTCTTGCGGTCGACGATCCTGAACTGGCCGCGCGCGTCGACGACGCCGATGTCGCCGGTGCGGAAATAGCCGTCGGCGGTCATCGATTTCGCCGTCTCGTCGGGGCGCTGCCAGTAGCCGGCCGTGACCTGCGGGCCGCGGATCGCGATCTCGCCCGGCTGGCCCGGGCCGACCTCCCGGCCGGCGTCGTCGAGCAGCGCGAATTCGGTGTTCGGCAGCGGCATGCCGATGGCGCCGCTGTAGGCGGTCGAGTCGACGGCGTTGCACGCGGCCGAGGGGCTGGTCTCCGAGAGGCCGTAGCCCTCGACGATGGGGCAGCCGGTCTTCTCGAGCCAGAGCGCCGCGGTGCCGCTCTGCACCGCCGTGCCGCCGCCCACCGACAGCACCAGGTGCCGCCAGTTCACGCTCGCGAAACCGGGGTGGTTGGCGATCGCGTTGAACAGCGTGTTGACGGCCGGGAAGCTGTGGAAGCGCTCGCGCGCGAGGTCCTTGAACATCGCCGGCAGATCGCGCGGATTGGCGATCAGGATGTTGCAGGCGCCCATGCGCAGGCCCAGCATGATGCAGCAGGTGAAGCCGAAGACATGGTAGATCGGCAGCGCGCAGACCACCGTCAGCTGCTCGCCGGCGGGGATCTTCTTCAGCGCCGGCCCGTACCAGCATTCGCTTTGCAGCACGTTGGCGACGAGGTTGCGGTGCAGCAGCATCGCGCCCTTGCTCACGCCGGTGGTGCCGCCGGTGTACTGCAGCACGGCCAGGTCGTCGGGGGCCGGCGCGACCGGCTGCAGGCCGCGGGCGCGGCCGCGCGCCAGCGCCGCGTTGAAGCGCACCGCGCCGTCCAGGCGGTAGGCCGGCACCGCCTGGCGCAGATGGCGCACGACGCCGTTGACGAGCAGCCCCTTGAGGCCGAGCAGGTCGCCCGCCGCGGCGATGATCACATGCCGCGTCGGCACCTGCGCGCGCACGGCCTCGAAGGTGTGGGCGAAGTTCTCCAGCACGACGATGGCCTGCGCGCCCGAGTCGCGCAGCTGGTGCTCGAGCTCGCGCGGCGTGTACAGCGGGTTGACGTTGACGACGACATAGCCGGCGCGCAGCACGGCGGCGATCGCCACCGGGTACTGCGGCACGTTGGGCAGCATCAGCGCGACGCGGTCGCCGCGCGCCAGCCCGAGCGACTGCAGGTAGGCGCCGAAGGCGGCCGAGAGCGCATCGACCTCGGCGTAGCGCATCGAACGGCCCAGGTAGCGGTAGGCGACGCGCGCGGCGTGGCGCGCGTAAGCCTCGTCGAGCAGGGCCACCAGCGAGGGATAGACATCGACGTCGATCGTCGCCGGCACGCCGGCGGGGTAGTGCGCGAGCCAGGTCTTTTCCATCGTGGCTTGTCTCCCGGTTGGTGGCTGCGCGCGATTGTCGATCCGGATCCCGTCGCTCCCGCGGCCTACATGGAATTGTCGTGAAGGCAAGTCAGCATGCGTCATCCGGTGCGCGCCGAACTTGCGCCGCACCAGACCTCGGCATAGCCGGCGCGCGCAGGGTCGCGCTTAGCATCCCCCGCAGGAGATTCTCGATGAACAAATACGGTGCTGAATTCGTGGGTACGTTCTGGCTCGTCCTCGGCGGTTGCGGCAGTGCCGTGCTCGCCGCGGCCTTCCCGGGCCTGGGCATCGGCTTCGCCGGTGTGGCGCTGGCGTTCGGCCTCACGGTGTTGACGATGGCCTACGCGGTGGGTCATATCTCGGGCGGGCATTTCAACCCCGCCGTCTCGGTCGGCCTCGTCGTCGGCGGGCGCCTGCCGGTGGGCGAGCTGCTGCCGTATGTCGTCTCGCAGGTGCTGGGGGCGATCGCCGCCGCCGGCGTGCTCTACCTCATCGCCACCGGCAAGCCCGGCTTCGAGATCGGTGGCTTCGCGACCAACGGCTACGGCGCCCATTCGCCCGGCGGCTACTCGCTGATGGCCTGCCTGATCTGCGAGATCGTCATGACGGCGGTGTTCCTGTTCGTGATCATGGGCGCCACCGACGCGCGCGCGCCGGCCGGCTTCGCGCCCATCCCCATCGGCCTGGCGCTGACGATCATCCACCTCGTCAGCATCCCGGTCACCAACACCTCGGTCAATCCGGCGCGCAGCACCGGCGTGGCGCTGTTCGCCGGCGGCGCGGCGATCGATCAGCTGTGGTTGTTCTGGGTGGCGCCGATCATCGGTGGCGCGCTCGGCGCGCTTGTCTACCGCCTGATCGGCAGCCGCGCCGACTGAACCCCGCGGCTCCAACTCGCCCTGCGGCGAGTTGGACGGGGTGAAGGCCACGGCCGTCCCGGCCTAGGCTGAACCTCGCGGCTCCAACTCGCCCTGCGGCGAGTTGGACGGGGCGCAGGCCATGGCCGATTCGGGCCACGGCCGGCGCCGAGTCCTCACCTACGTTGTTTTCCTCAAGGAGTCACAGATGGGCATTTTCAGCAGGATCAAGGACGCGATATTCGGTCACAAGACGGCCGCCGAGCCGGCGCCAGCCGCACCGGCACCTGCGGTCGACGACACCGTGGTGGCCGCGGCGACCCCGGCGGCCGCGGCCGCGGCCGCGCCGGCCCCGGCACCGGCACCGGCACCGATGGCCGAGGTCGACGTCGAGGCCGTGCTGACCGAGATGGCCGCCCAGTCCGGCCAGCCGCTGAACTGGCGCACCTCGATCGTCGACCTGATGAAGCTGGTCGGCATGCAGTCGTCGCTCGCCGAGCGCAAGGAACTCGCGGGCGAACTCGGCTACGACGGCGACACCAACGACAGCGCGACGATGAACATCTGGCTGCACAAGCAGGTGATGGCCAAGCTGGCCGAGAACGGCGGCAAGGTGCCGGCCGATCTGCTCGGCTGAAGTCGCGCGCGCGCACACGAGAACGCCAGGTCGACGACCTGGCGTTCTTGCATCGACGCACCGCCGCGCGGGCGGATGATCGATCGGCGGGACCGACCGCGCCCGCGCTCAGCGGTCGGTCAGATGGTCCTTCATCTTCGCCAGCGCGATCGCCATCGCGGCGCCGCCCAGGGTCTTGATGAGGCCCGCATGCTGGGCATAGAACGAGGCCAGCTCATCGGCGATGCCGGGGTTGGCCTGGTGCGCCTGGTTGACCATGTCCTGCACCTGCTGCGGCGTGAGCTGCGCGGCCTGGGCCGACGTGACCTGGCTGCTGCCCGGGCCCAGGAACTGGCCGAGCGCACCGCCGGCGAGTCCGCCCGCGGCGGCCGGGCCGAGCGCGGCGATGATCTGGTTCAGCATGCCGGCCTGCTGCGCGCCGTTCGAATTGCCGAACAGCTGGCCGACCATATTGCCGATGGCCGGCGTCTGGTCGGAGCGGAAGGCCTGCGCCAGCCCGCCCGCGAGCACCGGGCCGGGCACCTGCTGCGCGACCTGGTCGAATTGCTGCGCGCCGCCGCCGCCGAGCGCTTGGTTGAGCAGGTCCATCAGTCCCATCGCCGCATTCCCCTCAGCTGCTCTTGCGCGTCACGAGGTGGTAGACGACGAGCAGCACGACGGCGCCGACGATCGAGGCGATGAACCCCGCCGCCTGCCCGCCCGCGTACAAGCCCAGCGCCTGGCCGAGGTAGGTGGCCGCGAACGACCCGGCGATGCCGAGGATCGCGGTCATGAAGAAGCCGCTGGGGCCGCCGCCCGGGGCCAGCATCTTCGCGATCAGACCGGCGAAGAAGCCGATCAGGATGGTCCAGACGATATGCATCCACGCTCTCCTAAGGTGATCGGACCACTCTAGCAGCCGCGGGCGGACGCAGTCGCTATGCGTAGGGATAGCGTGCGACCCCGGGTTTCACTGCATGCACCAGCCGTGGCTGACGATGACCGACTGGCCGGTGAGCGCGTTGGAGCCGAAGGCGGCGAGGAAGATCGCCGTCTGCGCCACGTCCTGCACGGTCGTGAATTCGCCGTCGACGGTGTCCTTGAGCATGACGTTGCGGATCACGTCGGCCTCGCTGATGCCGAGCGCCTTGGCCTGCTCGGGGATCTGCTTGTCGACGAGCGGCGTGCGCACGAAGCCCGGGCAGATGACGTTGGAGCGGATGCGGTCCTTGGCGCCCTCCTTCGCGACCACCTTGGCCAGGCCGATCAGCCCATGCTTGGCCGCGACATAGGGCGCCTTCAGCGGCGAGGCCTCGTGCGAATGGACCGAGCCCATGTAGATCACGCTGCCGCCGCGCCCGCCCTTGATCATCTCGCGCATCGCCGCGCGCGTCGTCAGGAAGGCGCCGTCGAGGTGGATCGCGACGAGGCGCTTCCAGTCCTCGAACTTGAGCTCGACGATGGGGCTGATGATCTGGATCCCGGCATTGCTGACGAGGATGTCGACCCCGCCCCAGGCGGCGGCGACGCGCGCCGTGCCGGCGTCGACCTGGGCCTCGTCGGTGACGTTCATCGCCACGCCCATCGCGGTGCCGCCGCCGGCGTTGATCTCGGCCGCGGTGGCCGCGGCGGCGTCGCCCGAGAGGTCGGCGATCGCGACCTTGGCGCCGGCGCGCGCGTACTCGATGGCGATCTCGCGGCCGATGCCGCTCGCGGCGCCGGTGATGATGGCGATCTTGTCCTTCAGCTGCATGGTGGGCTCCTGTTAGCGGGTGAGGTAGTCGTGCACGACGCTGCCCAGCGGCAGCGTGAGGTCGGCGACGATGTGGACGGCCGAGAGGATCTCGAGCACCGGCAGGTCGGCCACCGGCGCCAGCGCGTGCGCGTGCAGGTCGAGCGCGCCCGGCCCCGACCAGGCGCCCCGGATGCGGATCTCGGTCATGCGGTAGCGCACGATCTCGCACACGCGCGGCGTGCCGTCGACATGGGGCAGGATCTTCAGCAGGTAGTTGGGCGCGCCCAGGCTCGCGGCGACGGCGTCGGCGTCGAGCGTGCGGTGCTTGAAGCCCATCGATCCGGTGGCGACGCGGAAATCGCTGTAGTCGAGCGTGCCCATCAGCGTGTCGGCGTGCACGCGCAGCTCGGGCCGGCCGAGCTTCTTCGGAAAGCCCCAGAGCTCGCGCCCGGCGGCGATCGGCGGATGGTCGTCCAGGTACATGGACAGCACGTAGCCGCCGCTCTCGCCCTTCAAGCGCACCGGGATCACCTGGCCCGATTCGGTGTAGTCGCCGAAGCCCGTCGAGTCGGGCATCTTGATGAACTCGAACTTCACGACCGGCTCGGCGAGCTCGAGCGGCGCCGGCACCAGCGCGCGCAGCCGCTCGGGGTCGGTGCGGTAGCTGATGATCAGGTACTCGCGGTCGACGAAGCGGTAGGGCCCGCTCGGGTAGGCCGGGCTGTGGATCGGCATCGCGAACGCGCGCGCGCGGACTTCGTCTTCGGTCATCGTCGCGTTCCTCAGTCTTCCTGCGGCAGTTCGTGGATCACCATGCCCATGGGCTCGGGCAGCGGGCGCAGCCAGGACTTGTGGCGCAGCGCGCGCTCGCCGTCGCGCACCCCGCGCTGCCAGCGCCGGCGCAGGCGCTCGCGCCCGAAGTCGATGTCCTTGTTGTAGCCGTCGTCGGGGTCGGATTTCAGGATCAGGCGCACGATGTTGATCGTGCTCGTGCAGCCGAGCTCGGCGAGCGCGCGCAGCGTCGGGTCGTCGCGGCTGGCCGGCGGCAGCTGGCGCGCCAGGATCTCGACCGCGCGGCGCAGGTTCTGCATCGTGCGGTGGTCCTCGAGATGCTCGCCCGTGCGGCTGGCGTACTGGATGTCCTTCTGGCGCGCCATCGCGTCGCCGATCGAGCGCGGCTCGGCCTCGGTCGGGTCCCACAGGTCGACCATGAAGCACAGCGTGTCGCGGCGCTCGGCGTCGTCCATCACGATGTCGACCGGCGTGTTCGAGTAGATGCCGCCGTCCCAGTAGGCCTTGCCGTCGATGATGACGGGCGGGAAGCCCGGCGGCAGCGCGCCGCTGGCCATGATGTGCTCGGGCGTCAGCTCCTGGCGCCGGCTGTCGAACGCGACGAGCTCGCCGCTGGCGATGTCGACCGCACAGACGGTGCAGCGCATGGGGCCGTCGTTGAGGTAGTCGAAGTCGACCAGTTGCTTGAGCGTCGCGCGCAGCGGCGCCGTGTCGTAGAAGCCGGCGTCGCGCGTCGGCACCGGCAGGTTGATGTTGAGCGCGCCGCCCGGGCGCGGCTGGAAGAAGCCCGGGATGCCCAGCGCCATCGTGCTCGCGAGGTCGCCGGCCGCGATCCAGGGCATGAGCCAGGCGCCGAAGGGCAGCGCCGCCAGCGGCGCCAGCGGATCATCGTGGCCGACGAGCTGCCAGAACTCGCGCAGCCGCGCGACGCGGCGCTCGGGCGGGTTGCCGGCGATGAGGGCGCCGTTGATGGCGCCGATCGAGGTGCCGACGACCCAGTCGGGCTGCAGGCCCTGGGCCGCCAGCGCCTCGTAGACGCCGCCCTGGTAGGCGCCCAGGGCACCGCCGCCCTGCAGGACGAGGACTTGATGCGGCGGGTGCGGGCGGGTGCTCATGCGGCGTTCGGGGGCTGCGGGTGACGGCCCAGACTAGCATGCCCGCGTGACCGCTCGCAGGGCCGCGCGCGACGCCGCATGACGGCGCCGCCGCGCGGGCATCAGGAATTGGCCCGCACCTCGTCGATCGAGGTCACGCCGGCGAGCACCTTCTCGATGCCGTCCTGGCGCAGCGTGCGCATGCCGGTGCCGAGCGCGCATTGCTGCAGGTCGTCGGCGCGGCGCCCGGTCTGGATCAGGTGGCGCAGCGTGCGGTCGACCATCATCAGCTCGTGGATCCCGGCGCGGCCGCGGTAGCCGCTGCCGCCGCAATGCTCGCAGCCGGCGCAGCGGTAGCGCGTGAGGCGGCCGCCCTCGCCGCCGAAGCGCCGGCGCCAGTCGGCCAGCACCTCGTCGGCGGTCGGCGTCCCGGGCGCGCCGTCGAACGGGTGCAGGTAGTCGGCCAGCAGTTCCTCCTCCTCCTCGGCACTGGCCGGGCTCTCGCTGCGGCACGAGCCGCAGAGCCGGCGCACGAGCCGCTGCGCGAGCACGCCCAGCAGCGCGTCGGCGAAGTTGAACGGGTCCATGCCCATGTCGAGCAGCCGCGTCACGGTCTCGGGCGCATTGTTCGTGTGCAGCGTCGAGAGCATGAGGTGGCCGGTGAGCGCGGCCTCGATCGAGACCTGCGCCGTCTCGCGGTCGCGGATCTCGCCGACCATGATGACGTCGGGATCGGCGCGCAGGAAGGCGCGCAGCGCCTTCTCGAAGGTCCATTCGATGCGCGGATTGACCTGCACCTGGCGCAGCCCGGCCTGCGTGATCTCGACCGGATCCTCGGCCGTCCAGATCTTGCGCTCGGGCGTGTTGATGCTGGCGAGCACCGAATGCAGCGTCGTCGTCTTGCCCGATCCGGTCGGCCCGACGCACAGCAGCATGCCGTAGGGGCGCAGCGCGGCGGCGCGCAGGCATTCGAAGTTGCGCGGGCTCAGGCCCAGGCTCTCGAGCGGCATCGGCTTCGTCGACGCCAGCAGCCGCAGCACGGCGTCCTCGAGGTTGGCGCTCGTGGGCACGGTGGCCACGCGCAGCTCGAGCCTGAGCCCCTGGACGAAGCGCGCGAAGTTGATCTTGCCGTCCTGCGGCTTGCGGCGCTCGGAGATGTCGAGGTCGCACATGATCTTCAGGCGCGCGATGAGCGCATGGCGGTAGGCCGTCGGCAGCTCGAGGTAGGGCCGCAGCAGGCCGTCCTTGCGGAAGCGGATGCGCACCTTCTCGCGCCCGCCCGGGCATTCGACGTGGATGTCGGAGACGCCCTGGGCATGGGCCTCGACGATCATCGAGTTGATCAGCCGCACGAGCGTGTTGTCGCTCTGCTCGATCGCGGTCTCGCCGTCGTGACCGGCGCCGAAGTCGCTGCGCTCCATCGACGCGACGAGCTTGGACGGGTCGTCGCCCTCGAGCTCGAGCGACGCGCCGACGGCGTCGCCGCGCGGCGCGAATTCGGCCGCGCCCACCTTCTCGTAGGCGCGCGCGATCGCCGCCGGCAGCACGCCGGTGCGCGCCAGCACCGGCACGACCTTGCATTGGGCGGCGAACTCGACCTCGTCGATGTGGGCGCGGTTGCTCGGGTCCTCGACGGCGGTGACGAGGCGGCCGGCGCGCCACATCAGCGGCAGCGCCGGCACGCGCACGGCCACCGCATACGGCAGCCGCGTGACGGCCTCGGTCTCGGCCGGGAACTGCAGCGGGTCGACGAGCGGGTAGCCGAGCTTGCGCGCGAGCGCCGTCTGCAGCTCGGAGCGGCTGACGACGCCCATCTTCACGAGCAGTTCGCCCAGCGGCAACGAGCGGTCCTGGCGCTGCTGCAGCAGCGCGTCCTCGAGCTGGGCCTGGGTGATGAGGCCGAGCGAGGTCAGCGCCTCGCCGATGCGCACCAGGGGCATGCGCGCCTGCTGCTCGATCGCCTCGAGCAGCTCGCCCGGGGTGATGATCTGGCGCACGACGAGCACCTCGCCGATCTTGCGGCTGCGCAGCAGCTCCTGCTCGTGCAGCGCGCTCTGGATTTGTTCCGGCGTCGCCGAATGCTGCTGCACCAGCGCCTCGCCCAGCGCAAGGCCGACGCGCGCCGCGCGATAGGCCGAGCGCGGCACGAACCAGCGCCGCAGCCTGCCGCCGTCGACCGGCTCGAACAGGAACAGCCCGCAGGGCCGCTCGCAATGGCCCAGCGTCTCGCCCTCCCAGGCCGGCGCGCCGACGAACTCGATGCGGAACGGCAGCGGCGGCGGCTGGGTCAGCGCGGCGTCCTCGGCCGGCAGCGCCGCCAGCAGCTCCAGCAGCTCGAGGCGGCGGAACTGGTCCAGGCGCAGCGGCAACGGGCGCCGCGGCGTCGTCATGCGCAGCTGGAGCAGGCCGCGTTCGGGGTCGAAGAGCTCGAGCAGGCCTTCGATCTGGTGCCCGTTGACGCCCTCGATGCGACAGGGCATCGGCGCCGCCGCCAGGGCCGGCGCCGGGTAGCCCGGCAGGTCGGGCGTGGGCCAGACCGGCTCGGCGCCGGGCTGGAACAGGGTGAGCGCGGGCTGGGACAGATCGGACATCGGGCGACCTCGGACGGGGGCGTGGCGCGGCGCGCGCAGGCGCACCGCGGTCTCGATGCTAGGGGCGGCCGGCCGGCCCCAGGCCCGGATTTGGGGCCCGATCGCGGGCCTGTTCCCGCCGCCCCCGCCGCGGCCGCAGGCGAGGCGCGCGACGCACGCCCCTTGC
>JAGWVB010000348.1 GCA_018971105.1 Burkholderiales bacterium
GACGACGAGGAACACCGGCTGGCCGAGGTAGCGCAGCGTCGCGCCGACGCCGCCGGCGAGGATGGGATCGTCGTGGACCAGCGGACCGCAGTCGTTGACGCCCGGGATGTCGGCGGCGCTCAGCACGGCGACGACGCCGGGCAGCGCGCGCAGCGCGTCGAGCTCGAGCGCCTCGATCACGCCATGCGACAGCGGCGACAGGCCGAGCGCGGCGTGCAGCGTGCCGGCGAGTTCGGGCAGGTCGTCGGTGTAGGGCGCCGATCCGGCGACATGGCCGCGCGCCGATTCATGCGCCAGCGCGGCGCCGACGACGGATTCGGCGACTTCATCATCGCGCTTCATCGCGCCTCCTCCAGCGCCCAGACGCTGAGCGCGCGCGGCGGCAGCGGGTTCACGGGCCGCGTCTCGAGCCAATAGCGCCGCAGCAGGTTCCGCGCCACGCGCAGCCGGTAGGCGGCGGTCGCACGCATGTCGGTCAGCGGCTTGAAATCGACCGCCAGCGCCTGCTGCGCGGCCTGCAGCGCGGCCTCGTCCCAGTCGCGGCCGAGCAGCGCGGCCTCGGCCGCCGCGGCGCGCTGCACCGTCGCCGCCAGGCCGCCCCAGGCCAGGCGCACGGCAGCGATGCGCGCGCCGTCGAGCTCGATCGCGAAGGCGCCGAGGACGGCCGAGATGTCGCTGTCGTGGCGCTTGCTGATCTTGTAGGCGGCCAGGCGCGGGGGCGCTTTCGCCGGGGCGTTGCGCGGCACCTCGATCGCCTCGACGAACTCGCCGGGCTCGAGCCGGTTCTGCATGTAGCCGGTGTAGAACGCGTCGAGCGCGACGCGGCGCAGCGCATCGCCGCGCCGCAGCCGCAGCGTCGCGCCCAGCGCGATCAGCACCGGTGCACTGTCGCCGATCGGCGAGCCGTTGGCGACGTTGCCGCCCATCGTGCCGGCCACGCGCACCGGCAGCGAGGCGAAGCGCAGCCAGACCTCGCGCAGCGCCGGCCACTCGTCGGCGAGCGCGGCCCAGGCCTGCTCGAGCGTCGCCGCGGCGCCGATGACGATCGCGTCGTCCCGCACATCCACCCGGCGCAGCGCGGCGACGTCGCCGAGGTAGATCAACTCGCCGAGGTCGCGCAGCTGCTTCGTGACCCACAGCCCGACATCGGTGCCGCCGGCGAGCAGCCGCGCCTCGGGCCTTGCCAGCCGCAGCGCCGCCAGCTCGGCGATCGTGCGCGGCGCGTGGTAGGCGCCGGGCTGCGATGGCGCCGGTTGCGAATTCAGCTCGCGCAGCGCCTGCACGACCGGGGCGCGCTCGAGCGCTGCGCGCGGCGCGTCGAACATGCGCTGGCCGGCGTCGAGTATCGGCCGGTAGCCGGTGCAGCGGCAGAGGTTCCCGGCGAGGTCGTCGGCCAGCTGCTGCCGGCTCGGCGCGCCCTCGGGGTGGCGTTCGTAGCAGGCCCACAGCGACATCACGAAACCGGGCGTGCAGAAGCCGCATTGCGAGCCGTGGCAGTCGACCAGCGCCTGCTGCACCGGGTGCAGCGCGCCGCCGCCCATCGCAGCCAGATCCTCGACCGTCCACAGCGCCTTGCCGGCCAGCGTCGGCAGGAAGCGGATGCAGGCGTTGACCGGCTTCAGCGCCAGTTCACCGTGCTCGTCGAGCTCGCCGACGACGACCGTGCAGGCGCCGCAATCGCCCTCGGCGCAGCCTTCCTTGGTGCCGGTGCAGCGCGCGTCCTCGCGCAGCCATTCGAGCAGCGTGCGCGTCGGCGCGGCGGCGGCGACGTCGACGACGGCGCCGCGATGCAGGAAACGGATCGGATGCGCGGCTTCGGTCATGGGGCTCGAACGGGTGGACTATCGATACGCGAGACGGTCGCAGTGGATAGCGTATACGCTTGGCGACGATCGTGAGTGTTCGAGGTGCGAATCGAGATGAACGCCAGCCGCCGTCCCCCAGCCACCGCCGCATCGAAGCGGTGCGGTTCAGCGCACCGCCGCAGCGCATGATCGCGATCCGCGCCGACCTGCTCGATTTCACCGCCGCACCCCCCTGGTGCAGCGCCGACGCCGGCGGCGCGCTGCGCCTGCGCGCCGACCATTGGCTGCTCGTCGACGACGCCGGCCGCATCGTCGGCGCCCAGACCGACGACCCCGGCCCTGACTACGAACGCCACGACCATCGCGGCCGGCTGCTGCTGCCCGGCTTCATCGACACCCATGTCCATGCGCCGCAGCTCGAGGTCATCGCCAGCCATGGCGCCGGGCTGCTCGACTGGCTCGAGCGCTACACCTTCCCGGCCGAGCAGCGCTACGCCGACCCCGAGGTCGCCGCCGTCGGCGCGGCGCGCTTCCTCGACGCGCTGCTGGCCCATGGCACGACGG
The DNA here is from genome assembly GCA_018971105.1 of Burkholderiales bacterium. Taxonomy (GTDB): domain Bacteria; phylum Pseudomonadota; class Gammaproteobacteria; order Burkholderiales; family Burkholderiaceae_C; genus Rubrivivax. The sequence continues at coordinate 2,370 of JAGWVB010000348.1, forward strand.
CCGCCGTCGTCTTCCCGACGGTGCACCGGGTGGCGGCCGAGGCGCTGTTCGCCGCCGCCGCGGAGCGCGGCATGCGGATCATCGCCGGCAAGGTGCTGATGGACCGCCATGCGCCGCCGGCACTGCTCGACGACGTGATCGAGGCCGAACGCGATTGCGAGGCGCTGATCGCGCGCTGGCATGGCCGCGGCCGCAACCGCTACGCCGTGACGGTGCGCTTCGCGATCACGAGCACGCCGGCGCAGCTGGCGATGGCCGGCGCGCTCGGCCGCCGCCATCCGGGCCTGTACATGCAGACCCATGTCGCCGAGAACCGCGACGAGGTGCGCGAGGTCGCCGCGCTCTACCCCGAGGCGCGCAGCTACCTCGACGTCTACCACCGTCATGGCCTGTTGCACGAGCGCGCCGTGCTCGCGCATGGCATCTGGCTCGACGAGCGCGACCGCGCGCTGCTGCGCGACACCGGCGCGCAGATCGCCTTCTGCCCCAGCAGCAACCTGTTCCTGGGCAGCGGGCTGTTCGACTGGCAGGCGGCGGTCGACACCGGCCACCGCGTCACGCTGGCCAGCGATGTCGGCGGCGGCACCAGCCTGTCGATGCTGCGCACGCTGGCCGAGGCCTACAAGGTGCAGGCGCTGCGCGGCACGCGCGTCGACGCCTGGACGCTGCTGCACGCGGCCACGCGCGGCGCGGCCGAGTCGCTCGGCCTGGCCGACGAGATCGGCCACCTCGGCGCCGGCACGCTGGCCGACGTCGTCGTCTGGGACTGGGCCGTGGGCGCGGTGGCCGCGCATCGCGACGCCGTCGCGCGCGCCGCCGCCGACCCGATGGAGCCGCGCCAGCTCCATGCGCGCGTCTTCGCCTGGCTCACGCTCGGCGACGAGCGCAACCGCGTCGCGACCTACGTCGCCGGGCGCCGCCATGCGCCTTGACGCCGGGGGCCGCCCGCACCCGCACCCGGACCCGCACCGATCGGGCACTGCGCGAGAATCGGACCCCAAGTCGCTCGGCCCCGCTGCCCGTCCCATGGAACCCCGCGAATACCGCCCCGTCTCGCCGCGCCGGCGCCTGCTCATCGTGCTGCTGGCGGTCGCCACCGCCGGCGCCGGCATCCTCACGATGCTCGAACGCCGTGGCCAGATCCTGCGCAACCGCCCGTCGGTGCCGGTGTGCAAGTCGGGTCAACGCGTCGGCTGCGTGGGCGGCATGGCCGAATTGATCATGGCGCCGGCGGCCAGCGCGCCGCCTTGACCGCGGCGCGCAGCCGCGCCGCGGCGCGCG
>JAGWVB010000062.1 GCA_018971105.1 Burkholderiales bacterium
CCTCCGATGATCGAGCCGATGCGGATCGAATGGGTTTCAGGGATCTCGCTGTGTGCCAGCACCTTGAGGCGGGGCGCGGCACGCTTGAGCAGGCGGGCCATCGGCGCGCGGATCGCGTCGGGCACGAGCAGGCAGGCCGGCAGGCCGAGGTTCTCCTGCTTGGTCGCCGTCTCGGCCGCGCTGCGGCTGAGCGTGTCGGCGACGCCGGGGTCCAGCGCCGCGCCATGCGGGCTCGTCAGCGCCTGCGTCACCAGGCGTTCGAGTTCGGGGTCGAGCGCGATCACGTCGAGCTCGCGCCGCGGGCCGTAGATCTGCTGCACGATGGCCGGCGCCAGGTGCACGCGGATGCGGCGCGCGAGTTCGGACGGCTCGGTCACCGTGTTCGCATGCTCGGCCAGGCATTCGATGATCGAGCGCATGTCGCGGATGTGCACGCCCTCTTCCAGCAGCAGCTGCAGCACGCGTTGGAGGGTGGCGATACCGACCATCTTGGGGACCACGTCTTCGATGAGTTTGGGGGCCAGCTTGGTCACATGCTCGACGAGCTGCTGGGTCTCTACGCGTCCCAGCAGGCGCGCCGCGTTTACCTGCATCAAGTGTGAAAGATGGGTCGCCACGACGGTCGCGCAATCAACAACCGTAAACCCGGCCATTTGGGCCATCTCCTTGTGGCGCTCCTCGATCCACACGGCCGGCAGCCCGAAGGCCGGGTCGGTGGTGCGGGTGCCGGGCAGCTGCTGGGTCGCGCCGCCGGGGTTGATGGCCAGCGACAGGCCCGGCATCGCCTCGGCCTCGCCGACGATGGCGCCGCGCAGCATCACGCGGTACATGCTGGGCTTGAGCTCGACGAGGTTGTCGCGGATGTGCACCGGCGGCGGCAGGAAGCCGACGTCCTGGGCGAACTTCTTGCGCACGCCCTTGATGCGCGTGAGCAGATCGCCCTGGCGCGCCTTGTCGACGAGCGCGATGAGGCGGTAGCCGACCTCGAGCGCGAGCGTGTCGACCGGCGTCAGGTCGTCCCAGCTCGCCTCGGCGTTGGCGGGCTGGACCTCGGCCGCGACATCGCGCTCGGGCGCGGCGGCGGCGCGCTGGTTGCGCCTGAGCAGCTGCCAGGCGAGCAGCCCGAGCCCGGAGGCGATGATGACGAAGACCAGGTGCGGCATCCCCGGCACGAGGCCGAGCAGCGCGACGATGCCGGCGGCCACGCCGAGCGCGCGCGGCGAATCGAAGACCTGGCCGCGGATCTGGGTGCCGATGTCCTGTTCCTTGCCCACGCGCGAGACCACCATCGCCGAGGCGATCGAGATCAGCAGCGCCGGGATCTGCGCCACCAGCGCGTCGCCCACCGCCAGCGTGATGTACGACTCGGCCGCCGCGCCGGCGTCCATGCCGTGCATCGTCATGCCGACGATGAAGCCGCCGACGATCGAGATCACGAGGATCAGCAGCCCGGCCATCGCGTCGCCGCGCACGAACTTGCTCGCGCCGTCCATGCTGCCGAAGAAGTCGGCCTCCTCGGCGACCTCGAGCCGGCGCTGGCGCGCGATCTTCTCGTCGATGAGCCCGGCATTCAGGTCGGCGTCGATCGCCATCTGCTTGCCCGGCATCGCGTCCAGGGCGAAGCGCGCGCCGACCTCGGCGATGCGCTCGGCGCCCTTGGTGACGACGACGAAGTTGATGACGACGATGATCGCGAACACGATCAGGCCGACGGCGAAGTTGCCGCCGATGAGGAAGTTGCCGAAGGCCTCGATCACCTGCCCCGCCGCGCCCGGGCCGGTGTGGCCGCGCATCAGCACGACGCGCGTCGAGGCGACGTTGAGCGACAGCCGCATCAGCGTCGTCACCAGCAGCACCGTGGGCAGCGAGGCGAAGTCCAGCGGCTTGACCATCTGCGCCGCGACCATCATCACCGTGAGCGCGAGCGCGATGTTGAAGGTGAACAGCAGGTCGAGGACGAAGGGCGGCAGCGGCAGCACCATCATCGCCAGCACGAGCACGACGAAGGCGGGCAGCAGCAGCGCCTTGAAGGCGCCGGCATGGGGACCGAAGTAGGCGTTGAGCCTGGCGGTCAGTTCGTTCAAGTCGCGTCTCCCTCATGCGTCGGCGCCCGCGCCGCGTCTTGGGCCGGATCCAGATCGGCCGGCACGTCGGGCACCGGCGCCGCCGTGGCCAGGCCGCGGCCGGCGGCCATCGCGTCGCGCAGCTGGTAGACCCAGGCCAGCACCTGGGCCACGGCGCTGAACAGGCGCGCCGGGATCTCGGCGTCGACCTCGGTGTGGGCATACAGCGCGCGCGCCAGCGGCGGCGCCTGCAGCACCGGCACGCGGGCGTCGCGCGCGAGGTCGCGGATCTTCAGCGCCATCAGGTCGGCGCCCTTGGCCACGACGCGCGGCGCGGCCATCGTGCGGTCGTCGTACTTCAGCGCCACCGCGTAGTGGGTCGGGTTCATCACCACGAGGTCGGCGCCCGGCACCGCGGCGAGCATGCGGCGGCTGGCCATCTCGCGCATGCGCTGGCGGATGCGGCCCTTGACCTGGAGGTTGCCTTCGACCTCCTTCATCTCCTGCTTCACCTCCTGCTGCGTCATGCGCAGGCGGCGCGCGAGCTGCTGGCGCTGCAGCGGCACGTCGATGAGCGCGAACAGGCCCATCGCCCCGCACAGCAGCACGAGCCCGCCCTGGATCAGCGCCGCACCCGCGGCCAGCGCGGCCGGCAGCGGCATCGCCAGCAGCTCCACGTGGTGCATCCACTGCCGGCTTTCGTAGGCCACGCCGATGGCGCCGAGCACGAGCGCGAGCACGCAGGCCTTGAGCGTCGTCACCAGCTGCTGGAGCGAGAACAGGCGGCCGACGCCGGCGATCGGGTTGAGCTTGCCGAAGTTGGGCGTCAGCGGCTGCAGCGTGAAGTTCCAGCCCCCGGCGAGCAGACCGGCGCCGAGCGCGGCCAGCACCATGACGCCGAACAGCGGCGCCAGCACCACCAGCATCTGCAGCGCGAGCGCGCCCAGGCGCTGGCCCATCGATTCAGGGTGGGCCAGCAGCGTGGCGTCGAAATGCAGGCCGCGCGCGAGCAGCCGCGTGAGCCAGTCGGTGAGCCGCGGCGCCAGCGCCGCCAGCAGCGCGACGGCGGCGGCGAAGGCGGCGAAATGCCCGAGGTCGCGCGAGCGCGCGACCTGGCCCTCCTTGCGCGCCTTGTCGAGGCGGCGCGGGGTGGCTGGGAGCTTGCGGTCTTGTGAGGAATCGGCCATGGGACGGAGCTCCGATATGGAGCACCGTCATGGTGCCGGTTCAGGCCGCGGACTTGAGGGGGATAAGCGGGCGAAAGCGCCGGGTGTTCGCGCCGCTCGACGCGGCCGCAGACGGTTCAAGCCAGCACGCGCCGCGGAACCGGTTCTGCCGGGCCGCTGGCGCGGTCCCCTGGGGGGAGGCGCCGAAGGCGCTTCGGGGGGTCTAGAACCCGAGGCTGGCCAGCAGGTCGTCGACCTCGCCCTGGTTGGCGACGACGTCGGTGCGGCCCTCGGCGTTGACGACCGGGCCGTGCAGCACATTCGGGTCGACCTTCTCGCGCTGCTCGGCCGGGACGACCGAGACGAGCAGCTTCACGAGGCTGTCCTCGAGGTCGTTGGCCAGGGTCACGACCTTGGCCACGACCTGGCCGGTGAGGTCGTGGAAGTCCTGCGCCATCATGATGTCGGTGAGGTGGCCGTCGATGCGCGCCGTGCGCTCCTCGACATCCTTGACGAAGTTCATCACCGCGCCGCTGGCCACGGCCTTGACCGGGTTGGCGACGATGGCCTCGCCCATCTCGCGCGTCGCCTGGCTGATCGCGGCGTGGTCGGCTTTCGCGGCATCGACCGAATTCAGCACCTTGTCGGCCGCCGCGGCGGTCTTGTTGGCGATGTAGTTGAGGCGGCTGCGCGCGTCGGGCAGCCCGTCGGTGGCGATCTGGAGCTTGGGCATCACGCCCAGTTGCTGCATCGTGTCGTGCAGCAGGCGGGTGATCGATCCGAGCTGCTGGAACACGTCGGGCGACACGGTCAGCGAGTCGGACGGTTTGAGCAGGGCAAGGTCTTCCATCTTCATGTCGGAGTCTCCCGAAGGCGCTGCGCGCCGGTGGACGTGGAATGCGGCGGCGGGCGGCGCTCAGGCCGTGGCGGCGAGCTTCTGCAGGATCTTCTGGACCTTCTCTTCGAGCGTGGCCTTCGTGAACGGCTTGACGATGTAGCCCGCGGCGCCACTCTGGGCCGCCAGCACGATGTCCTCCTTGCGCGCCTCGGCCGTGACCATCAGCACCGGGATGTGGCGCAGCGATTCCTCGGCCTTGACCGCCTTGAGCAGGTCGAAGCCGTTCATGTTGGGCATGTTGATGTCCGAGACCACGAAGTCGTAGCGCTGCGCCTTGAGCATGTTCAGTGCGACCGCGCCGTCCTCGGCCTCGTCGGCGTTGTTGCAGCCCATTTCCTTGAGCAGGCCGCGCACGATGCGGCGCATGGTGGAGAAGTCATCGACGATGAGGAACTTCAGGTCGCTGGGCGTGTTCATGGAGCAGGTCCTCGGGCGGGGGATGGACTGTGGGGTTTATCGGTGGCCGACGGGCGGACTTGAGCCCTCGACGATGCGGGCCAGGTCGGGCGGCGGCGCCGGCGAGGGCGGGGCCGCCGCCGCCGGGGCGCTGGCCGCATCGGACTCGGAATCGATGTCGGGCGTGGCACGGAACACGCGCTCCTCGGCCTCGCGCGTCATCACGACGATGCTGATGCGGCGGTTCGCCGGCGCCGTCGGGTCGCGGCGGTCGTAGGGATTGCTCGCCGCCAGGCCCTGCACGCGCAGCACCTGGTCCTCGGGCAGCCCGCCGGCGACGAGTTCGCGCCGCGAGGCGTTCGCGCGGTCGGCGCTGAGCTCCCAGTTGCTGTAGCCGCGCTCGGTGCTGCCGAAGGGCAGCGAATCGGTATGGCCCTCGAGGGTGAGCCGGTTCGGCACCTCGGCCAGCACGCTGCCGATGGTGCGCAGCAGCTCGCGCATGTTCGGCTCCACGCTGGCGCTGCCGCTGGCGAACATCGGCTTGCCGTCCTGATCGACGATCTGGATGCGCAGGCCGTCGGGCGTCATCTCGAGCTGGATCTGCGACTTCATCGCCGCGAGCTTCGTGTTGGCGTCGATCTTGGCCTCGACCTTGGTCTTGAGCTGCTCCAGCCGCTGGCGCTCGGCGCGGATCTGCTCGGCCTTGAGCTCGTGCAGGTCGATGGTCGACTTCTTGGCCTTGACATCGCCGCGCTTGACCTGGCCGGTGCTGCGCGTGAGGTCCTCGCCGCCGCCCTTGATCACGCTCGACGAATCGCCCGAGCCCGACCCGCCGCCGAGCAGCGCGACCTTCAGCGGCGAGGCGAAGTAGTCGGCGATGCCCTTCTTGTCGCCGTCGGTGGTCGAGCCGAGCAGCCACATCAGCAGGAAGAACGCCATCATCGCGGTGACGAAGTCGGCATAGGCGATCTTCCAGGCCCCGCCATGCACCGCATGGCCGCCCTTCTTCACGCGCTTGATGATGATGGGCTGGAGCTTCTTGGCGTCACCGGCCATATCGGCCCCCCGCCGCAGCGCCGACGGCGCTTTCCCCCCAGGGGGGCACCGCCAACGGCCCGGCCAGGCCGGTTCCGCGGCGCTCGCCGGAGCCGGGCGCGCTGGCGCGCCGGCGGCTCGCGAAGGATGCCCGGGTACCCGTCATGCCGGCTTCTTCTTCACATGGGCCTCGAGCTCGGTGAAGGTCGGGCGGTCGCCCGAGTACAGCACCTTGCGCCCGAACTCGATCGCGACCTGCGGCGCATAGCCTTGCATCGACGCCAGCAGCGTGGTCTTGATGCATTGCAGCTCCTTGCCCGCCTCGTCGACCTTCTGCTCGAGCAGGCCGCCCAGCGGCTCGACGAAGCCGTAGGCCATCAGGATGCCCAGGAAGGTGCCGACCAGGGCCGAGCCGATCATGCCGCCGAGCACCGCCGGCGGCTGGCCGACCGAACTCATCGTCTTCACCACGCCGAGCACGGCGGCAACGATGCCGAAGGCCGGCAGCCCGCCCGCCAGGCGCCCGATCGCCGCCACCGCCGCATGCTCCTCGGCGTGGTGGGTGTCGATCTCGCTGTCCATCAGGCTTTCGATCTCGTGCGCGTTGAGGTTGCCCGAGACCATCATGCGCAGGTAGTCGGTGATGAACTCGGTCACGTGGTGGTCGTTGCCGACGGTCGGGTACTTCTGGAACAGCGGCGAGCTGTGCGGGTCCTCGACGTCCTTCTCGATCGACATCAGGCCTTCCTTGCGCGCCTTCTGCAGGATGTCGTAGAGCAGCGCCAGCAGCTCCATGTAGCGCGCCTTGCTGAAGCGGCTGCCCTTGAAGCACGAGCCCATGCCCTTGAACGTGGCCTTGACCACTTTCATCTGGTTGTTGGCGAGGAAGGCCCCCATCGCGGCGCCGAGGATGGTGATCATCTCGAACGGCAACGCGTGCAGGATGACGGCGATATTGCCCTCCTCGGCGATGAAGACGCCGAAGATGCAGCCCAGCGCGAGGACCCAGCCGATGATGACAAACATGGGGTTCCGTGGTTTTCCTGGCCCAGGCGGCGCGACGCCGCTGCAGGCATGTGGGGGTTATCGGCAGCCGTATGCGCCGGTTGAGCGCCGCGACGCCTGCGGCGAAGCGCCTGCCTTGCGGTAGATCCAGACCGGGCGCCGGCCGGGTCCTTCGAGGCGCGCGCTGGCGGTCCGGCCGGGGACCTCGAACTCCAGGCTCACGAGCCAGGCGCCGGGGTCGAGTTCGCGGTCCGCCTTGGCCCAGGCGCGCGCCATGCTCTCGGGGCGCTGGAACAGATAGACGAGATCCTGGCCGGACCAGGGGCGCTGCCACATGTCGCCGCGCTCGATGCGCGCGCCGCGGCAGCGGCGTGCCGCCAGCCAGGCCAGCGGCGCGCTCCATTCGATGCCGGCGAGTTCGGCCTCGGGCCACAGCCGCCGCAGCGCGGCCAGGCCATGGCCGAGACCGCAGCCGGCATCGAGGATGCGGCGCGGCCGGCCGACGATCGCGTCCAGCCCGGCGAGCGCGGCCGCCGGGGTCGGGAAGAACGGTGCGTCGCGCCAGGCGCGCAGCGGATAGGCGGCGAACAGCGGCAAGGCCGCCAGCAGCCAGACCCAGGGCGGCAGGTGCGCGGCCGCGCCCAGGACCCAGGACGAGAGCGGGAAGCCGGCGCCCGCGATGGCGCGGCGGCGCGTGTCGGCGCAGCCCCAGCCGGTGACGATGCCGGCCGCCGTGGCGGCGATCCAGGCCGGCACCGGCGCGGCCAGCGGCGCGGCGGCGTACCAGACGAGCCAGCCGGCGGCCCAGGCCAGCAGCGCGGGCGCGGGCCAGCGCAGGCCGGCGATACGGTCGAGCGGGCGCATGGGGGTGTCGGGCAGGTTCCGGGGCGTGATGGACGCCAGTGTCGGCGCCGGCGGTGCCGCGCGAGACGCGGATAAGGCCCGGAAAACCGGTCACCTGCGCGCACCGGCCGGCGCCGGCGCCGGCCGGCGCGGCGCTACATCAGCGCGAGCAGCCGCTCGTGCTGCGGCCGCACCTTGACCAGATGCGCCGCCACCGCGCCCTTGACGGCGTGGCGTGCGCCCAGCGTGTCGCGCAGGGCCGGCTCCCCCAGCGGCATGCCGCTGGCCGAGACGAGCGAGGCGACATAAGGCAGGTTGGCGCGCCGCCCGCGCGCGACGACGATGCCGACCTCGCCGCTGACGAGCTGCACGAAGCTGCCCGGGGGATACAGCCCGACCGCCTTGAGCAGCGCGCCGCCGATCTCGTCGGGCACGCCGCCGGGGCCCAGGCAGGCCTCGCGCGCGGCCTGCAGCGGCGACATCGGCTGGCGCGTCGCGCGGCAGCTGATCTTCGCCGCATAGATGTCGACCCGGCGCAGCAGCCGCGCGAGCCTGCGTTCGGGCGCCAGCTCGGCCAGCGCCTGGTCGGCGTCGCCGCTGTCGTGGTGCAGGCGCACGACCTCGATCGCCAGCGCGTCGCCCAGCACCGCGTCGAGCAGCCGCCGTGCACCCGCCTCGGCATGGCCCTTGATCTCGGCGCGCATCGCGTCGGAGATGCGCTGGTCGCCGACGGCGAGCTGATCCTGCAGGCGCATCATCGCCACGTTCATCGTCAGCGCGGCGCGGCCCAGGCTGTCGATCCAGCCCTGGCTCCAGCCCAGCACCGCGGCCGCCTGCTCGGCGATCAGCGTCACCAGCAGCGCGTGGCGGCAGCAGTATTTCTGCGTCACCGTGCCGGCCTCGTAGATCAGGTGGTAGAGCGAGGCATCGCCCTGGCGCTGCGCGAGCTGGCGCTCCTGGCCGTGCACGGCGAAGAGGCGCGTGCGCCAGTCGCTGCCGGGGCGCATCTCGCGCAGCGCGGCATCGAGCGCGGTCGCGAGTTCGCCCCATTGCTCGGCGAGCTTGACGGGCGCCGGCGCCGCGCTCGCTTCCTTGGTCGTCAGATCGGGTCGCACCGAGGCGACCTGCTGCAGCGAGGCGCCGCCGCGGATCGCGGCGTCGGTGGCCGCGGCCAGGCGCCGGTTCCACTCCGCGGCCTCGGATTCGGCCGCGTACAGCGGCTGCGCGGTCAGTTCGGCCAGCTGCGTCGGACCCTCGACGAGATGCCCGGCCGCCAGCAGCAGCCGGCCGTCCGCATCGCGCAGCCCGAACGGCAGCGGTTCGTTGAGACGCAGGTACTTGGCCGAAAACGGGACGAGGTTCACGTGGTGCCGCGGTGGGTGGCCGAGATTCGGCCGCTAAGGAACTTATCGAACGCGCGACTCAAGACTTAAGTGTTGTCGTGTGTGAATTCGGTCCATTGGCGGCGGATCGCAGCCAGCAAAAAGAAGCGGGCCCCAGGGGGCCCGCTTGAAAGCACAGGGATCTGTGCCAGGAGGAGACGAACAATGAACAAACCTAGCAGACCTGTTTTCGGCCTCCGGCGCGCCGACTTGACACCTGCTGCAGCCCGATGGCGGCCGCCGCGCCGTGATCAATGCCGCAGCTCGGCGCCGAGCGCGAGCGCGCCGGCGAGCTTGCCCTTGCCCGCGCGCGCCGGCGGGTTGCACATGCCGCAGACGTAGTGGCGCGCGATCTCGTGCGGATGGGTGACGAAATGGCCGCCGCACTTGCTGCAGGGCGTCATCGTGAGCATGCCGTTGTCGACGAACTTCACCAGGCGCCAGGCGCGCGTGACGCTGAGCAGCGGCTCCAGGCCCTGCGCCTGCATCTGCTCGATGTAGAGCTGGTAGGCCTTGATGACGCTGTCGATCTCGTCCAGCGCCGCGACCTTGTTGAGGTACTCGTGGGTGTTGAGGAAGAGGCTCGAATGGATGTTCGGCTGCCAGGTCATGAACCAGTCGGTCGAGAACGGCAGCTGGCCCTTGCTCGGGCTCTTGCCCGCGACCTCCTTGTACAGGCGCAGCAGGCGCTCGTAGCTGAGGTCGGTTTCGCTTTCGAGCACCTGCAGGCGGGCGCCGAGGTTGATCAGCGTCACCGCGCGCTCGATCTGGCGGGCTTCGGTCAGGATGCTCTTGGTGCGGGCCATGTTCTCGTCCTCCGGTGCATTCTTGGGTGCCGTGGTTCAGGCGGCTTCCTGATGGCGCCCGGCCATCAGGATCGACGCGTGCAGGCGCGACATGCCGTCGTTGGCGGCGCCCTTGCCGTGGTTGGTGAGCAGGTTCCAGACGATGTCGTCGTCCATGCGGAAGCGGCACAGCAGCGTGTTGCCGTTGGCGATCTTCATCATCTGCGCCGGGGTCAGCGCGCCGATCAGCGTCGCCGTCTCCTCGCTCACGCCGAGGCGGAACAGCGCCTGCTCGCGGTCGATGCGCACCAGGCTCTGCGCCAGCATCAGGTACGACAGGTTGGCTTCACGGATTTCGGCGAGGATCTGGTCAGAGGTCATGGTGCGGGCTCCAGCGGTGGTGTGCAGTTGTGGTTCGATGTAGCGAACTGTACGGAGATGAAATGGGGCCCGACATCGGCCCAGTTCCGTCGCTGCAGTCCCGCTTCTTCCACGGCCCTTGTCAGGCAAATTCCTACACGCGCCACGCGGCGCGACGCAGTTCACGCATCGCCGCCGCCCGGGGGGCTGCTCACTATCCCTAGGGATAGGGCGCCGCGCCCGGCGGGGTCGACTTGCAGGGCGCTACGTCCGCTCGATGCGGGCGTAGGCCGAATGGTTATGGATCGACTCGAAGTTCTCGACGTCGACGCTGTAGCGGCCGATGCGCGCGTCGGCGTTGAGCGCGAGCGCGACATCGCGCACGAGGTCCTCGACGAACTTCGGGTTCTCGTAGGCGCGCTCGGTGACCCATTTCTCGTCCTGGCGCTTGAGCATGGGCCAGATCTCGCTCGACGCCTGCTCCTCGGCATAGCGCACGAGCTGGTGCCATTCGATCGGCTGCAGCAGCTCGACGCGGATCGTCACCAGCGAGCGCTGGTTGTGCGCGCCGTAGTCGGAGATCTCCTTCGAGCAGGGGCACAGACTCTTCACCGGCACCGCGACCTCGGCCCAGACGGCGCTCGCGCCGGCGCGCGTCTCGGCGATCCAGCGCCCCTGGTAGTCGAGCAGGCTCTGCAGCCCGCTGACGGGGGCGCGCTTGCGCAGGAAGAAGCTGAACGCGGCCTCGATGCGGCCTTCGGTGGCGCCCAGACGCTCGAGCATCTGCGCATGGCGCTCGCGCAGCAGCGCGGCGTCCAGCGGCGCGTCCAGCGCCTCGAGCCAGGCGACGAAGCGCGACATGTGGGTGCCCTTCTTCTCCGCCGGCAGCGCCACGTCCAGCGTCCACAGCGCCGCCGTCGACTGCACGACGCCGGCCACGCGCAGCTGCAGCGGGTAGCGCAGGTCCTTCACGCCGACACGCTGGATCGCGAGCTGGCGCTCGTCGCGCCCGCTCTGGGTGTCGGGAATGTGGAGGGCGTCGGTGAGGTGGTTCATGAGGGATGCAAGCATGACACCTTTGCGGCGTCGGCGCCTTCGGCCGCCTGCGATGCGGGATGCGAAAACGTTGAATCAGGAATTGACGGCCGCCAGCGCGATGCGGGCGCCGAAGCGCTGGACGATGGACTGCTCGATGCCGGCGGCATCGAGCCCGCACAGCGCCAGCAGCGCCGCCGGCTCGCCATGCTCGACATAGCCGTCGGGCAGGCCGAGCTGCAGCACCGGCACGGCGACGCCGGCCTCGGCCAGGCATTCGAGCACGGCCGAGCCGGCACCGCCCATCACGCAGCCCTCCTCGATCGTGACGAGCGCATCATGGCTGCGCGCCAGGCCGAGCACGAGTTCCCTGTCCAGCGGCTTGACGAAGCGCATGTCGGCCACCGCCGCGCCCAGCTTCTGCGCCGCCGCCAGCGCCGGATGCAGCAGCGTGCCGAAGGCGAGGATGGCGACGCGCCGGCCGCCGCGCGCATCGGCGCGCGCCTCCAGCCGCAGCACGCCCTTGCCCCAGGGCCAGGCCGTCAGCGCGGAGTCGATCGCGGCGCCGACGCCCTTGCCGCGCGGGTAGCGCACGGCCGTCGGCCCGGCGTGGCGGAAGGCCGTCGTCAGCGCCTGGCGGCATTCGTTCTCGTCGCTGGGCGCGAGCAGGCTCATGTTCGGCACGCAGCGCAGGAACGCGATGTCGTAGGCGCCGGCATGGGTCGGGCCGTCGGCGCCGACGATGCCGGCGCGGTCGAGCGCGAACATCACCGGCAGGTTCTGCAGCGCGACGTCGTGGATGAGCTGGTCGTAGGCGCGCTGCAAGAAGGTGCTGTAGATCGCCACCACCGGCTTCACGCCCTCGCAGGCGAGGCCGCCGGCGAAGGTCACCGCATGCTGCTCGGCGATGCCGACATCGTGGTAGCGCTTGGGAAAGCGCTGCTGGAACTCGACCATGCCCGAGCCCTCGCGCATCGCCGGCGTGATGCCCACGAGCAGCGGATCGGCGTCGGCCATGTCGCACAGCCACTGGCCGAAGACCTGGGTGAAGGTCGGCTTGCCGCCGGGCTTGCTGGGCGGGAAGCCGAGCTTGGGGTCGAACTGGCTCGACGCCGCGTGGTACTTCACCGGGTCGGCCTCGGCCAGCTTGTAGCCGTAGCCCTTCTTCGTCACGACGTGCAGGAACTGCGGGCCGCGCTTGGCGCGCAGGTTCTCGAGCGTCGGGATCAGGCTCTCGAGGTCGTGGCCGTCGATCGGGCCGACGTAGTTGAAGCCGAACTCCTCGAAGATCGTGCCCGGCACGACCATGCCCTTGGCATGCTCCTCGAGCCGGCGCGCCAGCTCGAACAACGGCGGCGCGTTCTTCAGCACCGCCTTGGCGCTCTGGCGCGCGGCCTCGTAGAACTGGCCGCTCATCAGGCGCGCCAGGTACTTGTTGAGCGCGCCGACCGGCGGGCTGATCGACATGTCGTTGTCGTTGAGGACGACGAGCAGGTCGGCGAGCTCGCCGCCCTGGGTCACGCCGGCGTTGTTCAGGGCCTCGAAGGCCATGCCGGCGGTCATCGCGCCGTCGCCGATCACCGCCACCGCGCGCCGGTCCTCGCCCTTGAGCTTGGACGCCAGCGCCATGCCCAGCGCGGCGCTGATCGAGGTCGAGCTGTGCGCGGTGCCGAAGGTGTCGTACTCGCTCTCGTCGCGGCGCGGGAAGCCGGCGATGCCGCCGAACTGGCGCAGCGTGTGCATGCGCTCGCGCCGCCCGGTGAGGATCTTGTGCGGGTAGGTCTGGTGGCCGACGTCCCAGACGATGCGGTCGTGCGGCGTGTTGAACACGTAGTGCAGCGCCACCGTGAGCTCGACCGTGCCGAGGTTGCTGCCCAGGTGGCCGCCGGTGCGGCTCACGGTGTGGAGCACGAATTCGCGCAGCTCGGCTGCGAGCGCCGGCAGGTCGGCGCGCGCCACGCGGCGCAGATCGGCCGGCGTTTCGATGTTCTGGAGGTGCACGGATTTCATAGTGTTTTCAGGTCGCGACGGCCAAGCTGCGCGGGCCGGCATCGGTGCAACCCGGCAGACGCCGCGGAACCGGCTCCGCCGGGCCGCGGGCGTCGCCCCCCAGGGGGGGAGGCGCCGAAGGCGCTCCAGGGGGCCTCAATTATCACGCTCGACGATCTTGTCGGCCAGCACGGCCAGCCATTCGGCGTCCGCGCCCAGGCCGCTGCGCGCCAGCGCGCGATGGGCGTCGGCGCAGAGCGCGCGCGCGTGCTCGCGCGCGGCGTCCAGCCCGAGCACCGAGACATAGGTGGGCTTGTTGTGCTGGTGGTCCTTGCCGGCGGTCTTGCCCAGCGTCTCCGAGGCCTGGGTGACGTCGAGGATGTCGTCGACGACCTGGAACGCCAGGCCGATGGCGGCGCCGTAGTCGCCCAGCGCGTCCCAGACCGCGGGGCTGCAGGCGCCGCAGGCGGCGCCCATGCGCACGCTGGCCTGCAGCAGCGCGCCGGTCTTCAGGCGATGCATCTCGCGCAGCTCGGCCTCGTCGAGCCGCCGGCCGATGCTCGCGAGATCGATCGCCTGGCCGCCGGCCATGCCGGCGTGGCCGGCGGCGCGCGCCAGCAGCCCCGCCAGCCGGGCCTGCAGCGCCGGCGCCATCGCCGACGCGGGCGTCAGCACCTCGAACGCCAGCGCCTGCATCGCGTCGCCGGCCAGCATCGCCTGCGCCTGCCCGTACTGCACGTGCACGGTCGGCTTGCCGCGCCGCAGCATGTCGTTGTCCATGCAGGGCATGTCGTCGTGGACCAGGGAATAGGCATGGATCAGCTCCACCGCCACGGCCGCGCGCAGCGCAGCCGCGCCGTCGCCGTGCACGGCCTCGCAGCTCGCCAGCACGAGCAGCGGGCGCAGGCGCTTGCCGCCGTCGAGCACGCCGTAGCGCATCGCCAGCCCCAGCCCCGCGGGCGCGTCGTCGGGCACCCAGGATTCGAGCGCGGATTCGACGGCCGCGAGCTGGCTTGCGGCCCAGCCTTCGTAGTCGGTGCGGGTCATGACGCAGGCCAGGATTTGAGTTGGCCGTCGTCGAGCACCTTGACCTGCGCCTCCACCGCCTGCAGGCGGCCGCGGCAGTACTCGAGCAGTTCGGCGCCGCGGCGGTAGCCGTCGAGCAACTGGTCCAGCGGCAACTGCCCTCCTTCCATCTGCACCACCAGGCGATCGAGCTCGGACAGCGCCTGCTCGTACGAGGTGGGTTCCTTGGGTTGGGCTGTGCGCGGCATTTCGGAAGATGAAATTGAAGCCTTGATTCTAGACAATCGCCTCTACGGTCGCGCCCCGCGCCCCCCGCAGGCCCCGGACGGCTAGAATCGCGCCCTCTCGCAGCCGCCCCCTTAGGCGGCAGCCGCCTGAGGGGCCACCAGGCGGCGGGGTCGATATCCGTGACAAGGAGGATCCGTAGGGATCATGTCGGACCTGAGCATCAGTCTCGAAGCTCTCGAGCGCAGTCGCACTCAACTTTCCGTCAGCAGCTATTTCGACGAGGGCCTGTTCCGCAGCGAACAGGAACTCATCTTCGACCATGCGCCGCGCTACCTCGGCCACGAGCTTGCCGTGCCGGGTGTCGGCGACCATCTGGCCCTGGTGCAGGAAGACGAAGGCCGTGCGCTCGTGCGCAACGCGGGCGGGATCGAGCTCGTCAGCAACATCTGCCGCCATCGCCAGGCCCTCATGCTCAAGGGGCGCGGCAACACGCGCAACCAGATCGTCTGCCCGATCCACCGCTGGACCTACGACCTGCAGGGCAAGCTCGTCGGCGCGCCCCATTTCGACCACGATCCGTGCCTGAATCTGCGTCGCTATGAGTTGCAAAATTGGCAGGGCCTGTTGTTCGAGAACAACGGAAGATCGGTCGCGACCGACCTCGCGGCGCTCGGCGCCGCGGCCCAGCTCGATTTCAGCGGCTATGTCTTCGAGCGCGCCCAGTTCCACCAGTGCGACTACAACTGGAAGACCTTCATCGAGATCTATCTCGAGGACTACCACGTGGGCCCGTTCCATCCCGGGCTGGGCGGCTTCGTCACCTGCGACGACCTGCACTGGGAATTCGGGCGCCACCATTCGGTGCAGAAGGTGGGGGTGCAGAAGACGCTCGCGCGTGCCGGCTCCGCGGCCTACCAGCGCTGGCAGAAGGCGGTGCTGGACTTCCGCGGCGGCGTGCCGCCCGAGCAGGGGGCGATCTGGCTCACCTACTACCCGACCGTGATGGTCGAGTGGTACCCGCATGTGCTGGTGGTCTCGACGCTGTTCCCGCAATCGCCGCAGAAGACGCTGAATCTGGTCGAGTTCTTCTACCCGGAGGAGATCGTCGCCTTCGAGCCCGAGTTCGTCGCCGCCCAGCAGGCCGCCTACATGGAGACCTGCATCGAGGACGACGAGATCGCGCTGCGCATGGACGCCGGGCGGCGCGCGTTGATGCAGCGCGGCGACGACGAGGTCGGCCCCTATCAGAGCCCGATGGAGGACGGCATGCAGCATTTCCACGAGTGGTACCGGCGCGAGATGGGCTTGCTGCCGGGCGGCCGCTGAACGCACGAGGACCCGACGATGCAGGATGCCCCTCTGATCGCGGCGAGCGAACTCGCCGCACTCCAGCGCAGCGGTGCGCCGCTGGTGCTGCTCGATTGCGGCTTCGACCTCGCCGACCCGGGCGCGGGCGAGCGCGCCTGGGCCGCCGGCCATATCCCGGGCGCGATCCATGCCCATCTGGACCGCGACCTCGCCGGTCGCCCCACCGGCCGCAACGGCCGCCATCCGCTGCCCGAGGCGGCCGACTGGGCGGCGCGGGTCGGGCGCTGGGGCATCGCCCCGGGCGTGCGCGTCGTCACCTACGACGCCCAGGGCTCGCCCTATGCGGCGCGGGCCTGGTGGCTGCTGCGCTGGCTCGGCCACGACGCGGTGGCCGTGCTCGACGGCGGCCTCGCCGCCTGGCAGGCGGCCGGCGGGGCGCTGACGCGCGAGGTCGGCACCGTCACCGCCCGGCCGCCCTACCCGGGGCGGGCCGGGGCGCTGCCGACGATCGCGGTCGACGCGCTGCTCGAGCGGCGCGGCGCGCTGCGCATCCTCGACGCCCGCTCCGCCGACCGCTACCGCGGCGATGCCGAGCCGCTGGACGCCGCCGCGGGCCATATCCCGGGCGCGGTCTCGCGCTTCTTCAAGCTCAATCTCGAAGCCGACGGCCGTTTCAAGCCGGCGGCGACGCTGCGGGCCGAGTTCGAGCCGCTCGTCGCCGGCGCGGCGACCGTGGTCCAGCAGTGCGGCTCGGGCGTGACCGCCTGCCACAACCTGCTCGCGATGATGCACGCCGGGCTCGGCGTGAGCACGCTCTACCCGGGCTCGTGGAGCGAATGGAGCAGCGACCCGTCGCGGCCGGTGGCACGCGGCGCCTGAGGCCGTCAGGCGCCCGCGGTGGCACCTGGGCGCCTGGGCGCCTGGGCGCCTGACGTTGTCGGCCGCCTTGACGGCCGTCAACACGAGCGCCGCTGCAGCGGGAACACTGGCATCATGAACCGGCTCCGACCGGTTCGGATCCAGGAGTCACCATGTACAAACGCATCCTCTTGCCGACCGACGGGTCGGATGTCACGACGAAGGCGATCGCCGCCGCGATCGCGCTGGCCCGGCTCACCGGCGCCGAACTGCAGGCGCTGGCGGTCAAGGAGCCCTTCCCCTACAGCGCGATCTCGGAGATGCAGCCGGTGCCGCCGCAGGAGTTCTTCGACACCCAGGAGCGCATCGCGGCCCAGCGCGTGCAGGCCGTCGCCACCGCCGCTGCCGCCGCGGGCGTGAAGCACCAGGGCTACACGGTCGAGGCGCTGCACCCCTGGGAGGCGATACTCGACCATGCCAAGGCCCAGGATTGCGACCTCATCGTGATGGCCTCGCATGGTCGCCGCGGCATGAGCGCGCTGCTGCTGGGCAGCGAGACGCAGAAGGTGCTGACGCACGGCAGCCTGCCCGTGCTCGTCGTGCGCTGAACGCCGCCGCGCCCGGGCGCGGCATCGACACCTGCGCGGGCCTCGCGACGGCGCGCGCGCCGCGTTTGCGACGCGCGCGCCGGGTACGATCGACCGATGGAAACAAGCACCCACCCGGGGGGACCGCTGGCCGCGGTCGACATGGGTTCGAACAGCTTCCGGCTCGAGATCGGCCAGTTGCCGCAGAGCCGCTACCGCCGCATCGATTACCTCAAGGAGACCGTGCGCCTGGGCGCCGGTCTCGACGCCGAGGGCATGCTCGGCGACGAGGCGGCGCAGCGCGGCCTCGCCTGCCTGCGCCACTTCTCGGCCCGCCTGGCCGGCTTCCAGCCCGGCCAGGTGCGCGCGGTGGCGACGCAGACGCTGCGCGAGGCGCGCAACCGCAACAGCTTCCTGCTGCGCGCCCAGGAGGCGCTGGGCTTCCCGATCGAGGTCATTTCGGGGCGCGAGGAGGCGCGGCTGATCTACGCCGGCGTCGCGCACCTGCAGCCCAGCGACGAGGCACGGCTGGTGATCGACATCGGCGGCCGCTCGACCGAGCTGATCCTCGGCCAGGGGCGCACGCCGCTGGTCGCGGAATCGTTCGCCGTCGGCTGCGTGAGCCTGACGCTGCGCTACTTCAGGGGCGGGCGCATCACCGAAGCGGCGTTCCGCGAAGCCCAGGTCGCCGCCGGTGCCGAGCTCGAGGAGGCGCTGCAGCCGTTTGCGCGCGAGCGCTGGCTGCTCGCGCTCGGCTCGTCGGGCACGGCGGGTGCGGTGTCGCAGCTGCTGCAGGCCGCCGGCATCACCGACGGCCGCATCACGCCGGCGGGGCTGCGCTGGTGCATCGAGCGCTGCCTCGAGGCGCGCCAGATCGACCGCATCGTGCTGCCCGGGCTCAAGCCGGGCCGCAATGCCGTGCTGCCGGGCGGCCTCGCGCTGCTCTACACGCTGGCGACCCATTTCGGCATCGAGGACCTCTGGCCCGCCAAGGGCGCGCTGCGCCAGGGCGTGATCGTCGACCTGCACGAGCGGCTGCTGGCGCAGCACCGCGGCCAGGCGGTCGACATGCGCGACGCCACCGTGGCCGAGCTGCAGCGGCGCTACCAGGTCGACCTGGCGCAGGCGCAGCGCGTCGCGGCGGTGGCGCTGGCGCTGTTCGACAGCGTCGTGCCCGACGCCGACCCCGAGATGCGGCGCGAGCTCGCCTGGTCCTGCCTGCTGCACGAGATGGGGCTGACGGTCTCGCACCACGACCACCATCGCCACAGCGCCTACCTGCTGGCGCATGTCGACGCCGCCGGCTTCTCGCAGAGCCAGCAGCGCCGCATGGCCGAGCTCGTGCTCGGCCAGCGCGGCGGCCTGCGCAAGATCGAGCCCCAGCTCGCGAGCGAGACCTTCGCCTGGCAGGTGCTGTGCCTGCGGCTGGCGGTGATCAAGTGCCATGCCCGCGGCGCCGCCGACCCGAAGGCGATGACGCTGCGCGCGCGCGGCCGCGAGGCCGTCCTCGACTACGACGCCGCCTGGTCCGAGGGCCACCCGCGCACGCTGTTCCTGCTGCGCGAGGAGGTGCTGGCCTGGTCGCGCAGCGGCCCGCTGCGCCTGCTGCTCGGCGCCGGCTGACGGCGCGCCGGTCGACAGCGGCGGCCTGCGCCATGTGCACGCGCTACATCGCCCCCGAGGTCGGCGACATCGAGCGCCACTGGCAGCTCGGCGCGCGCAACCCGCCGCCCTGGGCGCCCGAGATCTACCCGCGCTACCTCGGGCCGTTCATCCGCGCCGCGCGCGACCAGGCCCTGTTCGAGCGCGAACTCGTCGTCGGCCTATGGTCGCTCGTGCCCTGGTTCGCGAAATCGGCGCGCCTGGCCTACCCGACCAGCAACGCGCGCGCCGAGGAGCTCGCCGCCAAGGCGAGCTACAAACAGCCCTGGGCGCGCGGCCAGCGCTGCGTGATCCCGGCCCGGGCCTTCTACGAACCCTGCTGGGAGACGGGCCGCCACGTGCCCTGGTGCATGCGCCGCGCCGACGGCGCGCCCTGGGGCCTGGCGGGGCTGTGGAACCGCTGGGTCGACCCGGCCAGCGGCGAGGTCGTCGAGAGCTACACGATGCTGACGCTCAACGCCGACGCGCATCCGCTCATGCGGCGCATGCACCGTCCCGACCCGAAGCGCCCGCCGGACCGGCAGGACAAGCGCAGCGTGATCCCGATCGCCGACGCCGATGTCGACCTCTGGCTCGCGGCGCCGCCGGCGCAGGCGGCGACGCTGCTGCGCCTGCCGGCGCCCGAGCTGTTCGACGCCGCGCCCGCGCCGGCAGCGCCGCGGCCCTGAGCCGGCCAAGACCCTGCGCCGTGCAGGCGCGCGGCTTCCGC
>JAGWVB010000349.1 GCA_018971105.1 Burkholderiales bacterium
CCTTCCTGATCCACCGCAAAGGAACGCTGTGAACGCCACCCAAGAACTGACCCCTGTTGCGGCTGCCGCGCGCAGCGAACTCGACCGCCTGCTCGACGCGCCCTACAGCCCGCGATACATGCTCGAGGGCCAGAACATCGACAAGATGATGCTCATCGCCGAGCAGCTCGCGAACAGCCGGCTGTCGGTGCCCGAGCACCTGCGCGGGAACATCGGCGACTGCCTGGCCATCGTCACGCAGGCGATGCTCTGGAACATGAATCCGTTCGCGGTGGCGCAGAAGACGCACCTCGTGAGCGGCCGACTCGGCTACGAAGCCCAGCTCGTCATCGCTGTCGTGCAGAACAGCGGCGCCATTCGCGGCTCGTTTCGCTTCGAACACCGCGGCGACGGCACGACCGTCGAGTGCCGGGCCGGCGCCGTGCTTCGCGGCGAGTCCGAGATCACCTGGGGCGAGTGGCTCTCTTCCGCCTCGGTGACGACGAAGAACTCGCCGCTGTGGAAGACGAACGTGCGCCAGCAGATGAGCTACCTGCAGGCCAAGAACTGGGCGCGCATCTACGCGCCAGGGGCGATCCTCGGCGTCTACAGCACCGACGAGCTGGACGACACGCCGATCGAGGCGTTCTCGCGCAGCGCGGCGACGAGCGCAGCGCCTGCGGCGCGCGACGCGCTCCCCGCCTACCAGGCCGCCGATTTCGAGAAGAACTTCCCGGCCTGGAACAAGGCCGTCTCCAGCGGCAAGAAGACGCCCGGCGATCTGCTGGCAATGCTCTCGACGAAGGCGATCTTCAGCGAGGAGCAGAAGGCTCGTATCTTGAGCCTGAAGAAGGCTCCGGCACCCGAGCCGGCCAAGCCCGACGCCACCGACGAGTTCGTGTCGCAGATGAACGCCGCGGAAGACGCGCCGTTCTGAGGAGCCATCGGAAATGAACATCACCAACCGCACAACCCACGACGTGCAGCAGGGGACAGGCGCCTGGTTGCGCCTGCGCGAGGGCTTCTTCACCGCGTCCGAAGCGCCTGCCGCCCTCGGCGTGAGCAAGTACGTCACCCGCGCCGAGCTGCTGCGCCGCAAGCATACCGGCGTGCCCGAAGAGCACAGCGCAGCCACGCTGGGCAAGTTCGCCGCCGGCCACGAGGCCGAGGCGCGCGCCCGGCCACTGGCCGAAGACATCGCGGCCAGCGAATTGTTCCCGGTGACGATGACCGCCGAGGTCGACGGCCTGCAACTGCTCGCCAGCCTGGACGGCCTGACGCTCGATGACGAGATCGCCTGGGAGACGAAGCTCTGGAACGAAGAGCTTGCGGCTGACGTTTGCGCCGGAACGCTGGCAGAGCACTACACGGTGCAGATGGACCAGGAACTGCTGGTCAGTGGCGCTCGGCGCTGCCTTTTCACCTGTACGGACGGCACCTCCGAGCGCTTCG
Organism: Burkholderiales bacterium; assembly: GCA_018971105.1. Lineage (GTDB taxonomy): Bacteria > Pseudomonadota > Gammaproteobacteria > Burkholderiales > Burkholderiaceae_C > Rubrivivax. Next base: position 1,432 of record JAGWVB010000349.1, read on the forward strand.
TGTCGTGCTGGTACGAGCCCACTCCCGAGCGCTTTGCCGCGCTGCTCGATGGCTGGCGCCATTTCGCCCGCGACCTCGCGGCCTACGTGTTGCCGAAGGCCGAGGAAGCCGTGCCGGTGGGCCGCGCCCCCGAAACGCTGCCGGCGCTGCGCATCGAGGTCACAGGCGCGGTGACGGCCAGCAACCTCGCGGAGTTCAAGCAGACCGCGCTGAACGCGATCCGATCGGTGAACCGCGAGTTGCGCACCGACCAAGACTTCGCCGACGCCGAGAAGGCGGTCAAGTGGTGCTCCGATGTCGAGACGCGCCTGGATGCCGCCAAGGCGCACGCGCTCAGCCAGACGAGCAGCATCGACGCCCTATTCCGGGCCATCGACGACATCAGCGCCGAGGCGCGCCGCGTGAGGCTGGACCTGGACAAGCTGGTGACGCGCCGCAAGGGCGAGGTCAAGGACGAGGCGGTGCTGCGCGCCAGGCGCACGCTCGACGAGCGCATCGCGACGCTGAACGCCGAGATCGCGCCGATGCGGCTGCCGGCCATCGCCGCCGACTTCGCCGCCGCCATCAAGGGCAAGCGGTCCATCGCCTCGATGCAGGACGCGCTCGACGGCGTGCTGGCGACTGCGACGATCGCGGCCGAGGCCGACGCGCGGGCGATCCGCGCGAACGTGGCGACGTTCCATGGCATCGCGGTTGGCTTCGAGTTCCTGTTCGCGGACCTGGGCGCCGTGATCCACAAGGCCGCCGACGACTTCCGGCTGCTGGTCGAGGCGCGGATCGCGACGCACAAGGCGGCGGAGGCCGATCGGGCGCGGAAGGCGGCCGAGGCCGAGGCCGCGCGCATCGCGGCGGCAGAGCAGCGCGCTCGCGAGCAGGAAGCGGCGCGGATCGCCGAGCAGCAGCGCCAGCAGGCCGAAGAGGTTGCGCGCGCCGCCACCGCCGCAGCCCAGGCAGCAGCAAAGAACATCGAAGCGCAGCAACCGCAACAGGTTTTGAAGGCAGAGCCGGCAACGGCCGACGCTACCGACCGCGGGCCTGCTGTCACTGTGAGCCCGCGCGGCGGCGCAATGGGTGCAGGGCAAGCCGCCGCCGCGGCCCCCGCTGGCGGCGCCATCTTCCACGCTGGCGTGGTTGAGGCCATGCGAACTCAGGCCGTCCGCCGGGACGAGCCCGCCACCCTCAACCTCGGCGCCATCTGCGGGCGCCTGGGATTCACGGTGTCGGCGGCATTCCTGGCCGACACGCTGCACATCCAGCCGGCCAAGGTCGACAAGGCGTCGCGGCTCTACACCGAGTCGCAGTACCAGGCCATCTGCCGGCAGATCGTGAGCCACGTTTCGGCGATGGCCGAGCTGTACGAGCGCACCGCGCGCGCGGCCTGACCAATCAACGGGCACGGGGCGGATGAGTCGTCCATGCGTCATGAGAGGCCGGCAACCGGGGCCGGCGCGATAGGGACTCCAACGGCAACAGGCCGTCCCAGCCCACCCATCACCACCACCAGTGAGCACATCACCATGACCAAGAAGTTCACCGAGCCCCAGGCCTACGCCGCCGAGCCGCGGCCGTACATCGAGCTCAAGCCCGTCGATTCGAGCCAGGTGCGCGCGATCGGGTACGACCCCGCGACGAAGACGCTGGCGTGCAGCTTCGTGCACGGCGCCGGCGCGATCTACCACTACGCCGGCGTCTCCCCGGAGACCCACGCGGCCTTCATCGCGGCCGAGAGCATTGGCAAGTTCTTCGGCCAGCACATCAAGCCGCTGACGTTCACGAAGTACCCCGCCGAGGACGAGACCACCATCGAACGCGCCGCAGTTGCGGCGCTCGTCTTCGCTGCCCTGCCGCCGCTCGGCGCGCCGCTGGAAGGCGGCACGTTCTGCGGCATCCTCACCGCGCCGGACGGCACGCATCAAGCTGTCGTGCTGCTCGATGACAAGCCCGAGAAGCGCCTGACCTGGAAGGCCGCTATGTCCTGGGCCGAGAGCGTCGGCGGCCAGCTCCCGACGATGCCTGTGGCGTCGATGCTGTTCGCCAATGCCCGTCGCCAATTCGAGGAGGTCTGGCATTGGACTTGCGAAACGCACCTGGATTACGCCTCCGGCGCCTGGACCTGCGACTTCGGCCTCGGCGGCGTCGACACCGGCCACAAGTCGTACGAAGGCCGCGCTCGCGCCGTCCGCTTGATTCCCGTAGGGAATTAGTTCTTCAATCCT
>JAGWVB010000350.1 GCA_018971105.1 Burkholderiales bacterium
TGGTGGTTGACCGAGGTCGCGGTCGCCCCTTCGGTGAAGCGCGCGATCACCTTCAGCGGTACCATGCTGGCCGGGGTATTGCTGAGCACGTTGCCGCCGGACGCGTTGCGCAACGCCGGGTTGGGCGAGACCGGCACGCTAGCCGCCGGCGGCGCCGCCGCGCCGGCGGTGCTCTTGCCAGCGCTTGCTGCGGTGCTCTCGATGGCGACCAGGCGGCCGCCGTTGCTGACCAGTTTGGTCCCCGGCACATAGACGTCGCCAAGCGCATCGGGGCTCTGCGTGTACTGCGGCGCCCATTCCATGATCACGTGGTACTGGTTCAGGTCGGTGTAGATGACCGCGACCTGGCGCTGTCCGAAGGCGTCATACATCGCGGCGTCGACGGCCGTGGCGCTGATGCCGAGGCGGCCGGCAGTCCCGGGGTCGACGAGGACGTTGGCCTGGACGCCGTTTTCCTGTTCGTCGCTGTCGAGGTCGGTCAGTTTGGGGTATTTCTTCAACGCTTGCAGCAGCTTGCCCGACCATTCGCGCAGCGTTGCGCTGCTCTCGCCGGTGAGCGTGTACTGGTAGGTGGAGCTGCTCTGGCGGCCGCCGGAGCGGAAATCCTGCACCGGACTCAGGAACAGCTGCAAGCCGGCGACCCGCGCCAGCTTCGGCCGCAGCCGCGCGATCACCGCCAGCCCCTTGACGCTGCGCTCGGACACCGGCTTGAGGGTCACGAACACGAAGCCGCCGCCGGCGCGCGCGCCGCCGGTGAATCCGACCACAGTGTCCACCGCGGGATCGGCGCGGACTATGTTCACCACCTGACGCAGCTTCTCGCCCATTGCCTTGCTGGAGATGCTCTGGTCGGCGCTGAGCCCGCCCACGAATTGGCCGGTGTCCTGCTGCGGGAACAGGCTCTTGGGCACGACGGCGAACAGATACGCGTTGAGCGCGATCACCGCGAGCAGGATCAGCATCACCAGGCCCTTGCTCGCCAGCGCCCAGTCCAGGCTGTCGGCGTAGCGCGCCAGCATCCAGTCATAGCCGCGCTTGGCCTGGCGCGCGAGCCAGCCCTGCGGGCGCTGCGCTTCGGCCGCGCCGCCCGGCTTGAGCAGCCAGGCGCACATCATCGGCGTCGTCGTCAGCGACAGCACCAGCGAGATGATTACGGCCACCGAAAGCGTGACCGCGAACTCGCGGAACAGCCGCCCGGCCTGGCCGCCCATGAACAGCAGCGGGATGAACACCGCCACCAGCGACAGGCTGATCGAGATCACCGTGAAGCCGACCTCGCGCGCGCCGAGCAGGGCGGCTTTCATGCGCGTCATGCCGGCCTCGATGTGGCGACTGGTATTCTCGAGCACCACGATGGCGTCGTCGACGACAAAGCCGGTGGCCACCGTGAGCGCCATCAGCGTCAGGTTGTTGAGGCTGTAGCCGAGCAGGTAGATCACGCCGAAGGTGCCGAGCAGGGCGACCACGGTCGCCACCGCCGGCACCAGCATCGCCCGCGTGCTGCGCAGGAACAGGCTGACCACCAGCACCACCAGCAGCACCGCCGCCGCCAGGGTCAATTCGACCTCGTGCAGCGAGGCGCGGATCGAGGTGGTGCGGTCGGACACGACATGCAGCGTCACATCCGCCGGCAGGTCTGCCTGCAGCTCCGGCAGCAGCGCGTGGATCGCGTCCACGGTCGCGACGACGTTGGCCGAAGGCTGGGCGATGATCAACACGATGATCGCGCGCTCGCCGTTGAACAGGCCGAGCGTGCGCGTGTTCTCGACCCCGTCTTCGACGTCGGCGACGTCGCGCAGGCGCACCGCGGCGCCGTTGCGCCAGGCGATCACCATCGGCGCGTAGTCGCCGGCCTTCGGTCCGGGAGTCTGGGTATAAATCTGCAGCCGGCGCCCGCCGCCCTGCACCATGCCCTTGGGCCGGTTGGCGTTGCTCGCCTGGATCGCCGCGCGCACGTCCTCGGTGCTGATGCCGTAATGGTTGAGCGCGAACGGATCGAGCTCGATGCGCACCGCCGGCAGCGCGCCGCCGCCGATCTGCACGTCGCCCACGCCGCTGACCTGCAGCAGCCGCTGGTTGACGGTGTTGGAGACCTCGTCGTAGATCTGTCCCGGCGTCTTGCTCTTGGAGGTGAGCGCCAGGATCAGCACCGGCGCCGCCGCCGGATTGGCCTTGCGGTAGGTCGGGTTTTGGCGCAGCGTCGCGGGCAGGTCGATGCGCGCGGCGTTGATCGCCGCCTGCACGTCGCGCGCCGCGCCGTCGATGTCGCGACTGAGGTCGAACTGCAGGGTTACGCGCGTGGCGCCGACCGAGCTGGTCGAGGTGATCTCATTGACGCCGGCAATCGTGCCCAAGTGCCGCTCCAGCGGCGTGGCCACGCTGCTCGCCATGGTGTCGGGGCTCGCGCCGGGAATGTTGGCGTTGACCTGGATCACCGGCAGCTCGATCTGCGGCAGCGGCGAGACCGGCAGCGCGAAGAATCCGGCGATACCGGCGAGCGCGATGCCCACCGTCAGCAGCACGGTGCCGATGGGCCGCCGCACGAACGGCCGCGACAGGTTCACGCCCTGTACTCCGCCGCCGCGCCGTTCGGACTGGCATCGTCGTCATCGTCGTCTGGCGCGCTGCGCTTGCTCACGCCGCCGCCGATGCGGTCGAACATGAGGTAGATCACCGGGGTCGTGAACAGCGTCAGCAACTGGCTCACGATCAGGCCGCCAAAGATCGCCAGACCCAGCGGGCGGCGCAGTTCGGCGCCGTCGCCCCAGCTCAGCATCAGCGGCACGGCGGCGAACAGCGCCGCCAGCGTCGTCATCAGGATCGGGCGCAGCCGCAGCAGCGCGGCCTGGTGGATCGCGTCGCGCGCGCTCAGGCCCTGATGGCGCTCGGCGTCGATGGCGAAGTCGATCATCATGATCGCGTTCTTCTTCACGATGCCGATCAGCAGGATGATGCCGATGATCGCCACGATGGTGAGGTCGTGGCCGGCGGCCATCAACGCCAATAGCGCACCGACGCCGGCGGACGGCAAGGTCGAGAGGATCGTGACCGGGTGGATGAAGCTCTCGTAGAGCACGCCGAGCACGATATAGACGGTGACGATCGCTGCCAGGATCAGGAAAAGCTGGTTGGTCAGCGACGACTGAAACGCCAGCGCCGCGCCCTGAAAGCTGGTGATGACACTTGGCGGCTGGCCGATGTCGATCTGCGCCTGTTTCACGGCGTTCACCGCTTCGCCCAACGAGGCTCCCGGGGCGAGGTTGAAGGAGATGGTGGCCGACGGAAACTGCCCGAGATGCGAGACCTGCAGCGGCGCGGTCTCCGTCCGCATCTTGGCCATCACCGCCAGCGGCACCGGCGCGCCGCCGACCGAGGACGGCAGATAAATCGATGACAGCGAATCGAGCGAGGTTTGCAGCGCCGGATCGGCCTCGAGGATCACGCGATACTGGTTCGAATGGGTGAAGATCGTCGAGACGATGCGCTGGCCATAGGAATCGTACAGCGCATTGTCTATGGTTGCCGGCGTGATGCCGAAACGCGCAGCCTGGTCGCGGTCGATCTGCACGAACACCGAGAGCCCGTGAGCCGAGATGTCGCTGGCGACGTCGGAGAATTGCGGCAGGGTATTGAGCTTGT
>JAGWVB010000351.1 GCA_018971105.1 Burkholderiales bacterium
GGCCGCCGCGACGACGGCGGCGACGGCGGCGGGCGACAGCGCCGCGGGCGGCGCCGGGCGGTCGGCACAGCCGGCGAGGACGATCAGCGCCGACGCCAGCAGGGCGGCGCGGTGGAGGATGGGGCGCATCGGGTCTTCCGTTGGCGAGGGGGAGGAGCCGGTTGTACCGCAGTCGCCCTCAGTCGTAGCGCGCCAGCGCGGCGCGCAGCCGCGCGCGCACCGCGTCGACGAGCGACGCCGGGGCGACGACGCGCACATCGTCGCCCTGGCGCAGGATGTCCATCACGAGCTCGGTCTCGTCGGCGTAGGGCAGTTCGAGCTCGTAGCAGCCGTCGGCCCGCCAGCACCCGCGCTGGTCGGGATGCCATTCCTCGCGGCTGATCCAGGGCGCCGCCTGGGGCTGGAACACGAGGGTGGCGCGGCGCCCGGGCGCGCCGGCGTAGATGCCGTAGCCGCCGTCCATCTCGGCCTCGACCGCGTCGACGGCCATCTCCCTGGCGCGCGGCTCGAGCAGCGTCGCCTCCTCGATCGCGTCGAGCGCGAAGCGCAGCAGCCGTTCGCGCCGGTGGCACCAGGCGTCGAGGTACCAGGTGTTGCGGTAATGGACCAGGCGCTGCGGCGAGACCTCGCGCTCGCCGGTCGCGCCGCGGCCGCGGCTGTGATAGCGCATGTGCAGGCGGCGGCGCTGCAGCAGCGCCTCGCCGACCTTCTCGAAGAAGCGGCTCGGCACCGGGCGCCGCGCCGGGCTCACGATCTTCACGCGGCGCAGCAGCGCGCGCGCGTCGCCGTCGCCCTGCCCGAGCAGGCGGTGGATGCGATCGAGCAGCGGCGCGAGGTGGCGGCTGATCGGCCCGTCGGGGTCGAGCCCGGCAAGCAGCTGGTGCGCCATCAGCAGCGCATACAGCTCGCGCTCGCTGAACCAGAGCCCGGGCAGCTCGTGGCGCGCGCCGCGCGTCGGCGCGACGAAGCGGTAGCCGTTGGCGCTGCGGTCGTATTCGATCGGCGCGCCGAGCCGGTCGCGCAGGTACTCGAGGTCGCGCTTGAGCGTCGCCGGCGAGACCTCGAGCGACTCGAGCATCGATTTGAAGCTCACCGGCCCGCGGTTGCGGATCAGCATCTCGATCTGGTAGACGCGTGCGGTTCGGGTCATGCGTCGATTTTGTCGCGCATCCGGCACCATGGCGTCGCGGGCCTGGACGCATACTCGCGCGGCGACTGGACTGGATCTCCATGCACCGACCCTCGCCCATGCCCTGCGTCATCGATGTCGAAGCCTCAGGTTTCGGCCGCGGCAGCTATCCGATCGAGATCGGCTACGTGCTCGGCGACGGGCGCGCCGTGTGCATGCTGGTGCAGCCGTCGCCGGGCTGGACGCATTGGGACCGCGCGGCCGAACAGGTGCACGGCATCGAGCGCACGCTGCTCTACAGCCATGGCCGGCGCGCGGCCGAGGTCGCGGCGACGTTGAACCGCGACCTCGCGGGCTGCACCGTCTATTGCGACGGCTGGGCCCACGACTACGCCTGGATCGCCGCCCTGTTCGAGGAGGCCGCGCTGAGCCCGGCCTTCAAGCTCGAGTCGGCGGCGCAGCTGCTCGACGAGGCGCGCCGGCCGCTGCTGCACGAGTGCCAGCGCCGCGCCCGCGCCGAACTCGGGCTCGCCCGCCACCGCGCCAGCAGCGATGCGCGCGCGCTGCAATGCGCGCTCGCCGCGCTGATCGAGCCGGCCTAGCCGCGCGGCGCCTCGCGCTCCTGGAGCGCGCGCCACAGCACCTTGCCCGACCCGCTCTTGGGCAGCGCGTCGACGAACTCGACCTGGCGCGGCACCTTGTACGCCGCCATGTGCTCGCGCGCCCAGGCGACGATGTCGTCGGCGCCGGCACGGCCGCGCGCCGATTCGCGCAGCACGACGACGGCCTTGACGGTCTCGCCGCGGTAGGCGTCGCGCGCCGCGATGACGCAGGCCTCCTGGATCAGCGGGCAGCCGTAGAGCAGCAGTTCGACCTCGCTCGGCCAGACCTTGAAGCCGCTGGCGTTGATCATGCGCTTGAGGCGGTCGGTGATGAAGAAATAGCCTTCGTCGTCGCGCCGGCCGAGGTCGCCGGTGCGGAAGAAGGGCTTGCCGTCGATCTCGACGAAGGCGGCGCGCGTCGCCTCGGGGTGGCCCCAATAGCCCTTGAACAGCATCGGACCGTGGGTGACGATCTCGCCGACCTCGCCCGGCGCCAGCTCGGCCAGCGTGTGCGGATCGACGATGCGGCTGTCGACGCCGAAGATCGGGATGCCCAGGCATTGCAGCTTCGCGCGTTCGACCGGATTGGCGTGGCTGGGGGCCGCCGTCTCGGTGAGGCCGTAGCCCTCGGCGAAGGTGAGGCCGAACTCGTCGCGCAGCCGCGCCGCCACCGCCTGCGGCATCGCGGCGCCGCCGCCCGAGAGACCGCGCAGGCTGGACAGGTCGAAGCGCGCGAGTTCGGGGCTGGCGAGCAGGTCGATCAGCATCGTCGGAATGCAGACCCAATGGGTGACGCGCTCGCGCGCGATCAGCCGCGCGGCGAGCGCGCGCTCCCAGCGCGGCATCACGACCACGGTGCTGCCGCTCCAGACCGAGCCGAGCACGCCGTACATCAGCCCGGTGATGTGGAACATCGGCACCACGCCGAGCGCAACCGCCTCGGCGCCGAACTGGCTCCAGACGCCGCCGCCGACGACGTTGGGCATCAGCGTGCGGTGGCTGTGCATGCAGCCCTTGGGCATGCCGGTCGTGCCCGAGGTGTAGGGCAGCAGGGCCAGATCGTCGGGCCGGGCGCGCGCCGGTCCCGGCTGCAGGCCCGCGGCGAGCGCGTCGCTCCAGCGCGTGGACGGGGTCGCGCCGGGCGGCAGCGCCGGATCGGCGCGCAGCCAGGCCTCGAGGTCCGGCGGCGGCGCGCGCTCGGGGTCGATCGTCGGCGGCAGCGCATCGGCGTAGCGCGCGACGAGCAGGGCCCGCAGCCGCGGCGCCGGACCGGCGTCGGCCGCGGCGACGATGCCAGCGAGGTCGGCGGCGACGATGGCGACGACCGCCCCCGCATCGGCGATGCAATGCGCGATCTCCTCGGCCCGGTTCATCGGGTTGCAGGGCACGACGACGGCGTCGGCGCGCTGCACGGCGTAGAAGGCGACGACGAACTGCGGGCAGTTCTGCAGGCACAGCAGGACGCGGTCGCCCGCGCCCACGCCCTGGGCCTGCAGCCAGCCGGCGAGCGCGACCGCCTGGCGCTCGAGTTCGGCGTAGCTCAGCGCGCGCCCGAAGAACAGCGTCGCCGGCTTGTCCGGGTAGCGCCGCGCGCTCACCTCGAGGTTGAACCACAGCGTCGTCGCGGGGACGACGAGTTCGCGCGGCAGCCGCTCGGGCCAGATCGCGGCGTGGGGCGCGAGCCGGCTCAAGCGCCGTGTCCCGAAGCCGCCGGCCGCCTCACGCGGGTGCTCCCGTCGCGTCGACCGACCCTAGTCGTGGTGCGCGTTGCGATGCCATTTCACGCAATCCGGATGCTTGCTCATGTGCAGGCATTCGCGCTCCATGCAGACGAAATAGGCCAGCGGATTGCGCCCCGAACAGATCTGCACCGGGCCCGGCGGCGCCGCCGCCGATGCCGCGA
>JAGWVB010000063.1 GCA_018971105.1 Burkholderiales bacterium
CCTGGCCGAGGCGACCGCGCGCGGCCTGCGCTTCGTCCAGCGCCAGGACGGTTCGGGCACGCAGCTGCTGCTCGAGCACCTGTGCCTGGCCCAGGGCGTCGACATCGCGCGCCTGGCCGGCGCGCGGCTGCCGGCCGAGGACAGCCATCTCGCGGTGGCCGCCGCGGTGGCCAGCGACGCGGCCGACGCCGGCCTGGGCATCGAGGCCGCCGCGGTGCGCTTCGGCCTCGACTTCGTGCCGCTGGTCGACGAGGACTACTACCTCGTGTGCCTGCACGACGCGCTCGACCAGGCGCCGGTGCTGGCGCTGCGTCGGGCGCTGCAGGACCCGCGCTGGCTCGACCGCCTGGCCGCGTTGCCGGGCTATGCCGGATCGTCCGGCGGCGAGGTGCTGTCGCTGACCGGTGCGCTGCCCTGGTGGCACTTCCGCACGCCGCGCGCGCGTTGACGGCTCAGCGCTGCGGCGCTTGCGGCGGTGCCGGCTGCAACTGCTGCAGCTCGGCCAGCGTGTTGGCGTTGAAGAAGGCCGCGCCGTCGTCGAACACCACCTCGACGCAGCGGTGCTGCGCGGTCCAGCGGTCGACCTTGCGCTGCCCGGCGTGCAGGTAGGCGACCAGGCTTTCGCGCAGCGCGCGGCGCAGCAGGCAGAACACGGGCTGGCGGCGCATGACGCCTTGCTCGGGCGTGGCGGCCATCGCGATCTCGGCGTCGGCCGCGGCCAGCGCCGTGGCGAGCCGCGCGACGAGGTCGGTCGGGAAGCCCGGCGTGTCGCAGGGCACGGTGACGAGGTAGGGCGTCGCGCAATGCTCGAGTCCGGCGAGCCAGCCGGCGAGCGGGCCGGCGTAGTCCTCGATCGGGTCGGGCCACACCGGCACGCCCATCGATGCGTAGGCCGCGAGGTTGCGGTTCGCGTTCACCATCGCGCGCCCGACCTGGGGCTGCAGCCGCAGCAGCGCGTGCTGCGCCAGCGGCATGCCGCGGTGGATCTGCAGGCCCTTGTCGACCCCGCCCATGCGGCTGCCGCGGCCGCCGGCCAGGACGAGCCCGGTGATGTCGTCGATGGCGATCGTCATTCAGTCCTCGTGAAGTCCAGAGCCCGGCGCTCGATGCGCAGAACGGGGCCGTGCAGCGCGCCAGCGCGGCCCGCAGGCGGGCGGGGGCGTGCGCGCCGACGGTCTCGATCTCGCAGCTGCGCGCGACCCGGCGCTGCAGATGATGGCGGAAGTATCGTCGCTGCGCCGGCAGCGTGCCGACCGCGGCTGCGCGTTCAGAAACCCGCCCCGGCGGTAGGCGCCGCAGGCGCACCGCTCGGGCTTGCCGACGCCGCGCAAGCGCGCCCGGGCCGAAGGGCCGCAGGCGCTGTTCGTCGGGATCCACCCGCGCGCCGCCAACGACCGCGGCATCCGCAACGACGACCTGGCGCGGCCGCGCCCGGCGCCGACGCCCGCGCCGGGGAAGAAGTAAGCTACGACCAGCCACCCGGTCCTCCCGCGATGCCTGAAATGAACCCGACGCCCGCGACTGCCGCCGCCTGCACCCCGGCTGCCGGCGCGCCGCGTCTGACCGCGGCCCGCTGCGAACTGCTGCGCGAGATCACGATCCTCGACCAGACGGGCGAGCGCCGCCGCATCGCGATCCCGGTCGAGCGGCCGCTGACGATCTTCGTCGACCGGCGCGAACTCGTCACCCTGATGACCCTGGGCGTGAATCCCGAGCTGCTCGTGCTCGGTTACCTGCGCAACCAGCGCCTCGTCGATCGCGTCGAAGAGGTCGAGTCGATCACCGTCGATTGGGATGTCGGCGCGGCCGCGGTGCGCACGCATGAAGGCGTGGCCGACATCGCCGCGCGCACGGCGCGCCGCGTCGTCACCACCGGTTGCGGCCAGGGCACGGTGTTCGGTGACGTGCTGAGCCAGCTCGCGGGGATACGGCTGCCCGACGCGGCCACGACCCGGCTGCGCCAGAGCATGCTGGCGCGCATGCTCGAGACGATGCGCCAGCAGGAGACCGTGCATCGCAAGGCCGGCTCGGTCCATGGCTGCGCGCTGTTCCGCATCGGCGGCGCGGGCTGCGAGATGCTGATGTTCGTCGAGGATGTCGGGCGCCACAACGCGATCGACACGATCGCCGGCTGGATGGCGCTGCACGGCGTCGACGGCGGCGACAAGGCCTTCTACACGACCGGCCGGCTGACGAGCGAGATGGTGATGAAGTCGGCCCAGCTCGGCGTGCCGATCATCGTCTCGCGCAACGGCGTCACCGCGATGGGCCACGAACTCGCCGAGCGCTTGGGCATGGCGCTGTTCGGCCGCGCCGCGAACCGCCATTTCCTCTGCTACACCGGGTTCGATCGTTTCGATTCCGAACCCGAGCCGCCGCCGACGGCGGTGCGCGTCGTCGTCTGAGCGGCGGCGGCGGCCGCTAGACCAGGCCGTCGAAGAGCAGGACGTCGACCGGATCGCCGGCCGCCACCGAGCCCTGCTCATGGCGCAGCACGACGAGCGCGTTGGCCTCGCTCATGCTGCGCAGCACGCCGGCGCCCTGCGATCCGGTCAGGCGCACGTGCCAGCCGCCGTCGGCGGCCGCCTCGACGATCGCGCGCTGGAATTCGGTGCGCCCCGGGCGCTTGCGGATCGCGCTCGCGCAGCGCGCCTGCAGCATCGGCAGCGGACGCGGATCGGCGCCGGCCAGGCGCAGCAGCGCCTCGCGCGCCAGGGCGTAGAACGTCACCAGCGCGGCCACCGGGTTGCCCGGCAGCGCGAACAGCCAGGCCGACCGGCCCGCGGCACGCAAGGGGCCGAAGGCGAACGGGCGCCCGGGGCGCATCGCGACCTTCCAGAAAGCGACCTCGCCCAGGCGCGCGAGCACGGCGCGCACATGGTCGGCGTCGCCCATGCTGACGCCGCCGCTCGTGAGCACGACGTCGGCCTGCACGACCGCCTGCTCGAGCGTGGACTGCAGCGCCGCCGGGTCGTCGGCGACGAGCCCGAGGTCGACGACCTCGAAACCCAGGCGCCGCAGCGCCGCGCCCAGCGTGTGGCGGTTGCTGTCGTAGATGCAGCCCGGGTCCAGCGGCTGGCCGAGCGTGCGCAGCTCGTCACCGGTCGAAAACAGCGCGACGCGCAGGCGGCCGAAGACGCTCACGCGGTCGATCCCGAGCGAGGCGATCAGGCCCAGCTCGGCCGGGCGCAGCAGGGTGCCGGCGCGCAGGGCGGGCAGGCCGAGCTTCAGATCCTCGCCGCGGCGGCGCCGGTTCTCGCCGGCGCGGATGGCGCCGGGCTCGATCGTCACGGCGTCGCCGTCGACGCGGCAGAGTTCGTGCGGCACGACGGTGTCGAGTCCGGCGGGCATCACTGCGCCCGTCATGATGCGCAGGCAGCCTCCGGGACCGACCGCGACGGCATGCGGCGCGCCCGCCAGCAGCGTGCCGGCGCTGCGCAGCCGCGTCGGCGCGTCGAGGCGCAGGTCGGCCGACGCGAAGGCGTAGCCGTCCATCGCCGAGTTGTCGTGCGCCGGCACGTCGATGGGCGAGACCAGGTCGGCGCCGAGCACGCGGCCGAGCGCGACCGTGAGCTCGACGGTCTCGGTGCGGTCGAGCGGCCGCAGCGCCTGCGCGATCGCCGCGCGCGCCTCGGCGACGCTGCAGTTGCGATCCCCCGCCGCCAGCGGCGACTCACCCAGTTCGGCCATCGATGCGTCTTCCCTGCGCCCGAACTCGGGCGCCGCTGGCATTCTGCACCGCATGAGCCGGGGCAGGCCCGACGCCTCGCGACCCTTGTGGTCCACCTCGAATCAATCCGCCGCGATGGTCGTCAAGCCCGAGCGCCACCCGCAAGCGAAGGCGACGCCGGCGCAGGCAGGGGCCGACCGCGAAACCCGCCGGCGCGCTCCTAGAATCAGCCGCTGCAACGAGCAGGCAAGCCGATGACGATCAAGAGCGACAAGTGGATCCGCCGCATGGCCGAGCAGCACGGCATGATCGAGCCCTACGAGCCGGGCCAGGTCCGCACCGCCGCCGACGGCCACCGCATCGTCAGCTACGGCACCAGCAGCTACGGCTACGACATCCGCTGCGCGCCCGAATTCAAGGTCTTCACGAACATCTACAGCACCGTCGTCGACCCGAAGAACTTCGACGAGAAGAGCTTCGTCGACATCGAGGCCGATGTCTGCGTGATCCCGCCCAACAGCTTCGCGCTCGCGCGCACGCTCGAGTACTTCCGCATCCCGCGCAACGTGCTCACGATCTGCCTCGGCAAGAGCACTTACGCGCGCTGCGGCATCATCGTCAACGTCACGCCCTTCGAGCCCGAATGGGAGGGCTATGTGACGCTGGAATTCAGCAACACGACGCCGCTGCCGGCCAAGATCTATGCCGGCGAGGGCTGCGCGCAGGTGCTGTTCTTCGAGAGCGACGAGGTGTGCGAGACGAGCTACAAGGATCGCGGCGGCAAGTACCAGGGCCAGCGCGGCGTCACGCTGCCCAAGACCTGAGCCGCCACCGCACCGAGGGATAGGATGGCCGCCGCGGTGGCGGATGCAGAATCCGCAGCCGGGACCGCGGCGGTCCGGGCAGGAGGCAGGCGATGAAGTGGGAAGGCCAGGAGCAGAGCGACAACGTCGAGGACCGCCGCGACGACGGCGGCGGCATCGGCGGCAGCGGCATCGGCGGGCGCCATATCGGCATCGGCGGCATCGTGATCGCGCTCGCCGCGAGCTATTTCTTCGGCATCAACCCGCTCACCGTGCTGGGGCTGATGAGCGGCGGTGGCGGGGTCGCGCCGACCGCGCAGACGGCGCCGGCGCATGCGCCGCCGCCGGGCGACAAGCAGGCCGAATTCGTCAGCGTCGTGCTGCGCGACACCGAGCAGGAATGGGGCGCGATCTTCCAGGCCGCCGGTGGCCACTACGTCGATCCCAAGCTGGTACTGTTCCGCGGCGAGACGCCGACGGCCTGCGGCACCGGCGAGACCGCGATGGGTCCTTTCTACTGCCCGGGCGACAGCAAGGTCTACCTCGACCTGAACTTCTTCGACACGCTGAGCCAGCGCCTGGGCGCGCCGGGCCAGTTCGCCGAGGCCTATGTGGTGGCGCATGAGGTCGGCCACCATGTCCAGCATCTGCTGGGCATCACCGACAAGGTCGACGCGCTGCGCCAGCGCCAGACCCAGGCGCAGCAGAACGCGACCTCGGTGCGCGTCGAACTGCAGGCCGACTGCTTCGCCGGCGTCTGGGCCTACCACTCGCAGCAGAGCAAGGGCTGGCTCGAGACCGGCGACATCGAATCCGCGCTCAACGCCGCGAGCCAGATCGGCGACGACACGCTGCAGCGCCGCAGCCAGGGTCGCGTCGTGCCCGAGACCTTCACCCATGGCACGAGCGCGCAGCGCGTGGGCTGGTTCAAGCGCGGGCTGGCCAGCGGCGACATCAAGCAGTGCGACACCTTCGCGTCCAGCGATTAGCACCCGGCCGGCGCGCCGGCAGGCCCCGGCCGGTGCGGCTGCGCGCCGCGATCCGGCGTCCCGGATCGTCGGGCGCGGCGGCAGCGGCGCCCAGTTGTGGCCTAATCGCGGGTTTACTCGAAATCCAACGGAGCCAGTTCATGGGCAACAAGATCATCACCGAGGCCGACCGCAAGGCCTCCCCGCGTCCCGTCGCCCCCACCGGCGTCACCGTGACGACCGTGCGCGGCCAGAAGGTCAGCCTCGAGCGCGGCTCGCACACGCGCAGCAAGAAGAACCCCGGCAAGCGTCCGAAGAAGGGCGGCTGATCCGGCGCGGGCCGCGCGCGCCGCCCGCGAATTTCCCGATGCTGCGCATCACCGAACTGCGGCTGCCGCTGGATCATGCCGAGGCCGATCTGCGCCCGGCGATCCTGGCGCGGCTGGACCTGGGCGATGCGCGGCTGCTGAGCCACCGCGTCTTCCGCCGTGCCTACGACGCGCGGCGCAAGTCGGCGGTGCTGCTGATCTACACGATCGACTGCGAACTCGCCCCTGCCGACGAGGCTGCGCTGCTCGCGCGCGGCGACCCGCACCTGCGGCCGACGCCCGACATGGCCTACCGGCCCGTGGCGCAGGCGCCGGCCGACTTCCGCACCGGCGGCCGGCCGCGCCCGGTCGTCGTCGGCTTCGGCCCCTGCGGCCTGTTCGCGGCGCTGATCCTGGCCCAGATGGGTTACGCGCCGATCGTGCTCGAGCGCGGCCGCGCCGTGCGCGAGCGCACCCGGGACACCTGGGGGCTGTGGCGCCAGGGCCGGCTGGACCCGCAGTCGAACGTCCAGTTCGGCGAGGGCGGTGCCGGCACCTTCAGCGACGGCAAGCTCTGGAGCCAGATCAGCGACCCGCGCCATCTCACGCGCAAGGTGCTGGCCGAATTCATCAAGGCCGGCGCGCCCGACGAGATCGAATTCGTCAGCAAGCCGCATATCGGCACCTTCCGCCTCGTCAGCATGATCGAGAGGATGCGCGCCGAGATCGTCGATCTGGGCGGCGAGGTGCGCTTCGGCGCCCAGGTCGCCGACCTGCTGATCGAGCAGGGCGCGCTGCGTGGCCTCGTGCTCGCCGACGGCGGCGAACTGCGCGCCGACCATGTCGTGCTCGCGCCCGGCCACAGCGCGCGCGACACCTTCGCGATGCTGCAGCGGCGCGGCGTCGCGCTGCAGGCCAAGCCGTTCTCGGTCGGCTTCCGCATCGAGCATCCGCAGGGCCTGATCGACCGCGCGCGCTTCGGCCCCGCGGCCGGCCACCCCATCCTCGGCGCCGCCGACTACAAGCTCGTGCACCACGCGGCCAACGGCCGCGGCGTCTACAGCTTCTGCATGTGCCCGGGCGGCACCGTCGTCGCCGCGACCTCGGAGACCGGGCGCGTCGTCACCAACGGCATGAGCCAGTATTCGCGCAACGAGCGCAACGCCAATGCCGGCATCGTCGTCGGCATCGATCCGCGCGATTACCGCCGGCGCCCCGGCGCGGGCGACGTCGATCCGCTCGACGGCGTCGAATTCCAGCGCGCCTGGGAGTCGCGCGCGTTCGAACTCGGCGGCGGCGGCTACCGTGCGCCGGGGCAGCTCGTCGGCGACTTCATCAGGCGCCAGCGCTCGGCCGTGCTCGGCGACGTGCTGCCCTCGTACAAGCCCGGCGTGACGCTGACCGACCTCGCCGACCCGGCGCGGCCCAGCCTGCCCGGCTACGTGCTCGACGCGATCCGCGAGGCGCTGCCGGCCTTCGCGCGCCAGATCCCCGGCTTCGACCGTGCCGATGCCGTGCTCACCGGCGTCGAGACGCGCACCTCGTCGCCGCTGCGCATCCCGCGCGGCGCCGACCGGCAGTCGGTCAACGTCGCCGGGCTGTACCCGGCGGGCGAGGGCGCGGGCTATGCCGGCGGCATCATGTCGGCGGCGGTCGACGGCATCGAGACGGCCGAGGCGCTGGCGCGCGCGCTGGCGGGCGAGATGGCGCCGCACTGAACCGGTGCCGCCCCGACCGGCCATCATGGATACGCGGGATGGGGGCGATCGCGCGCCGGGCCGAGAATGCGGCCACCCGGCCGCGGTGTCGCGGCGCATCGAGGACGCCCCATGAACCTGATCCAGCGCGTGCAAGACATCCTGCTCAAGCCCCGGGAGACCTGGCCCGTGATCGCGCAGGAGGGCGGCGACCCGGCTTCGATCTACACCGGCTACCTGATGATCCTGGCGGCGATCCCGGCCGTGGCCGGCTTCATCGGGATGACGCTGGTCGGCGCGGGCGCCTTCGGCGTCCGCATTCGTCTGCCGCTGGGCGTCGGACTGGCGCAGATGGTGGTCGGCTACGTGATGTCGCTGGTCTCGGTGTTCGTGCTGACGCTGATCACCGACGCGCTGGCACCGACCTTCGGCGCCACGCGCAGCCCGAACGACGCGCTCAAGCTCGTCGCCTACGGCAGCACCGCGGGTTACGTCGGCGGCATCTTCAGCCTGCTGCCGTCGATCTCGGTGCTGGGGGTGGTCGCCGCGCTGTACTCGATCTACCTCTTCTACCTCGGGCTGCCGGTGCTGATGAAATGCCCGCCCGAGAAGGCCGTCGCCTATACCGCGGTGGTCACCGTCTGCGGCATCGTCGCGATGGCGGTGCTGAGCCTGGCGACCTCGCTGATCACGCCCGGCGGCCTGGCGACGGTGCATTGAGCGACCGAGCGGCGCTCGATCGTCGCTCGGCCGTCGCTCGGCCGTCGATCAGTCGTCGATCAGCGCCGGGTCCCAGGCATGCACGGTCTGGCGCTGCTCGCCCAGGCCGCTCACGCCCAGCCGCATCACGTCGCCGGGCTCGAGGAAGACCGGGTTCGGCTTGATGCCCATGCCGACGCCGGGCGGAGTGCCGGTCGTGATGAGGTCGCCCGGGCGCAGCGTCATGAAGCGGCTGAGGTAGCTCACGAGCGTCGCGATGCCGAAGATCATCGTCCTCGTGTGGCCGCTCTGGCGCCGCACGCCGTTGACCTCGAGCCAGAGCTCGAGCGCCTGCGGGTCGCCGACCTCGTCGGCCGTGACGAGCCAGGGCCCGATGGGGCCGAAGGTGTCGCAGCCCTTGCCCTTGTCCCATTGCCCGCCGCGCTCGAGCTGGTATGCGCGCTCGGAGATGTCGTTGACGACGCAATAGCCGGCGACATGGTTCAGCGCATCGGCCTCGGAGACGTAGCGCGCGCGCTTGCCGATGACGACGCCGAGCTCGACCTCCCAGTCGCTCTTGACCGATCCCTGCGGCAGCACGACGGGGTCGTTGCAGCCGATCGCGCAGTCGATCGCCTTCATGAAGACGACCGGCTCGCGCGGGATCGGCATGCCGGCCTCGGCCGCATGGTCGGCGTAGTTCAGCCCGATGCCGACGAACTTGCCCATGCCCGACCAGGGCAGGGCGAGGCGGCCGAGCGGCGCGATCGGCAGCGCCTGCATGTCGATCGCGCGCAGCGCGGCCAGTCCGGCCGGCGCGAGAGTGGCGGGCGTGATGTCGGCGATGAGCGGGCTCAGGTCGCGCACGCGGCCCTGATCGTCGAGGATGCCCGGCTTCTCCTGGCCCTTGGGGCCGTGGCGCAGCAGTTTCATGCGGTTCTCCAGCTCAGCCGCGGCCGACGTAGGGCATCTGGGTCGCCATCACGGTCATGAACAGCACGTTCGCCGACAGCGGCAGCCGCACCATCGCCATGAAGGTGTCGGCCACCTGCGCCAGGTCCATGCGCGCCTCGGCGCGCAGGCTGCCGTCGGCCTGCGGCACGCCGACGGCCATGCGCGCCGTCATCGCGCTGGCCGCGTTGCCGATGTCGATCTGGCCCACGGCGATGTCGTAGGCACGGCCGTCGAGCGCCGCCGCGCGCGTGAGCCCGGTCACCGCATGCTTGGTCGCCGTGTAGGCGATGCTGCCGGGGCGTGGCGCATGGGCCGAGATCGAGCCGTTGTTGATGATGCGGCCGCCGCGCGGCTGCTGCGCCCGCATCAGCCTGAAGGCATGCGACAGGCAGTAGAACGAGCCGTTGAGGTTGGCGTCGACGACGCGGCGCCAGTCGGCGCCCGGGACTTCGTCGGGCGTCTGCGGCGGCAGGCTCATGCCGGCGTTGTTGAACAGCAGGTCGAGGCGGCCGCAGCGCTCGCGCACGCGCTCGAACAGCGCCGCGACGGCGGCCTCGTCGCCGACATCGCAGGGCATCGCGAGGCCGCGCGGCGCATCGGCGCCGGCGGCGGCGATCGCCGCCTCGAGCGCCTCGACGCGGCGGCCGACGAGGACGACCTGCCAGCCTTCCTTGAGCAGCGCATGGGCGCAGACCTGGCCGATGCCGCTGCCGGCGCCGGTGACGATGGCGACTCTCGAATGCATGCGGCGATCCTCCTCGCGGCCTCGGACGCGGCATAGTATCGCCCCAGCCCATCAAGCCGGTCCCCGTCCAGATGCCCATCGAGAAGATCGTCCTCTACACCGGCAGCGACGGCCGCGCGCGCTTTCGCAGCGAGCCGGTCGAGCTGCCCGAAGGCACGCCGCAGTCGCGCCTGACGCCGCTGCTGCCCAGCGGCGGCTACCAGCTGCGGCGCAGCCCGGTCGGCTTTCGCAGCAGCTTCCACTGCACCGGCGATCCGCAATGGGTCTTCATCCTCGGCGGACGGATGGAGATCGGCCTGCAGGACGGCAGCTCGCGCATCTTCGGACCGGGCGAGCATTTCTACTCCGCCGATACGCTGCCGCCGGGCGCGACTTTCGACCCCGCCGTGCACGGCCACTGGAGCCGCCAGCTCGGCGACGAGGAACTGACGACGCTGTTCGTGCGTTCGGCGCCCTGAACGGGGCTGTCGCGACTACCGCTGCTGCGTCTGCCACCACCGCGCGAGCCGAGGCCACCGGGTACCCGTCTCCGTTCATGTCCCCCGGTCTGAGCTGGCGCTCAACCCTCCTCCTTGACTTCACTGCGACGGGCACCCGGCGTCCTCGGCAACCACCCGGGGTGGTGCGCCTGCTGGCCTGCCGCGATGGTGGTGGATCAGGACGGCGGGGCGGCCTGCCGCGGGAAGTCAAGGAGGAGGGCCGTACCCGGCCCGGGGGACATGGACGCGGCAGGCTGCCCCGCCGGCCTGATCTCGCGCCGACGTCGTAACGCGGCCTCTGAGCGCGGCAGCTGGGCCGGACGGCTCCGAGCGCGAGCCGCGCCCCTCCATTTCACGCGCCGCCGATCCGCCCCAGCAGCAGGTACTCCATCAGCGCCTTCTGCACGTGGAGCCGGTTCTCGGCCTCGTCCCAGACGACCGACTGCGGCCCGTCGATGACCTCGGCCGTGACCTCCTCGCCGCGATGCGCCGGCAGGCAATGCATGAACAGCGCGTCGGGCTGGGCCACGGCCATCATCTCCTCGTCGACGCACCAGTCGACGAAGGCCTTCGCGCGCTCCTCGTTCTCGGCCTCGTAGCCCATGCTGGTCCAGACATCGGTCGTCACCAGATGGGCGCCGGCGCAGGCGTCGCGCGGGTGGTCGAACACCTTGTAGCAGCCGTGATCGCTGATGCCGGCCACCTTGGCGTCGACCTCGTAGCCGCCGGGCGTGCTGACATGCACCGTGAAGCCGAGGATCTCGGCCGCCTGCAGCCAGGTGTTGGCCATGTTGTTGCCGTCGCCGACCCAGGCCACGACCTTGCCTTCGAGGCACTTCACGGCATCGATGCCACCGCCGCGCGGGCCGCGGTGCTCGATGTAGGTGAACAGGTCGGCGAGGATCTGGCAGGGGTGGTATTCGTTCGTCAGGCCGTTGATCACCGGCACGCGCGAATGCGCGGCGAAACGCTCGATCATCGATTGCGCATAGGTGCGGATCATCACGATGTCGCACATGCGGCTGATGACGCGCGCCGAATCCTCGGCCGGCTCGGCGCGGCCGAGCTGGCTGTCGCCGGTCGTCAGGTTCACGACCGAGCCGCCCATCTGGTACATGCCGGCCTCGAAGCTCACGCGCGTGCGCGTGCTCGCCTTCTCGAAGATCATCACCAGCGTGCGGTCGGTCAGCGGCTGGTAGCGCTCGTAGTTCTTGAAGCGCGACTTGATGATGCGCGCGCGGTCGAACAGGTAGGCGTATTCCTCGGCCCGGAAGTCCTTGAACTGCAGGTAATGCCGCATCAGCTTGTCCCCCGGCTTCATGATTCCGCGAGGAAGGACCGCACCAGCGGGCAGAGGATGGCCGCGATGCGGCGCGCCTCGTCGGCGCTGAGGATCAGCGGCGGCAGCAGGCGCACGACGCGGTCGGCCGTGACGCTGATCATCAGCCCGGCCTCGGCGGCGCGGCCGAGCAGCACGCCGCAGGGGCGCGGCAGCGCGATGCCGATCATCAGCCCGGCGCCGCGGAATTCGACCGGCAGGCCGGCCAGCCCCGCCTCGAGCTCGCTGCGCAGCAACTGGCCGACCTGCGCCGCATGGGCGACGAGGCCGTCCTCCTCCATGATGCGCAGCGTCTCGACGCCGGCGCGCATCGCCAGCGGATTGCCGCCGAAGGTGGTGCCGTGGTTGCCGGGGCCGAAGACATCCTTGGCGCGCGCGCCGACGACGAGGGCGCCGATCGGCACGCCCGAGCCCAGGCCCTTGGCCAGCGGCATCACGTCGGGCTTGATGCCGGCCCATTGATGCGCGAACCATTGGCCGGTGCGGCCGATGCCGCATTGCACCTCGTCGAGCATCAGCAGCCAGTCCTGGCGATCGCAGATCGCGCGCAGGCCCTGCAGGTAGTCGTTGCGACTTTGGTTGATGCCGCCCTCGCCCTGGATGACTTCGAGGAACACGGCGACGACGTTCGGGTTCGTCCTCGCCTCGTGCTCGATCGCCGCGAGGTCGTTCAGCGGCACGCGCACGAAACCCTCGACCAGCGGGCCGAAGCCGGCCTGCACCTTGGGGTTGCCGGTGGCCGACAGCGTCGCGATCGAGCGCCCGTGGAAGGCCTGCTCGTAGACGATGACCTCGGGCCGCGCTATGCCCTTGTCGTGGCCGAACTTGCGCGCGATCTTCAGCGCCGCCTCGTTGGCCTCGAGGCCCGAGTTGCAGAAGAAGGCCGCCTCGAGCCCGGAGATCTCGCACAGCTTGGCCGCCAGCTGCTCCTGCAGCGGCACCTCGTAGTAGTTCGAGCAGTGGATCAGCTTGGCGATCTGGTCCTGCAGCGCCGGCACCAGTTTGGGGTGGTCATGCCCCAGGGTGTTCACGGCGATGCCGCCCAGGCCGTCGAGGTATTTGCGGCCCTGCGTATCCCAGAGCCAGCAGCCTCGGCCGTAGGCGAGCGCGATCGGCAGGCGGCCGTACGTGTTCATCACGTGCGGCAGCGGGCGGGGGTTCGGTTCGGCGGGCGCATGCATCGCGGTTTCCTTCGCAGCACAGAAGAAAACGCCGGTCGGCGACGCATCGGTCACGTTCCGGCGAGCGCGGATTCTAAGGGCCGCTAAAGGCCGCTACGCGACGGCCGTAGCGAGGGGCTGTCGGGACACGCGGAAGTCAGGCATGCATGCTGCAATGCAACAACAAAGGGGCACAATGCCGGCAGCGGCGGTCGCCGGACGACCGCCGACCATCAGGGCCCTGGGCCTGCGAGCGTCGATGAACCAGATCCAGCATCGCCAATATCACATCCGGGGCGTGACCCGGTCGGGACGTCCGTTCAGGCCCAGCGACTGGGCCGAACGGCTGGCGGGCGCGATGTCGAGTTTCCGTCCCGCGGGTTCGGCCGGCGGCATCGGCGCCTATATCGGCTATTCGCCGTATTGCGTGCCGCTGGTGATCGACGGCGTGCGCTGCGTGATGGTCAACGACGCGCTGCAGGAGATCGAACCGATGGCCTGGGACTTCGTGATGAACTTCGCCCGCGACAACGACCTGCCGGTGACCGAGGTCGAAGCGCCAGCGCCATGACGAAGGGCCCGCAGCGCGGGCCCTGGAAAGACGGCGGGCCCGCAGCGCGGGCCCGGGGCGGTGCGCGCAGGCGCTTAAGCGGCGAGCGCCAGCGCCTTGACCTTGGCCGACAGGCGGCTCTTCAGGCGCGCGGCCTTGTTCTTGTGGAAGATGCCCTTGTCGGCCACCGAATCGATCACGCTCTGCGCGGCCTTGAAAGTGTCGACGGCCTTGGCCTTGTCACCGCCGGTCACGGCCTTCTGGACGTTCTTGACGACGGTGCGGAAATGCGAACGCAGCGAGGTGTTGGCGGCGTTCAGCTTGACGTCCTGGCGGGCGCGCTTGCGGCCCGAGGCGAGGCGAACGGTCTTCTTCTTGGCTTTGGACGAGGTGGCCATGCGTGATGAACGGTGTCGTGATGAACGGTGGTGTATTGCCGTAAGGGGCAAAGAGCGTCGAGTATAGCACGCGGCGGCCCCCGGCAACAGGGAGCGTGGTCGACTCCGCCTATACTGCCGAGTTGCCCTGCGCCGCCGTGGCGCCGCCGCCGCGCCGCGGTCCGCTCCCCGCCCGTGAACCTGCTCAAGACCGCCTCCACCGTCTCGCTGCTGACGCTGCTCTCGCGCGTCGCCGGCCTCGTGCGCGACACGCTCGTGGCGGCCATCTTCGGCGCCAGCGCCGTCACCGACGCGTTCAACGTCGCGTTCCGGATCCCGAACCTGTTCCGCCGCCTGTTCGCCGAGGGCGCGTTCTCGCAGGCCTTCGTGCCGCTGCTGGCGGCCACGCGCGAGCGCGAGGGCGACGACGCCACGCGGCTGCTCATCAACGCCGTCGCCACCGTGCTCGCCTGGGTGCTGGTCGGGGTGTGCATCGCCGGCGTCGTCGGCGCGCCGCTGCTGGTCTGGATGATGGGCTCGGGGCTCGCGCGCTTCGACGCCGCGGTCGTGATGACGCGCTGGATGTTCCCCTACATCGGCCTGATGTCGATGGTCGCGCTGGCCGGCGGCGTGCTCAACACCTGGAAGCGCTTCGCGGTGCCGGCGGTGACGCCGGTGCTGCTCAACGTCGGCATCATCAGCTGCGCCTGGCTGGGCGTGCCCTGGCTCAAGGCCCATGGCCTGGAACCGATCTACGCGCTCGCCGCCGGGGTCATGGTCGGCGGGCTGCTGCAGGCGCTGTGGCAGCTGCCGGCGCTGACCGCGATCGGCTGCGCCCCGCGCATCGGCTGGAGCCCGCGGGCGCTGCGCGCGGCCTGGCACCACCCCGGCGTGCGCCGCATCCTGCGCAAGATGGGGCCGGCGCTGCTCGGCGTCTCGGTGGCACAGATCTCGCTGCTCATCAACACGCAGATCGCGACCCATATCGGCGTCGGCGCCGTGACCTGGCTCGGCTTCACCGACCGGCTGATGGAGTTCCCGACCGGGCTGCTCGGCGTCGCGCTCGGCGTCGTGCTGCTGCCGCAACTGGCCGCGGCGAAGGCGCGCGAGGATGCCGCGGGCTATTCCGGCATGCTCGACTGGGGCCTGCGCCTGATCGCGCTGTCGGTGCTGCCCTGCGCGCTGGCGCTGCTGATCTTCCCGGTCGCCCTGGTGTCGGTGCTGTTCCACTACGGCCACTTCAGCGCCCACGACGTGCTGATGACCGCGCGCTCGCTGCGGGGCTACGGCGTCGGCCTGATCGGCATCGTCGCGCTCAAGGTGCTGGCGCCGGCCTTCTACGCGCGCCAGGACATGCGCACGCCGGTCAAGGTCGCCGTCGGCGTGCTCGTCGCGACGCAGGCGATGAACCTGGTCTTCGTGCCCCGGCTCGGCCATGCCGGCCTGACGCTGTCGATCGCGCTCGGGGCGTTGATGAATTCGGGCCTGCTGCTGGCGCTGCTGCTGCGCCAGGGTACCTACGCGCCGCAGCCCGGCTGGGGCCGGTTCGGCCTGCGCCTGCTCGCGGGCAACGCCGTCGCCGCGGCGATCCTGTGGCTGGCGGCGACGGACATCGACTGGATCGGGCTGCGCGCCCACCCGGCGCAGCGCGTGGGCTGGGTCGCGCTGACGCTGGTCGGCGTCGCCCTGGCCTATCTCGGCGTGATGATCGCCTGCGGCCTGCGCCCGCGCGATTTCGTGCGCCGCGGCTGACCTACACTGGCGCCAATGGCTGGCCCCCTTTCGTTCGAAGCGCCCACCGCCCTCGACTATTTCGCGGCGCTGGTGGCCGACGACGCGAGCTTTTCGGTCCTCGAGGCCGCCCTCGCGGTGGCCCAGGACGACGAGCCCGAACTCGATGTCCAGGGCGTGCTGGCCCAGGTCGACGAGCTCGCGGAGCGACTGCGCCGGCGCCTGCCGGCGGACGCCGCGCCGCTGCAGCGGCTGCGCCTGCTGAACCAGTATTTCTTCAACGAGCTCGGCTTCTCGGGCAACGTCAACGATTACTACGACAGCGCCAACAGCTCGCTCGCGGCGGTGCTGCGCACGCGGCGCGGCATTCCGCTCACGCTGGCGCTGATCTACATCGAGATCGCGACCCAGGCCGGACTGCGCGCGCATGGCGTCGCGTTTCCGGGCCATTTCCTCGTCAAGCTGCACATGCCGCGCGGCGAGGTCGTGATCGACCCGTTCAGCGGCCGCTCGCTCGGGCGCGACGAGCTCGAGGACCTGCTGCTGCCGTACCGGCGCGAAAGCGGCCTCGTCGGCGACGACGAGGCGCCGCTGGGCCTGTTCCTGCAGACGGCGCCGGCGCGCGAGATCATCGCCCGGCTGCTGCGCAACCTCAAGGAGATCCACGGCAGCGCGCGCGACTGGCCGCGCCTGCGCGCGGTGCTGCAGCGGCTCGTGATCCTGCTGCCCGAGGACTGGGACGAACGCCGCGACCATGCGCTGGTGCTGGGCCGGCTCGGTCGGCGCGCCGACGCCGCGCGCGAACTCGCGCAGTACCTGGCGCACCGCGGCGACGCCGCCGACGCGCCCGAGCTGCGGCGCCAGCTTGCCGCCTGGCGCGCGTCATGACGGCCGTCGTGATGGAGCAGCTGCCGCTGGCGATCGTCCCCGAGCCGCAGCCGAGCTTCGACAACTTCCTCGCGGGCGCGAACGCCGCGGCCGTCGACGACCTGCGCGCGCTCGCCTGCACGTCGCTGCCGTCGCCGCCGGTCTACCTCTGGGGACCGGCCGGCTGCGGCAAGACGCATCTGCTGCGCGCGCTGGTGCGGCGCTGCGAGGGCGCCGCCCAGGGCGCGGCCTGGTTCGACGCCGCGACGCCGCTGCCCTGGCACATCGCGCCGGGCTGCGCGTTGGCCGTGATCGACCGCTGCGACGCGCTCGGCGAGGCGGCCCAGCATGCGGCCTTCGCGCTCTTCGTCGAGGCCGCCGATCGCGGCCTGCAGGTGGCAGCCGCGGGTCGGCTGCCACCGGTCGACCTGGCGCTGCGCGACGACCTGCGCACGCGGCTGGGCTGGGGCCCGGTCTATGCGCTGCAGCCGCTCGACGACGAACTCACGCGCGCCGCGCTCCTCGGCGAGGCCTGGCGGCGCGGCATCGCGCTGCCCGACGAGGTCGTGACGCACCTGCTCACCCATTTCCCGCGCGACCTCGGCCACCTGATGCATCTGATCGACCGGCTCGACCGCTACGCGCTGGCGCAGGGCCGGCGCCTCACCGTGCCGCTGCTGCGCCGCATGCTCGCGGACCAGGCCGTCGAGGCGGCACCGTGAAGCTGACCCTGTTCGACCTCGACGGCACGCTGATCCCCCAGGATTCGGACCATGCCTTCGGCGAATTCGCGATCGCCCTCGGCTGGGCCGACGCCGACGCGTTCAGGCGCCGCAACGACGGCTTCTACGCCGATTACCTCGCCGGCCGGCTCGACATCGACGCCTATGTCGATTTCGCCACCGCGCCCTGGCGCGCGCGGCCGGCGGCCGAACTCGAGGCCGCGTCGGCGCGCTTCCTGGACCAGGTCGTGCGCCCGATGCTGCTGCCGCAGGCGCTCGCGCTCGTGCGGCGCCACCAGGACGCGGGCGACCTCGTCGCGATCGTGACGGCGACGAACGAGTTCGTGACGCGGCCGATCGCGCGCCTGTTCGGCGTCGACGAGCTGATCGCCACCGAGCTTGAGCGCGATGCCGGCGGCCGCGTCACCGGCGCGATCCGTGGCGTGCCCTCGTTCCGCGAGGGCAAGGTCGCGCGGCTGCAGGCCTGGCTCGCGCAGCGCGGCCTGGCGCGCGCCGACTTCGAGACCAGCACCTTCTACAGCGATTCCACCAACGACCTGCCGCTGCTCGAATGGGTGACCGCGCCGGTGGCCACCAACCCCGGTCCGGCACTCGAGCGCATCGCCGACGAGCGCGGCTGGCCTGTCCTGAAACTCTTCACATGATCAAGAAGCTCATCAAGCGCCTGCTCGGCAAATCCGTCGTCGAGGAGGCGCCGGCGATACCGCTGGGCGCGCGCGTCGAGATTCCCGCGACCGAGCACCGCATCGACCCGGCCCTGCTCGACGCCAACGCCGTGCGCGTCGTCAAGACGCTGCAGGAGGCCGGACACGCGGCCTACATCGTCGGCGGCGCCGTGCGCGACCTGCTCGTCGGCCTGCGCCCGAAGGACTTCGACGTCGCCACCGACGCCACGCCCGAGCAGGTCAAGGCGCTGTTCCGGCGCGCCTTCATCATCGGGCGGCGCTTCCGCATCGTCCATGTCGTCTACGGCCGCGGACGCGAGCACGAGGTGATCGAGGTCAGCACCTTCCGCGCCTACCTCGACCCGAACGCCGCCGACCAGGTCGCCGGCGGCGACAAGCCCGGCAAGGGCGGCGGCGCCGACGCCAAGCATGTCGTCGACGCCAGCGGCCGCGTGCTGCGCGACAACGTCTGGGGGCCGCAGATCGAGGACGCGGCGCGGCGCGACTTCACGATCAACGCGATGTACTACGACCCGCTGACGCAGACCGTGGTCGATTACCACGGCGGCCTGGCCGATGCGCGCGCGCGCCGGCTGCGCATGATCGGCGACCCCGGCACGCGCTACCGCGAGGACCCGGTGCGCATCATCCGCGCCGCGCGTTTCGCCGCCAAGACCGGTTTCAAGCTCGACCCGGCGACCGAGAGGCCGATCGCCGCGGCGCTGCCGCTGCTGGCCAATGTGCCGATCTCGCGCCTGTTCGACGAGATGGTCAAGCTGCTGCAGACCGGCCATGCGCTGGCCAGCGTCGAGCAGCTGCGCCGCTTCGGGCTCATCGGCGGCGCGACCGCCGTGTTCCCGGTGCTCGACGCCGCGCTCGCGCCGGTGCCGCCCAACCCGGCGCGCGAGCGGTTCGTGCGCGCGGTGCTCGAGGACACCGACCGCCGCGTCGCCGAAGGACGCGCCGTCGTGCCCAGCTACATGCTGGCCTGCATGCTCTGGCATGACGTGCAGGCGCGCTGGACGGCGCTGCGCGCTGGCGGCGAGGGTGCCTTCCCGGCGCTGCAGCAGGCCGTCGACGCCGTCTTCGACGCGCGCATCGGCGACATCTCGGGCCGCGGCAAGCTCGCCGCCGACATGCGCGAGATCTGGCTCATGCAGCCGCGCTTCGAGCGCCGCACGGCGAATTCGGCGCCCGCGCTCGCCGGCCAGGCGCGCTTCCGCGCCGGCTACGACTTCCTGCGCCTGCGCGCCGACAACGGCGAGGTGCCGGCCGAACTGGCCGACTGGTGGGAGGACTACCACCTGGGCAGCGACGACGACCGCGAAGCCCTGTTGCGCGACCTGCGCGGCACGGCGGCGCCGCGCGTGCGGCGTGC
>JAGWVB010000352.1 GCA_018971105.1 Burkholderiales bacterium
GCGCGAAATGCGTGCGCGAGATCAGCTCGGGGTTGCCCGCGTAGCGCAGCGCGCCCTCGAACGCGCCCCCGATGCCGGCGCGCGCCAGGCCGTCGGCCATGCGCTGCGCGCGCTCGCGCCGGCCGCTGCGGGTGGCGGCCAGGCCTTGCTGCAAGGCGGGGTCGTCGGCGTCGAAGCCCAGGCCCACGATATGCACCGTCTCGCCCGCGAAGCTGACCGAGATCTCGGTGCCGGTGAGGTAGGCCAGGCCCAGCGCCAGCGCGGCATCGCGCGCGCGCTGCTGGCCGCCGAGCTCGTCGTGGTCGGTCAGCGACCACAACTCGACCCCGCCGGCCAGCGCGCGCGCGGCCAGCGCTTCGGGGGTCAGGGTGCCGTCGGAGACATTGCTGTGGCAGTGGAGGTCGGCGTTCAACAGGTGCACTGACCGAGTCTACGGGTGCCGGCCGCACCGTGCCGGCAGGGGGTCAAGCACCGGTCAGCCCAGGGTCAGGGTCTGCGCGCAGCGGGCGGCCAGGCTGTGGTCGTGGGTGACGACGACGAAGGCCGTGCCGTGCTCGCCCGCCAGCGCCAGCATCTGCTGGAACACGCCGTCGGCGGTGGCGCGGTCGAGGTTGCCGGTGGGCTCGTCGGCCAGCACGCAGGCCGGCTGCGTGACCAGCGCGCGCGCGATCGCCACCCGCTGGCGCTCGCCGCCCGAGAGCTGCGCCGGATGGTGCGCCAGCCGGCCGGCCAGGCCCACCCGGGCCAGCATCGCGGCGGCCTGCTCGCGCGCCGGCGCCGCCGGCAGGCGCCGAATGCGCAGCGGCATCGCCACGTTGTCCAGCGCGCTGAACTCGGGCAGCAGGTGGTGGAACTGGTAGACGAAGCCCAGGTGCTGGTTGCGCCAGCGCCCCTGCGCCGCCGCGTCGAGGTGCGCGAAATCGCGCCCCATCAGCGCGACGCGGCCGGCGCTGGGCGCGTCGAGGCCGCCGAGCAGGTGCAGCAGCGTGCTCTTGCCGCTGCCCGACGCGCCGACCACGGCCAGCGTCTCGCCGCGCGCGACCGCGACATCGACGCCGCGCAGCACGCTCACGTCGAGCGCGTCGGCGCCGCGCCCCTCGGTGTAGCGCTTCACGAGTCCCGTGGCCTGGAGCACGGGTGCCCCGGCGGCTTCACTCATAGCGCAGCGCCTGGGCCGGGTTGACGCGGCTGGCGCGCCAGCTCGGGTAGATCGTCGCGACGAAGGCGAGCACGAGCGAGATCGCGACGATGGGGACGATGTCGCCGCGCTGCGGGTCGCTGGGCATGGTGCTGATGACGTAGACGCTGGGCGCGAGGAAGGTCACGCCCGCGAGTCGCTGTATGAAGTCGACGATGGCCGCGATATGGAACGCGACGACCAGCCCCAGCACGACGCCGGCCAGCGTGCCGATCACGCCCGCCGCCGCGCCCTGGACGACGAAGATCGCCATGATCGAGCGCGGGCTCGCGCCCAGCGTGCGCAGGATCGCGATGTCGGCGCGCTTGTCGGTGACCGTCATCACGAGCGTCGAGACGAGGTTGAAGGCGGCGACGGCGACGATCAGCGTCAGGATGATGAACATCATGCGCTTCTCGACCTGCACCGCGTCGTACCAGTTGCGGTTCGTCTGCGTCCAGTCGCGCACGATCACGGCCGGACCGAGCGCGCGCGCCAGATCGTTCGCGACCTCGGGCGCGCCGTACTGGTTGGCCAGGCGCAGCTGCACGCCCATCGGGCCCGCGTCGCGGTACAGGCGTTCGGCGTCGCCGATGGCGATCAGCGCCATGCCGCTGTCGTATTCGTAATGGCCGACATCGAAGGTGCCGACGACGGTGAACTGCTTGAAGCGCGGCAGCACGCCGGCGGGCGTCATCTCGCCGCCCGGCGCGGCGATCGTGACCTTGTCGCCCACGGTCACGTGCAGCAGCCGCGCGAGCTCGATGCCGAGGACGATGTTCCACGACCCCGGCGTGAGCCGGGCCAGCAGCGGCGCCTGCTCGCGACCCAGCGGCGTGACGTTCCTCTCCGCGGCCGGATCGATGCCGCGCACGATCGCGCCGCGCAGTTCGTCGCCGCGGCCGATCAGCGATTGCGATTCGACGAAGGGCGCGGCGCCGCGCACGCGCGGGTCGCGCTGCGCGGCGGCTGCCGTCGCCTGCCAGTCGGGCAGGGCGCCACCCGCGGCATCGAAGATCTGGATATGCGCGATCACGCTCAGCATGCGGTCGCGCACCTCCTTCTGGAAGCCGTTCATCACGCTCAGCACGATGATCAGCGCGGCGACGCCGAGCGCGATGCCGAGCATCGAGACGCCGCTGATGAAGGAGATGAAGCCGTTGCGCCGGCCCGCGCGGCCGGCGCGCGTGTAGCGCCAGCCGACCTGCCACTCGTAGGGCATGTTCATGGGGCGGCGATGCTACAGGAGCGGCGCGCGCGCCCGCCCCGGATAATCGTAGCCATGGGATCCCCACGCTCACCTTGTTCGCTGCCCCCAGGGACCTGCCGAAGCTGCTGCGGGGCCCCGGCGGCGTTCAGTCGCCTCGGAACGGCCGGGCGGGACTGAATGCACCTGCTCATCCCCTATGCGGCCGCGCTCGCCGAAGACGGCCGCGCCGCCGCGCCGCGGCGCCCGCGCCTGGATGCGCTGATCGAGAGCGGGATCGAGATCGAGCGCGACCTGGGCGACGCCTGGGCGCTGTCGACGCCGCACGAGCGCGCGCTGGCCAGGGCGCTCGGAATCGAGGGCGGCAACGGCTGCCTGCCCTGGGCCGCGCGCCAGGCCCGGCTGGACGGCATGCCGCCGGACGACCTCGCCTGGGGCCTGCTGACGCCGGCGCATTGGCATGCCGGGGCCTTGCAGGTCAGCATGACCGACCCCGAGGCGCTGGACCTCGACGCCGCCGATTCGCGCACGCTGTTCGAAGCCGTGCAGCCGCTGTTCACGAGCGAGGGCTATGTCTGCGCCTGGGGCGCGCCGCTGCGCTGGTACGTGGCGCACGAGAGCCTGGCGCAGCTGGCCACGGCGTCGCCCGAGCGCGCGATCGGGCGCGATGTCGATGCCTGGCTCGGCAGCGACCCGGCGGCGCGCCGCCTGCGGCGCCTGCAAAGCGAGGTCCAGATGCTGCTGCACACGCACCCGATCAACGCTGCGCGCGAGGCGCGCGGGCGGCCGACGGTGAATTCGTTCTGGATCAGCGGCTGCGGCGTGGGCCAGCCCGACCGGGGCCCGGTGCCGAGCGTCGATGCGCGGCTGCGCGCGCCCGCACTGGCAGGCGACTGGGGGGCTTGGTCCGAGGCCTGGGAGGCGCTCGACGCGGGCCCGCTGGCCGAGCTGCAGGCGCAGTGGCACGCCGGCGCCGCGTCGCGCCTGACGCTGTGCGGCGAGCGCGGCTGGGTCGCCTACGCGCCGGGTCCGTCCGGCAGCCTGCAGCGCCTGCGCCGGCTCTGGTCCCGGCCGGTGCCGCCCTGGGAGCTGCTGTGAGCGCACCGCAGCTGGTCGCGCGCGACGTGCCGCCGCGCGTGCGCTACGCGCTCGAGCAGGCGGGCGTGCATCCGCTGCTGGCGCGGCTGCTCGCGGCGCGCGGCGTGCGCAGCGCCGACGAGCTCGACGAC
>JAGWVB010000353.1 GCA_018971105.1 Burkholderiales bacterium
AGCTGCTTGCGCCGCCAGTGCAGGTACAGCGCCGGGATCAGGTTGGTCGAGCGCAGCGCGCTCCAGACCAGGCCACCCAGGATCACCACCGCCAGCCCCTGCTCGGGCGCCGCGCCCTGGCCCAGGCCGAGCGCGGTCGGCAGCATGCCCAGGATGGCGGCGGCGGCCGTGAGCACGATGGGCCGGAAGCGCACCTGGATCGCCTCGCGCACGGCGGCCTCGAGGTCCATGCCGGCGTTCTCGTTCGCGCGCGCGCGGTCGAGCAGCACGATCGAATGGCGCAGCCCGATGCCGACCAGGGTCAGGAAGCCGATCAGGCCGGTGGCGTTCAGCCCGACGCCGCTCACGACGAGCGCGATCGTGCCGCCGGTGAGCGCGAGCGGGATCTCGAGCAGCAGGATGGCGGGGATGAGCAGGCCGTCGAACTGCAGCAGCAGGATGCCGACCATGATCGCGAAGGCCGCCAGCGTCGCCAGCAGCAGGCCGATCGCCGCCTGCTCGAGCTCGGCGGCGAGGCCGCCGAAGGCGATGCGGTAACCGGGCGGCAGCGGCAGGCCGACCAGCGCCCTGCGCGCCGCCGCCTCGGTGCTGCCCAGCGGCCCGGTGGGCGTGGCCAGGATGTCGAGCGCGCGCGCGCCGGCGATATGGCGGATCTGGTTCGGCGTCGGCACCAGCTGCAGCGTCGCGAGCTCGCCCAGCGGCGTCCAGCCGCCGTCGCCGACGCGGATCGGCAGCGCCGCCAGCTGCGCCACCGAGCGCTGCGGCGCGTCGGCCAGCCGCACGTAGAGGCTGAGCGCGACATTGCCCTGCGGCACGCGGCTGATGACCTGGCCGTCGATCAGCGGCCGCAGCTGGGCGACGAGGGCGGCCGGGGTCAGGCCGTGCACGGCGAGCGCATCGCCGCGCGGCTCGATCTGCAACTGCGTCACCGGGTAGCCGTCGTTGTCGAACACGCTGCGCAGCGCCGGGATCGCGCGCAGCCGCCGCGTGATCTCCTCGGCGACGCGGCGCAGCTCGGGCACCTCGGCGCCGAAGACATGGATCACGAAGGGCTGCGGCAGGCCCGACAGGCTCTCGCCGACGCGCTCGATCGTCGGCGTGTCGACGGCGACCTGCACGCCGGCCAGGCGCGATTCGCGCTCGATGCGCCGGCCGATGGCGTCGAGCGCGTTCACGCTCACGC
Source organism: Burkholderiales bacterium (assembly GCA_018971105.1). Lineage (GTDB taxonomy): Bacteria > Pseudomonadota > Gammaproteobacteria > Burkholderiales > Burkholderiaceae_C > Rubrivivax. The sequence continues at coordinate 1,184 of JAGWVB010000353.1, forward strand.
CCGGCGCCAGCGCGATCTGGATCTCGCCCGCATAGGCCGGTTCGGTGTAGGTGGTCGACGCCGGCGAGCCGATGCGCGCATAGACATGCGCCACCGCCGGATCGCGCAGCAGGCGCTCCGAGATCCGCGCCACGGCCGCGCGCGTGTCGAGCAGCGAGGCCCCGGGCGGCAGCGTGAACGATTCCAGCAGCGCGCCCTCGTTGGGCAGCGGCAGGAAGTCGATCGGCACCAGCACCAGCCCCGCGAGGCTGAGCGCCAGCACCGCGAACGTGATGCCCAGGCTGGTGCGCGGCGCGCGCGCGACGCGGTCGTAGAGGCGCTCGTTGGCCCGCTGCAGCGCGTTCAGCAGGCGCTGGCCGCTGCCCGCGCCGGCAACCGGGCGGGCGCCGAGCAGCCCCAGGCCGAGCGGGATCAGCGTCAGCGACACCAGCAGCGAGGCCAGCAGCGCCAGGATCATCGCGAGCGAGAACGGGATGAAGAACAGCCCGACCAGGCCGCCGACGAAGAGCAGCGGCACGTAGATCGCCACATTCGTCAGCGTGCCGGTGAGGTCCGGGATGACGATGCTGCGCAGCCCGGCGCGGATGCCCTGGCCATGCCCGTCGCCCGCCTCCCAGCGCTGGTGGATGCTCTCGAACACGATGATCGCGTCGTCGGCGAGCAGCCCCACGGCCACGGTCAGGGCGCCGAAGGTCATCAGGTTCAGGGTCTGGCCCAAGGCGTGCAGCGCGGCGATCGCGATCGCCAGCGAGAGCGGGATGGAGAGCGCCAGCACGACGATGCCGCGCCCCGCGCCCAGCACCCACAACAGCAGCGCCACCGCCAGCAGCGCGCCGATGAGCAGGTTGCGCCCGAGGTCGGCGCCGACGAGGTGGACGAGGTGCCCCTGGTCGTAGGTCTGCACCCAGCGCACGCCCGGCGGCAGCTGCGACCGCGTCTGCTCCAGCGCCGCCTGCACGGCCCGCGTGACGGTGCCGGTCGACGCCCCCGGCTGCTTGGTCACGCTGAGCGCGACGCTGGCGCGGCCGTCCAGGCTCACCGCGCTGTGCGTCGGCAGGGCCGAGCGCACGATGCGCGCGAGGGCGCCCAGCGGCACCGGGCCGCGCGGCGTCGCCACGGCCAGCGCCGCCAGTTGCCCGCCGTGCGCCGGCAGGCTGCGCGCCTCGATCATCACGTCGGCATGGCCCAGGCTCAGGTAGCCGGCCGGCTCGAGCAGCACCTGCGACCGCACGGCCCGCACGAGGGCGTCGATGCCGACGTCGTAGCGCCGCATCGCGTCCAGGTCGGGCTGGATCCACAGCGCCTCGTCGCCGGCGCCGTAGACATGCACGAACTGCACGCCCGGGAGCGCGCGCAGCGCCGGGGCGATGCTCGCCTGCAGCGCGCGCTGCACTGCGGCCGGCGCGATGCCGGCCGGGATGGCCGCCGTGTAGTCGGCCACCTCGTTGATCGAGTTGCCCAGGATCTGGGCCTGGGCCTGCGCCTGCGACGGCAGGCGAGAGCGGGCGCGGTCGATCGCGCCGTTGACGGCCTGCAGATCGGCCTGCGCGCTGCTGCCCTGGCGGAAGCGCACGTCGATCTCGACCGTGCCGTTGCCCATCACCGAGCGCAGGCTGCGCAGGTCGGTCAGGGTCAGGATCTGGCCCTCCAGCGGCTGCACCAGGAGGTGCTCGAGCTCGGTCGCCGTCGCCCCGCTCAGGTGCGCGGTGACGCTGATCTGCGGGAAGTCGAAGCTCGGCAGCACCTCGACCGGCATCTGCACGAAGGCCGCCGTCGCCCAGGCCAGCACCGCGCCCAACACCAGCAGCCACAACATGGGACGCCGCAGCAGGCGCGGCAGGGCGGGGTCCGCTGTCATCGATCAGTCGGGCGGGGCGTAATGCGCCGCGATGTCGCGGTGGTAGGCGAGGAAGGCATCGACCGCGACCACCTGCTCGCCCGCGGCCAGGCCCGCGGCGATCGCCGTCTGCCAGCCCTGCGCCGGCCCCGGCACCACGGGCCGCGGTTCGTCGCCGGCGGGGGTGTGCACGAGCACCCACCAGCGCCCGCGGTCGAGGATGAGCGCCTGCGTCGGCACCATCACCATCGGCGCCGCCGGTGCGTCGAGCGTGAGCCGTCCCCATTGGCCGCTGGTCCAGCCGCGCGCGGCCGCGGGATCGGTCGGCAGCAGGTGCACGCGCAGGCCGCCGTCGGCCGCCAGGGCCGGCGTGATCGCGGCCAGCCGCACCGCGACGGCGGCGCCCGCTCCGGCGCCCTGGAAGCGGCCCTGCATGCCGAGCTGCAGCCGGGCCGCGTCGGCGCCGTAATAGGCCGCGCGCAGCCACAGGTGGCCGGCCGGCTGCAGCGTCAGGATATTCGCGCCGGACGCGATCTGCTCGCCGTCGGCGGCCTGCAGCGCCAGCACCGTCGCCGCCACCG
>JAGWVB010000064.1 GCA_018971105.1 Burkholderiales bacterium
CGGCGACGGCGCGGCGGCTCGCTGCCGCCGTCGGTGATCGAGTTCATCACCGAGATCAGCGCGATGCCGTCGCCGATGCAATGGTGGATGCGCGCGATGACCGCGCTGCCGCCCTCGTAATCCTCGACGAGGCGGAACTCCCACAGCGGGCGCCGCGGGTCGAGCGGCGTCGTCGCGAGTTCGCCGCACAGCCGCTGCAGCGCCTGGCGCTCGCTCTCGCCGCGACGGCGGCGCAGCGGCGCCGCGGGCACCTGGTGTTCGATCGAGAATTCGGCGTGCGGCACCCAGCGCGCGCCCATCGCGTCCTGTTCGACGCGGCAGCGAAAGCGCGGGTATTGCAGCAGCTTGTCGGCGATGCGCTCGCGCAGCGCCGCGAGCGTGAGCGCCGGGCGCAGCAGCCAGACGCCGACGATCATCATCAGGTTGACCTCGTTGTCCATGCGCAGCCAGGCGGTGTCCACGCGGGACATGCGCTCGGCGCCTGGCTGCATCGAAGTCTCCGGTGACATGGCTGAAAGGCACGATGCTGGTTAACATCCGGCCCGTCAAGCGCGGATTTCCACCCACCCAGGAGCAGGCGATGAGCAGCGTGCAGCAGGCTTTCGAGGCCGCCGTGACGGCAAGCAGGCAACTCCCCGCGAAGCCCGACAACATGACGCTGCTGAAGATCTACGCGCTGTACAAGCAGGCCACCGAGGGCGACGCCCAGGGCCCGCGGCCGGGCTTCGGCGATCTCGTCGGCCGCGCCAAGCACGACGCCTGGGCCGCGCTCGCGGGCCAGGGCCGCGACGACGCGATGCGCGCCTACGTCGCGCTGATCGAGTCGCTGCAATGAGCGCCGCGCCGACGCCATGAACGCCGGACATCCCGACCGCCGCCGAGCGGTGAGCCGTCTCGCGCTCGGCGCCGCGGCCCTGCTGGCGCGGCCCGCGCCGGCGCAGGCCGGGTCCCGCATCCTGCTCGGCGCGTCCTGCGCCCTCAGCGGGCCCAGCGCCCAGCTCGGCATCCAGTTCAACCGCGGCGCGCGGCTGTACTTCGACCGCGTGAATGCCGCCGGCGGCGTCAACGGCCAGCCGATCGAGCTGAAGACGCTCGACGACGGCTACGAACCCGACCGCTGCAAGGCCAACACCGAGGCGCTGATCCAGCGCGACCAGGTCTACGCCCTGTTCGGCTATGTCGGCACGCCGACCTCGCTCGCGGCGCTGCCGCTGGCGGTCGATGCGGGGGTGCCCTTCTTCGGCCCCTGCACCGGCGCCGAGGCGCTGCGCGATCCGTTCCGTCGCAACGTGTTCCATGTGCGCGCCTCCTACTACGACGAGACGGCGCTGATCGTGCGCCAGCTCACCGGGCTGGGCTTGAAGCGCATCGCCGTGTTCCGCCAGGACGACAGCTACGGCCAGGCCGGGCTGGACGGCGTGCTGCGCGCGCTCGCGCCGCTGGGGCTCAAGCCGGTCGCGGTCGGGCTCGTCGGGCGCAACAAGGTCGATGTCGCCGCCGCGGTGCGCGCCATCGTGCCGCTGCGCCCCGATGCGGTGATCCAGATCAGCGCCTACAAGAGCTGCGCCGCGTTCATCCGCCAGGCGCGCGCGGCCGGCTACGGCGGCACGTTCTACAACGTCTCCTTCGTCGGCACGCAGGCGCTCGCCGACGAGCTCGGCCGCGACGCGCTGGGCGTGGTCGTGAGCCAGGTGATGCCCTACCCGGTCAGCACCACATTGCCGATCACGCGCGAATTCCTCGCCGCCGTGCAGCACGCCGGCGGCGGCGCGAGCGCGAACTACTCGAGCATCGAGGGCTACATCGACGCCAAGATCCTCGTCGAGGGCCTGCGCCGCGCCGGCCCGCGGCCGACGCGCGAGGCGCTCATCGCCGGGCTCGAGGGCCTGGGGCATCACGACGTGGGCGGATTCAGCGTCGACTTCAGCCCGCGCAGCCACCGCGGCTCGGATTTCGTCGAGCTCTCGATGCTGACCGGCGACGGCAAGGTGAGGGTCTAGGGTCGGGCGCCGCTCCGGCGGCGCGCGCCGCGTTCAGTAGCGGCCGCGGATCACGAAGTACGAACCGCGGATCGTCCCCGCCAGCCTGGATTTCTGGCGCGCGAACTTGAATCGGGACGCGAGCTCGGCCGGGATGTCCATGCCGTCCGACAGCTTGAAGCCGACCGCCCGTTTCCCCGCGTCGTCGAGCGCGTAGAGCACGTTGATCGCCAGCCCGCTCTCGTAGAAGACATGGGTCCAGCGGATGTTCGCGACCTCGAAGCGCGCCGACTCGAGCGCAGGCGCGGCGATGACAAGCCCGCGTTCCTGCTCCAGGATGCGATGGACGTAGGCGATCGTCTGCGGCGACTCGTCCGCCGCCTGCACGGTGAAGTCGTGGTCGTAATGGGTCTTGAAATAGCGCGCCTCGTGGGCGCGCAGGCCGGCCAGCGCGGCCGCGAACGGCGAGGACTCGACGCCGACGGTCGACACCTGCTTGAAATCGACGCGATGGGTCATTCCATGCCTGCGGGCGCTGGCCGCGATGAGGCGCGCGCCGGACGCCGGCGCGCGCGCCCGGCGCGGGCTACTGGGGTCGGTGCAGGGCGCAGAGCTTGTTGCCGTCCGGGTCGCGCACATAGGCCAGGTGCATCACGCCCAGGCTTCCGGTCCGCGGGCCCGGCGGCTCTTCGATCGAGGTGCCGCCATGGGCCAGCGCGACATCGTGGAACTGCTGCACCTGCTGCGGCGTCTGGCACTTGAAGCCTATGGTCCCGCCGTTGGCTTGGCTGGCCGGTTCCCGATTGATGGGCTCGGTGACGCCGAACGAACCGCCTTCGTGGCGATAGAACAGCCGCGTCTGACCGGTACTGTTGAGATTGCGCAGCGCCTCGCCCACGCCGAGCACGCCGAGCACGGCGTCGTAGAAGCGCTTGGAACGTTCGATGTCATTCGAACCGACCATCACGTGGCTGAACATGCAGATTGCTCCTGGGGCAGGCCTCACGGCCGAGGCCGCCATTGTGAGGCCCATCGCGCCCCCGGGGAGCCGGCGCGCGCGGGCGCGGGGCGTCAGCCGAACTGCGACACGGTGTCGCGCGCGGCGCACCAGCCCTCGATGTCGGCCAGCGTGACGCGGCCGGCGCCGGCACCGGCCAGTCCCGGGCGCCAGCCGCGCCGCTCGTCGAGGCCGGGGCCGATCGCCACCGCGCCCTCGATCGTCGCGGCGCGGAAATAGGCGCTCAGCGGCACGACGACCGGGATCTCGGCGGCGCAGGCGGCGGCGACGCCGCCGGGCGAGTCCTCGATCGCCACCGTCTCCTGCGGCGGCAGGCCCAGTCCGGCCAGCGCCAGGCGATAGACCTCGGGGTCGGGCTTCTTGGCCTGCACGTCCTCGCCGCAGACGACGGCCGCGAAACGCCGTGGCCAGCGCGGGCCGAAATGCACCGCCATCAGCGCCTCGACGTTGACGCGGCTCGTGGTCGTCGCGACGGCCAGGCGCAGCCCGCCGTCCTCGGCCTCGTCGATGAGCTCGCGCACGCCGCCGCGCAGCGGCAGCCGCGCCTCGCGCACGAGCTCGCCGTAGCGCCGGTTCTTCAGCGCGTGGAGCTCGCGCGCCAGCGCCTCGCGCTCCCCCGCGGTGGGCGGCGCGTCGCCGCGCGTCGTCATGTCGTGCAGCAGGCGCTCGCGCCCGCCGGTGATGCGCAGCAGCTCGCCGTAGCGCGCCTCGTCCCAGCGCCAGGGCAACGCCAGCGCCTCGAAGGCCTGGTTGAAGGCGACGCGGTGGCCGTCGCGCTCGGTCTCGGCCAGCGTGCCGTCGACATCCCACAGCAGCGCGCGCAGCCGGGTCATCGCGGCGCCCCGGTCGCCAGATCGCTCGCCGCGATGACGCGGCGCAACGCCTGCACGACGGCCTCGGCGTCGATGCCGAAATGCCGGTACAGCTCGGCCGCCGGCGCCGATTCTCCGAAGCTGCGCATGCCGACGACGGCGCCATCGCGGCCGACGTACTTGTGCCAGAAATCGGGCTGCGCGGCCTCGACCGCGACGGCCGGCAGCGCGCGCGGCAGCACCGACTCGCGCCAGGCATCGTCCTGGCGGTCGTAGACATTCGTGCAGGGCATCGAGACGACGCGCACCGCCACGCCCTGCTCGGCGAGCCGGCGCTGCGCCTCGAGCGCGAGCTGCAGTTCGCTGCCGGTGCCGATGACGACGGCGCGCGGCTGCGCCGCATCGCTGAGGACATAGCCGCCGCGCGCGATGCCGTCGACCTGCGCCGCATTCGCCAGCGCCGGCAACGCCTGGCGCGACAGCGCGAGCAGGGCCGGCCCGTCGTGGCGCCGCAGCGCGCTGCTCCAGGCCACCGCCGTCTCGACGGCATCGGCCGGGCGCCAGACATCGAGGCCCGGGATCAGCCGCAGCGAAGGCAGCTGCTCGACCGCCTGGTGCGTCGGCCCGTCCTCGCCCAGGCCGATGCTGTCGTGGGTGTGGACATGGACGACGCGCAGCTGCATCAGCGCGGCCATGCGCAGCGCGTTGCGGCTGTAGTCGCTGAAGGTCAGGAAGGTGCCGCCGTAGGGCATGAAGCCGCCGTGCAGCGCGACGCCATTGAGCGCCGCGGCCATGCCGAATTCGCGCACGCCCCAGCTCAGGTGGCGCTGGCCGCAGCCCGGGAAATCGGTGAGGTTCGATCCGGTGAGGTCGGCGCTGCCGCCGAGCATCTCCGGCAGGCGCGGCGCCAGCACCGCCAGCGCCTGCTGCGAGGCCTTGCGCGTGGCCACCGCCACGCTGCCGCAGGCGTCGACGGCGGCCTGCGCGATGGCGTCGAAATCGGCCGGCAGATCGCCGGCGATGCGGCGCTCGAATTCCGCCGCCAATTCGGGGAATGCCGCGCGGTAGCTCGCGAACGCCGTCTGCCAGGCGGCCTCGTGGGCGCGGCCGCTGACGCGGGCGTCCCACAGCGCGCGCACCTCGTCGGGAATCTCGAACGGCGCATAGGGCCAGCCGATCGCGGCGCGCGTGCGCGCGATCTCGTCGGCGCCCAGCGGCTCGCCATGCGCCTTCGCGGTGCCGGCGCGTCCGGGGCTGCCCTGCCCTATCGTCGTGCGGCAGCAGATCAGCGTCGGCTTGTCGGCACTGGCACGCGCGCGCGTCAGCGCCTGCTCGACGGCGCCGATGTCGTGGCCGTCGATGGGCCCCAGCACCTGCCAGCCATAGGCGCGGAAGCGCGCCGGCGTGTCGTCGCGGAACCAGCCCTCGACCGGGCCGTCGATGCTGATGCCGTTGTCGTCGTAAAGCGCGATGAGCTTGTTCAGGCCCCAGCTGCCGGCGAGCGAGGCGGCCTCGTGGCTGATGCCCTCCATGAGGCAGCCGTCGCCGAGGAAGACATAGGTGCGGTGATCGACGATGGCGTGGCCGTCGCGGTTGAATTCGCGCCCCAGATGCTGCTCGGCCAGCGCCATGCCGACGGCGTTCGCGAAACCCTGGCCGAGCGGGCCGGTCGTCGTCTCGACGCCGGGCGTGACGCCGACTTCGGGATGCCCCGGCGTCTTGCTGTGCAACTGGCGGAAGCGCCTGATCTCGGCCATCGGCAGCTCGTAGCCGCTGAGGTTGAGCAGCGCATAGAGCAGCATCGACGCATGGCCGTTGCTGAGCACGAAGCGGTCGCGGTCGGGCCAATGCGGGTTCGCCGGGTTGTGGCGCAGCGCGCCGCACCACAGCGCCACGGCCATCTCGGCCATGCCCATCGGCGCGCCCGGATGGCCCGAATTGGCGGCCTGGACGGCGTCGATCGCGAGCGCGCGCAGCGCGTTCGCGCGCGCATCGGTGGCGCCATGGCCGCCGCGCAGCACCGGGGTGCTGGAGTTCGAGGCCATCACAGCGCTCCCAGGGCGCGCTTGCGCCGCTCCATCATGCGCCAGATGAAGGGAGTGAAGATCAGCTGCATCGCCAGCTCCATCTTGCCGCCCGGCACGACGACGGTGTTGGCGCGCGACATGAACGAGTCGTTGATCATGTTGAGCAGGTACGGGAAATCGATGCCCTTCGGGTTCGCGAAGCGGATCACGACGAAGCTCTCGTCGGGCGCCGGGATGTCGCGCGCGATGAACGGGTTGCTGGTGTCGACGCAGGGCACGCGCTGGAAATTGACATGGGTGTGCGTGAACTGCGGGCAGATGTAGTTCACGTAATCGGGCATGCGGCGCAGGATCGTGTCGGTCACGGCCTCGGTGCTGTAGCCGCGCTGCTTCTTGTCGCGCCACAGCTTCTGGATCCATTCGAGGTTGATCACCGGCACGACGCCGATCAGCAGGTCGGGGTGGCGCGCGATGTCGACCTCGGGCGTGACGACGGCGCCGTGCAGGCCTTCGTAGAACAGCAGGTCGGTATCGGCCGGCACGTCCTCCCAGGGCGTGAAGGTGCCGGGCTGCTGCTTGTAGGGCGCGGCCTCGTCGGCGTCGTGCAGGTATTTGCGGCGCCGGCCGCTGCCGCATTCGCCGTAGCTGCGGAACAGCTGCTCGAGCTCGGCGAACAGGTTGTTCTCGGGGCCGAAATGGCTGAAATGGCGGTCGCCGGCGCGCTCGGCCTCGGCCAGGCGCGACTTCATCTCCTGGCGGTCGTAGCGGTGGAAGCTGTCGCCCTCGATGACCGCGGCGCGCACCTGCTCGCGGCGGAAGATGGCCTCGAAGGTGCGCGTGACCGAGGTCGTGCCGGCGCCCGAGCTGCCGGTGATGGCGATGATGGGATGGCGTTCTGACATGGCTGGCTTTCGCTAATCGGAGGATCTATCGATCGATCGGTCCACGCGGCAATCAATCGCGGAACAGGCTGCGCTCGGCGAACAGCGGCGCCGGCGCCTCGCGCGTGGCGGGCTCGTGGTGGTAGCGCTCGATGCGCTCGACCTCGTTCCTCGACCCGAACACGAGCCCGATGCGCTGGTGCAGCGAACTCGGCTTCACGCCCAGCATCGGCTGGCGCCCGGTGCTGGCGCGCCCGCCGGCCTGCTCGATGATGTAGCCGATCGGATTGGCCTCGTAGAGCAGGCGCAGCCGTCCCGGTTTCGATGGATCCTTCGTGTCGCGCGGGTACATGAAGACGCCGCCGCGCATCAGGATGCGATGCGCCTCGGCCACCATGCTGGCGATCCAGCGCATATTGAAATCCTTGCCGCGCGGCCCCGTGCGGCCGGCCAGGCATTCGTCGACATAGCGCTTCACGGGCGGCTCCCAGAAGCGGCTGTTGGAGGTGTTGATCGCGAATTCGCTCGTGTCGGCCGGCACCTGGATCGACGGATGGGTGAGCTTGAATTCGCCCAGGTTCGGGTCGAGCGTGAAGCCGGCGACGCCGTTGCCGACGCTGAGCACGAACATCGTCACCGGGCCGTAGAGCGCGTAGCCGGCGGCGACCTGGGTCGCGCCGGGCTGCAGGAAATCGGCCTCGACGACATCGCGCCCGCTTTCGATGACATCGGCCGGCGCGCGCAGGATCGAGAAGATGCTGCCGACCGAGACGTTGACATCGATGTTCGACGAGCCGTCGAGCGGGTCGAACACGAGCAGGTACTTGCCGCGCGGGTAGTCCCTGGGGATCTGGTACGGATCGTCCATCTCCTCCGACGCCATGCCGGCCAGGTTGCCCGACCATTCGGCCGTGGCGACGAACATGTGGTTGCTGACAACGTCGAGCGCCTTCTGCACCTCGCCCTGGACATTGACGGCACCGCCGGTCTTGGCCGCAGGAACGCCGTGCTGACCGAGTTCGCCGAAGGCGACGGCGCGCGCGATGGCCTTGCAGGCGATCGAGACGTCGAGCAAGAGCGCGTTGAGCTCGCCGCTGGCCTGCGGGAAGCGGCGCCGCTGCTCGATCAGGTACTGGGTCAGGGTCGGACGCTTGGACAGGGGCATGACTTCCTCCGGGGGGCCGCGTGGAATCCGGTATCAGCGCGCGAGCTGCTCGCGCATCGCGGCGATGACGCCGCGGTAGTCGCGCTGGCCGAAGATGGCGCTGCCGGCGACGAAGGTGTCGGCGCCGGCGTCGGCGACGCGGCGGATGTTGTCGACCTTGATGCCGCCGTCGACCTCGAGCCGGATCGGCCGCCCGCTGGCATCGATCAACCGGCGCGCCCGCTCGACCTTGCGCAGCGCCGACTCGATGAAGCTCTGGCCGCCGAAGCCCGGGTTGACGCTCATGATCAGCACGAGGTCGACCTTGTCGATGACCCATTCGAGCACGTCGAGCGGCGTCGCCGGGTTGAAGGCCAGCCCGGCCTTGCAGCCGGCGGCGCGGATCAGCTGCAGGCTGCGGTCGACATGGGTGCTGGCGTCGGGGTGGAAGCTGATGAGGTCGGCGCCGGCCTCGGCGAACAAGGTCGCCAGCGCGTCGACCGGCCGCACCATCAGGTGCACGTCGATCGGCACGGTGCAATGCTTGCGCAGCGCCTGGCAGACCATGGGGCCGATGGTCAGGTTCGGCACGTAATGGTTATCCATGACGTCGAAGTGGATCCAGTCGGCGCCGGCCTCGACGACGGCCGCCACCTCGTCGCGCAGGCGCGCAAAGTCGGCCGAGAGGATGCTGGGGGCGAGGTAGGTGTCCATGCGGCCCACTGTAGGCACCGTCGTGTTTAAGGTAAATTCAGCAATTACTGGGTTCGGATTCAGCAACGCTGAATGAGCGAGGGCCGATGAAGACAGTCACCTTCCGCCAGTTGCGCGTGTTCGTCGAGGTGGCGCGGCACCTGAGCTTCGTGCGTGCGGCCGAGGCGCTGCACCTGACGCCGCCGGCGGTGACGATGCAGGTCAAGGAGCTGGAGTCGGCGATCGAACTGCCGCTGTTCGACCGCGAGGGGCGCAAGGTGTCGCTGACGACGGCGGGCGAATACTTCCTGGTCTACGCCAAGCGCCTGCTGGCGACGCTGAAGGACGCCGACGACGCGATGGCGCGCTTCCGCAAGCTGGAATCGGGGCAGCTGACGGTGGGCATGGTGAGCACGGCCAAGTATTTCGTGCCGCGGCTGCTGACGCGCTTCCGCGAGGAGCACCCGGGCGTGGAGCTGCGGCTGAAGGTGGGTGCCAACCGCGAGGAGCTGACGGGCTGGCTCGGCCTGGGCGAGGTCGACGTCGCGATCATGGGCCGGCCGCCGAAGGAGATGGCGATGCGCGCCGAGCCCTTCGCCGCGCATCCGCATGTCTTCGTCGCGCCACCGGGGCACCCGATCCTGACCATCGGCCACCCGCCGCTGGCGGCCGTGGCGACCTACCCGCTGATCGTGCGCGAGCCGGCCTCAGGCACGCGGGCGCTGATGGACCGTTTCTTCCAGGAGCAGCGCGTGGAGTTGCGTATCGCGATGGAGATGCCGAGCAACGAGACGATCAAGCAGGCGGTGATGGCGGGGATGGGGCTGAGTTTCCTCTCGCTGCACACGCTGGGGCTGGAACTGCGCTGCAAGCTGATCGAGATCGTCCACGCCGAGGGCACGCCGCTGATCCGCACCTGGAACATCGTGCATCAGCAGAGCAAGATGCTGTCGCCGGCGGCGGAGGCGTTGCGGTATTTCATTCTCGAGCATGGGGAGGCGCATTTGGCTGAGCATGATCGGGAGCTGTTGGGGCCGGCTACAGGGTGAGGTTTGGACCGACAGGACGTGAGAATTATTGCGTCTAGGCATATTCGAGAGGCCAAACCCATGATTAGCAAACTGGCGACCACCTGCTTCCTCGGTAGCGTGGCGACGCTTTCAATTGCGGCACCACCGCCACATCACCACTGCGAGAGCGACGCAATGCCGCGCGCCCTTCGTCTGCTCGATTTCCACCTGAATTCGGGCGAGGCGACGCACGTCGACGTATCGCTGACTCCGGGCTACACGCTTGCGAAGCCAGTAATCAATCCAGCCAACCCGGCGCAGAAACTCGACGTCTTGGAGTTCAATGGGCAGTCCGGCAAGGGCGACTTCAGGATACGCCTGCTCTACATCCAGAACGCCAAAGTCTGCGCGATGGTGGGCCAGGAAATCATCAATTGGGCGTCATACTGAGCGTTGCGAAGCGCCGGCGTGGAGATGCCGGTGCGGGCAAAGCCGGCTGCGGGCGCACACCGGCGCGCGGACCCGGCGGTCTGCGCTGCGCGCAGACTTCCCTGCAATGCTCGGTCTTGCGGCCGGGCGCCCAACTCACTTCGCTCACTGCGTTCGCTACGTTCAAACAGACGGCGCCTGGTATGAGGTTGATGCGCGCTGCGCGCGCGGCCCGCGTGCCCTGCGCTTCTCGGCGCCTCCACGCGCGCCGGTGCGCGCCCGCAGCCGGCTTTGCTGCTCCTACGAAGTACGGCGCTTGGTCACAGCTCGCATCACCCTGAAAGCAGTGAGTTAATCTTCAATGACCACTATGCAGGCAATTTACTTGCTAGACTAGCGACTCCATTTGTGCCAACATGAATTGGCTTGCGTTCGCGACCTAACGCGCCAAGCCCCTTTTTCGCAAGGTGAGTTCAACACGCCGGAGTCAAAATGCAAACTCTACTTGCCGCCGAGTCTCCAGGAGTTCTCAAGCATGCTCTTTCCCTTTTAGACATAGGAAACACACACCGAGCACAGGGGCAAAATAAGCATCAGAAGGAAAGATACTATATTGCTCATTTGCTGCACTCGATCCCAAGAGATTACATTGAATTTCCACTCACTCTAGAGCAGGCAGAGCGCCCCGATTTTGAGCTTCGAATGCCGTCGATCACGATTGGAATAGAAGTTACGGAAGCCGTGCCAGAGAATCAGGCTCGCGCAAAGGCGTTACGGAAGAAGGGTTTTGGAAAATCTGTACATTTTCTGAAGCGAGCACAACCTGGCGAAGTCCCAAAAAGTACGAAAGACCTTCGCGCTGAGATCATATCTGATTGCGCCGAGGAACCGTGGATCGGAAATGAACCAGAAGCGAAATGGGCGGAAGCAATGCTGCACATCTCCGCTTCAAAGGTCGCGAAGGCATACAAGCCAGGATTCAGACGCCACGCAACAAACTGGCTGTTGATTTATGATAATTGGCCAATCCCTGATCAGCGTCACGCTGAAGCCAACACGCTTCTGGCGTCTCACTGCAACAAGGCAGGATTGCACGCAACCTTTCATCGCATATTCGCTCTGGATCACAAGTTTGTATGCGAAGCGTCGGCTAATCCAATTTTGCACCCAGTATTGAATCCATTCAAAAAGTTGCAAAATTAAAATGCCACACCTCTTCAATGCATTTCCGCAGATCGCCGCCCGAACTAAATCATCAATGGCAATGATCACCATTTCATGTTTCGCAAGTGCCCCAACACTTGCGGCTGAATGGCATAAAATCCCAGCGATTGGACCAAATCCATCCGGGGTAATTGTAGAAGTGGATTTGGCAAGCAGACGTCCTGGCAAGACTTTGTGGATGAGAATCACCTTATCCCGACCCGATCGGGACTCGGTTCGTTATTCTCTCATTCAGCTTGAAGTCAATTGCACAAAAGATCAGATTCGCGCCTTGAATGCACTGATGTACGACGGAAAACACCGCATCATTCCCGGATTGGGTCGGACAACACCTGAGGCTTGGCGAATAGTTCCACCCGAGCCAGGACTTGATCAAACAATGCTAAGCATAGCCTGCAGACGAGCACGCTTCGCAAGTGAGAAATCACATATCAATAAATTCGGCAATACCGAAGAAATTCCGATTATTCCTTGAATGCCACTCGTCAGTAGTGTTTTCATGTTTGGTGCAAGTCGCATCCGATTCACTCTTATCCGATAGCGTTTGCAATCTCCAACGCGCCACTCCGACAAAGTCAGTTAAAATTATGTCAATAAAAGTCCGCATCTATCTCTTGCTCTGTCTCTCATTGATTGGCTCTTCCGCGCGGACGCAGCAACTAGAACAAGAGTCTCGATACATTACCCAATACGAACAGTACGCCGCAAGGACTGAGTTTACGGCATCCAAATTCGCAACATTTATTTCCAGTCAATACAAAAATAACGCAGAAGTGAAATTGGCACTAAGCGGAGAAATTGCCGATCTTCAGACGGAGCTTGGTGAATTTCTTGGAGAAGCCAAGAGATCCAGCATTTCACTTCAAAAACTTGGATTCAAAGAGAGTCGATCGTACGCGTACATGCTTGAAGCAGGAAATGCAATGTTTTCCCAACTTAATGTCATGTACATTATTACGAATCGAAATGAACCACCATTACTCAAAGCATTATCATCTTACCGAGAGATCAAAATTCTGATGGAGCGAGAATTTCGATTGGGAAAATGATGCAGCTGTGCAAGACACTGTTCCAACAAATGATTTCTCACGTTCGTTTGAACGTGATAAAGAAGATCAGCGCCGCGCATTTAACATCACCCGTTTTTATCGCTACCTCAATGCAGGCATTGAGGTTCGACTTTAGGTTGAATAGCCGAATCAGGCCACAGCAGTACGTGTCCGTGGCACCTGCGACCTGACCTTAGGCGAAGCGAGCTCTTCCCGTACCACTTGGCGGACCGCCTCAATAACCGAACGCTGCTGAATGAACGCAACCAAGGCGTCGTTGATCAGCGTCTGGTAGTTGCCCGAACCGACTTGTTCAACTTGCTTCCGAAAGTGCTCGATCACCGAGTTGTCGATTCGGATCGAAATCTTCGTCTTGCCTGCTTCCGGCGCGATGACGGCGCCTCGCTTGGCGTTGCTGAAGTCGATATCGCGATAGGGCTCAGCGGCGACTTTTTTCATACTGCTTCCTTTGAGGCCTGTTGGCCTTCCACGATGAGATGAGCCGATAGATGTCCGGCTCCCTATGCGTGAAGACCACGACCAACAGAGCACCGGTTGCACTCATGCCGAGTGACACGAAGCGCTGTTCACCAACGGCATCCGGATCTTCGCGCGTCATCGCGTAGTCATCGGTCAAAACCGTTGCGGCTTCAGCGAGGGCAACTCCGTGCTCTCTGAGATTGGCCTCAGCCTTCTTCAGATCCCATTCGATCTTCACGGACCCACTGTATGGACAAACGTCTTCCGAGTCAACCCGACTCGATCATCCCCCGCGCGCCCGGACCCGCGGCGCCAGCGGTCCACAACCCGTGCCTCGCGCCAGGCGGCACCCGGCCGGGGCGAGTTGCGGCGAGGAGGAGCGCAGGTTCGGGGTCGGCGCGCGCAGCGCGCGTCGTCAACTGACTCGTCGCGGCTGTTTGAGCATAGCGAACGCCAGTGAGCGCAGCGAGTTTCGCGACGCGACCCCGGGCCGAGCACCGCAACTGGAGTCGGCGCGCAGCGACGACCGCCGCAGCCCGAGCCCCGGCCGGGTGCCGCCTTGCGCGAGGCGCCGCGCGAACCTGGAGGTATTCACGCAACCGCCAAATCAGAACGGACTCATCGTCAGGATTTCTTCGCCCACCATCACACAGTAATCAGTCCTCGGCAGATAGATCAGACGTATCCTGAAGGCACCTTTGTACGAATAGCCAGTGAACTCGTACACATCGAGCTTTTGCGAAGGCTTGGCAGGATTGCGTATCGGTGCGATCACCTTCATTCCAGGGTACAGCCCTACGTCCTGACCGGGCGGGTCTCCATCTGACGATGTATAAAACTTGAGCAGCTTCAGCGCTCGCGGGGTTGCATCTTCCTCGCATCGGGGATGCACTGGCGTAGCCGCCGAAAGAAGCGGTAGTGCGACAAGAATCAGGCAAATGATTAGATTTGCCATGGCGACGCCCCAAGTCCGAGGATTGAGTGACGCAGCACTTCTCTTGCTCTATTGGTTCGATTTATTCTGTCGTCCAAATCGACTAGCTTCGCATTGATTCGCCTCGTTACTTCGGGAAGATCACCTGAATCGGCTGGGTTGTTCAAACGCCTCCACCCCCAATACCAACAGGCCGACCAAACGGCATAGGTGGGTTTGGCGATCAGGTCGGGGTTGGCCACAACATCGATTCCGGAGAATTTGGCAAACGCGGCATAATTCTGACGTAGAGTCAATTGAAGGAGCCCACGTCCACGGAATCGCCAGCCGTCGCCGCTTTTGACCGCTCCATTTCCGCCTTCGTTGGCATAGATGAAGTTTGCCAATGCCTCTTGCGATTTCAGCAGTTCGCTAACATCAGCATTGCCCAGCTTTGCCCCAAATACGCTTCTGAGACGCTCCTCCTTGTAGTGGAAGCTTTCCTCCATGTGGGTTAAGCCTTTGCACTCATGTCCAGCCTGCCCGAAGAATGCCGCCATCCGATTGATGGTGTCGATATTGTGTCGACACATATAGAGATTCAGGGGAGCAACGAACGTGTCCGCAATGGCCCGACTCAGTCCATGGAACATCTGGGTAAGCAGACTGGCCGTGATCTCGAATGGCTGGCCAAAATCCCGGTCGAACCGTCGACCTGGCATCGACTGGCGGAAATTGACGCCGGTTGACCTCGTCCCAAAGTCGACAGAGCCCAGGCGTGACCAGCCCGGTCCGACGTCCGAATGCGGCTGATCACGGGACCAGTCGTGGTGCATCCGACCCAGCACTTTAATGCTGTCTTCGAAGAAGTTCACGAGCGCCCCCCTTGTCGTCAGGCCCGCGCAGTCTGCCTTGGGGACGCCCGGATAGTCAATCGCCCTCCCGGCACCCACACCGAGTGAGCGTCCCGCGCAATGGCGGCGGCGCCCCACTCACTATCCGAGTGCCATCAAAAGAGGAGGAGCCGCCGTCACCCAGCCAAGACCACCGGCGTAAACCCCGCATCCTCCATCGCCACCCGCAAAGCCGCAGCATCGGCCCGCCCAGGCTCCACCTGCACCCGATGCCGCCCCAGGTCGATCTCGACCACCGCCAGCGGGTCGGCCGCCTGCAGCGCCTTGGTGATGCTGGCCACGCAATGGCCGCAGGTCATGTCTTGAACTTCGAAAGCGATCATGGTCAGTTCCCGGCAGTCGATGATGACGGAGCAAGTCTGAAGCTTGCCACGATGGCAAAGTCAAGCCGGCGCGGCCCAGGCGCCGGAACCATGAGCTGGCTCAAGAAACCGGCACTTCGATCCGAACCGACGAAACCCCTTGACCTTCCCATCGTGGGAAACTCGACGATAAGGTCATGAACACCGTCACCGAACCCATCCCGCTCTCGATCTCGGTCTCCGGGATGACCTGCGCCTCCTGCGTCGGCCGCGTCGAGAAGGCGCTGCGCCGCGTGCCCGGCGTCACCGACGCCACCGTCAACCTCGCGACCGAGCGCGCCACCGTCGTCGCGCCGCCGGGCGTGGCGGCGGCGACGCTGGTGGCGGCGATCGAGAAGGCCGGCTACGGCGCGCATCTCGTCGAGTCCGAGCGGCCCGAGCCGCCTTCGAAGCTGCCGGCCTGGTGGCCGGTGGCGCTGGGCGTGCTGCTGACGTTGCCGCTGGTGGCGCCGATGGCGCTGGCGCCGCTGGGGGTGTCCTGGATGGCGCCGATGCGCGTGCAGTGGCTGCTGGCCAGCATCGTCCAGTTCGGCCTCGGCTGGCGCTTCTACCGCAGCGGCTGGAGCGCGCTGCGCGAGGGCAGCGGCAATATGGAACTGCTGGTGGCCATCGGCACCTCGGCCGCCTACGGGCTGTCGGTGTTCGAGATGGGGCGCCACGCTGGTCACGGCGCGATGCCGCATCTGTACTTCGAGGCCTCGGCCGCCGTGATCACGCTCGTGCTGCTGGGCAAATGGCTGGAAGCGCGCGCCAAGCGCCGCACCACCGACGCCATCAGTGCGCTGGGCGCGCTGCGCCCGGCCACCGCGCGCGTGCAGCGCGACGGCGTCGAGATCGAGCTGCCGATAGCGGCCGTGCGCGTCGGCGACCTCGTCGTCGTGCGCCCGGGCGAGCGCGTCGCCGTCGACGGCGAGATCGTCGCCGGCCGCAGCCACCTCGACGAATCGATGATCACCGGCGAGAGCATGCCGGTCGCGCGCTCCGAGGGCGAACGCATCACTGGCGGCGCCATCAACGCCGAGGGCCTGCTGACGGTGCGCACGCTGGCCATCGGCGCCGAGACGACGCTGGCCCGCATCATCCGCCTCGTCGAATCGGCGCAGGCCGGCAAGGCGCCGATCCAGCGCATCGTCGACCGCGTCGCCGCCGTCTTCGTGCCCATCGTGCTCGGCATCGCGGCGCTGACGCTGGCCGGCTGGCTCGTCGCCGGCGCGCCCTGGGAGACGGCGCTCATCGACGCCGTCGCCGTGCTCGTCATCGCCTGCCCCTGCGCGCTCGGGCTGGCGACGCCGACGGCGATCATGGTCGGCACCGGCGTCGCGGCGCGGCGCGGCATCCTGATCAAGGACGCGCAGGCGCTGGAACTCGCGCATTCGATCTCGGTCGTCGCCTTCGACAAGACCGGCACGCTGACCGAGGGCCGGCCGCGCCTGGCCGCCGTGCAGGCGGCGCCCGGCGTGAGCGAGGACGAGGTGATCGCGCTGGCCGCGGCGCTGCAGCGCGGCAGCAGCCACCCGCTGGCGCGCGCGGTGCTCGAACGCGCCGCATCGATGGCGATCCCCGAGTCCACGGCGGCGCGGGCGCTCCCCGGGCGCGGCGTCGAGGCCGAGGTCGCGGGGCAGCGCGTCGCGCTCGGCAGCGCGCGGCTGGTGAGCGAGCGCGGCATCGAGATGGGCCCGCTCGCGGCGCCGGCCGCAGCGCTGGCACGGCAGGGCCGCACGGTGTCCTGGCTGCTGCGCGGCGACGCGGCGATCGGCCTGCTCGCCTTCGACGACGCCGCCAAGCCGGGCGCGAAGGCGGCCGTCGCGCGGCTGCACGAGCTCGGCATCCGCACCGTGATGCTGACGGGCGACAACGCCGGCAGCGCGGCGCGCATCGCGGCCGAGCTCGGCATCGCCGAGTTCCGCGCCGAGGTGCTGCCGGCCGACAAGGCCGAGGTCGTGCGCGAACTCGGCCGCGACGGCGCCCGCGTCGCGATGGTCGGCGACGGCATCAACGACGCGCCGGCGCTGGCCGCCGCGGCCGTAGGCATCGCGATGGCCGGCGGCACCGATGTCGCGATGGCCAGCGCCGGCATCACGCTGATGCGCGGCGACCCGGCGCTCGTCGCCGATGCGATCGAGGTCTCGCGCCGCACCGTCGCGACGATACGCCGCGGCCTGTTCTGGGCCTTTGCCTACAACGTCGTCGGCATTCCGCTCGCGGCGGCCGGCCTGCTGAGCCCGGTCGTCGCCGGCGCGGCGATGGCCCTGAGCAGCGTCAGCGTCGTCGCCAATGCGCTGCTGCTGCGGCGCTGGAAGGGCGGGCGATGAAGCGGGGGCCAGCGATGAACGAGACGGGCGCGATGAACATCGGCGAGGCGGCCGCGGCCTCGGGCGTGTCGGCGAAGATGATCCGCCATTACGAGCAGGTCGGTCTGATCGCCGCCCCGCCGCGCACCGAGGCCGGCTACCGCCGCTACGGCGGCAACGAGATCCACCAGCTGCGCTTCATCCGCCGCGCGCGCGACCTCGGTTTCTCGATCGCCGAGATCGGCGCCCTCGTCGGCCTGTGGAACGACCGCGGGCGCCCGAGCCGCGAGGTCAAGGCGCTGGCGCAGGCGCATATCCGCGACCTCGAGGCCAAGGCGCGATCGCTGCTGGCGATGAAGGCCACGCTCGAACACCTCGTCCATTGCTGCGCCGGCGACGACCGGCCCGACTGCCCGATCCTCGACGAGCTGGCGGGTCAACACCCCGCCCCGCCGCACCGCGCGACGACAATGCGCGGACCTTGAACAAGGCCCTCGTCGTCATCCTCGCGGCGGTGCTGCTCGATGCCATCGGCATCGGGCTGATCTTCCCCATCCTGCCCGCGCTGCTGCGCGATGTCGAACATCGCGGCGACATCACGTCGGTGCTTGGCATCATCCTGGCGCTCTACGCCGCCTGCCAGTTCCTGTTCTCGCCCGCGCTGGGCGTGCTCAGCGACCGCTACGGCCGCCGGCCGGTGCTGCTGGTGTCGCTGGCCGGCGCCGCCGTCGACTATCTCGTGATGGCGTTCGCGCCGCAGCTCTGGATCCTCGTCGTCGGGCGCGCCATCGCCGGCATCACCGGCGCCAACATGGCGGTGGCGACGGCCTACATCACCGACATCTCGACACCCGCGGAGCGCGCGCGCCGCTTCGGCCTGTTCCACGCCATGTTCGGCATCGGCTTCGTCGTCGGCCCGGCGCTGGGCGGCGCGCTCGGCGACCTCTGGGTGCGCGCGCCCTTCCTCGCCGCCGCGGCGTTCAATGCCGTCAATTTCGCACTCGCGCTCTTCGTGCTACCCGAAACGCATGCGCGCCGGCGCGAGGCGCGCTTCGACCTCGACGCGCTCAATCCCTTCAAGCCGCTGCGATGGGCGCTGACCTTCAAGTCGCTCGTGCCGCTGATGGCCATCAACACCATCATGGGACTGGTGGGCACGATGTACGGCACGGTGTGGGCGATGTATTGCGAGGATCGTTTCGCATGGAACCGCTACACGATCGGGTTGTCGCTGGGCGCCTTCGGCGTCTTCCACGCCGGCGCGCAGGCCTTCCTCACCGGACCCGTCGTCGCCCGGCTCGGCGACCGCCGCTCGCTGTTGCTGGGCATGGCCTGCGAACTCGTCGCGCTGGTGGCGCTGGCGCTGACATCGCAGGGCTGGATATTGTTCGCGCTGGGGCCGATGTTCGCGCTCGGCGGCATCGGCATGCCGGCCCTGCAATCGCTGACGACAACCCAGATCGGGCCCGAGCAGCAGGGGCAGCTGCAGGGCGTACTGGCCAGCCTGGCCAGCCTGGCGGCCGTGTTCGGGCCGCTGTTCTTCAGCCAGGCCTATGCGGCGCTGCGGCCGCATGACCCGGGGCTGATCTGGATCGTCGGCGCCGGCGTCTACCTGCTCGCATTGCCGATGATGTGGGGGCTGCGGGGCCAGGCCGGTCGCAGCGCGACGGCCTAGCCCGGAAATTTCATCAGTAGCAGGTCGGCAGCCTCGTGGCTAAGCCCGTTGTCATAGGTATCTCACCCCCCATGGCAACCGAGGACTGCCGATGCCAAAGT
>JAGWVB010000354.1 GCA_018971105.1 Burkholderiales bacterium
GGCGGCCTGCACGTGCTCGTCAACAACGCCGGCATCACGCGCGACATGCTGTCGATGCGCATGAAGGATGCCGAGTGGGACGCCGTCCACGACACCAATCTGAAGGCGGTGTTCCGCGCCTGCCGCGCCGCGACGCGGCCGATGATGAAGCAGCGCTGGGGACGCATCGTCAACATCACCTCGGTCGTCGGCGCCCTGGGCAATGCCGGCCAGGCGAACTACGCCGCGGCCAAGGCCGGCGTGGCCGGCATGACGCGCGCGCTGGCGCGCGAACTCGGTGCGCGCAACATCACCGTGAACTGCATCGCCCCCGGGTTCATCGACACCGACATGACCCAGGGTTTGCCCGAGGCCGCCCGGACCGCGCTGCTGGCGCAGATCCCGCTGGGCCGGCTCGGCCGACCCGAGGACATCGCCCAGGCGGTGGTCTTCCTGGCCGGTCCGGGGGGTGCCTACATCACCGGCACCGAGCTGCATGTCAACGGCGGCATGCACATGAGCTGAGGCGCCGCCTCGGACTGACTTATCCGGTCCTGGCCCCGCCGGTAGAATCGCGGGCTGTTTGAACCGATCCCACTCCAGGAGGAGTCATGAGCGATATCGAAGCGCGAGTCAAGAAGATCATTGCCGAACAACTCGGCGTTCCCGAATCCGACGTCACGAACGAGAAGGCCTTCGTCGCCGACCTCGGCGCCGACTCGCTCGACACCGTTGAACTGGTGATGGCGCTCGAGGACGAGTTCGGCATCGAGATCCCGGACGAGGAAGCCGAGAAGATCACCACCGTCCAGCTGGCGATCGACTACGCGTCCACCCACCACAAGGCCTGATCCCAAAGTGCAAGCGCGCGCATCGCGGGCCGCGGCGGCGGCGAGCGGGGGGTCGCTGTGACGCGGCGCCGTGTCGTCGTCACCGGCCTCGGGCTGGTGAGTCCGGTCGGCAACAACGTCGCCGACGGCTGGGCCAGCCTGCTCGCCGGCCGCAGCGGCATCGACCTGATCACGAAGTTCGACGCTTCGGCGTTCTCCTGCCGTTTCGCCGGCGAGGTGCGCGATTTCAAGGTCGACGACTACATCCCCTCGAAGGAGGCGCGCCACATGGACGCCTTCATCCACTACGGAATGGCGGCGTCCATCCAGGCCGTGCAGGACGCCGGGCTGCCCGACGGCAGCACGCTGTCCGAGGACGAGGCGGAGCGCATCGGCGTCATCGTCGGCTCGGGCATCGGCGGCCTGCCGCTGATCGAGGCCAATGCCGACGAGTACCGCGCGCGCGGCCCGCGGCGCATCTCGCCGTTCTTCGTCCCGGCCTCGATCATCAACATGATCTCGGGCCATGTCTCGATCAAGTTCGGCTACACCGGTCCGAACATGGCCATCGTCACCGCCTGCACGACGGGCCTGCACTGCATCGGCGAGGCCGGTCGCCTGATCGCGCTCGGCGATGCCGACGTGATGATCGCCGGCGGCGCCGAAGGCACCGTCTCGCCGCTGGGCGTGGGCGGATTCGCGGCGGCGCGCGCGCTGTCGGTGCGCAACGACGACCCGAAGACCGCCTCGCGTCCCTGGGATCGCGACCGCGACGGGTTCGTGCTCGGCGAGGGCGCGGGCGTGCTCGTGCTCGAGGATTACGAGCATGCGCGGCGCCGCGGCGCGCGCGTCTATGCCGAGCTGGCCGGCTTCGGCATGGGGGCCGACGCCTTCCACATGACGGCGCCCAACGTCGACGGACCGAAGCGCTCGATGAAAGCGGCGCTGCGCAGCGCCGGCATCAACGCCGACGCGGTGCAGTACCTCAACGCGCATGGCACGAGCACGCCGCTGGGCGACGCGAACGAGACCAACGCGATCAAGCTCGCCTTCGGCGACCACGCCAAGCGCCTCGTCGTCAATTCCACGAAGTCGATGACGGGCCACCTGCTCGGCGGCGCCGGCGGGGTCGAGTCGGTGTTCACCGTGCTGGCGCTGCACCACCAGGTCTCGCCGCCGACGATCAACATCTTCAACCAGGATCCGGAATGCGACCTGGACTACTGCGCCAACGAGGCGCGGCAGATGAAGATCGACTACGCGGTCAAGAACAACTTCGGCTTCGGCGGCACCAACGGCACGCTGGTGTTCCGGCGCGCCTGAATGCCATGCGCGCGGCGCCGCCGGTGCGCCTGTGCTGCCGCGGCGGCAGGGCCTGGCAGGCCGTGCAGTCGCTGCTGCCGGCGCTGGCCGCGGGTGCCTGCGTGGCCTGGATCGGCGGCTGGCTCGACCTCGACCCTGCCGCCGCGGCCCTGCTGGCGGCGCTCGCGGCCCTGCTCGCGCTCGGCCTGGCCTGGCGTGCGAACGCGCCGCGTGCCGTCGCGCTGGCCTGGGATGGGGAACGCTGGAGCGTCGATGCCGAGGTGGGTGAACTCGAGGTGATGATCGATCTTGGATCCTGGCTCCTGTTGCGCCTGCGCCTGCGCGCCGCCGTGCCGGCGCGCTGGGTCGCCGTCGCCGCGGGCGACGCGGGGGCTGCGATGCATGCGCTGCGCTGCGCCGTCCACGCCCGTGCCCCGACCCCGCGTCCCTGAATGAGCGACTCCGAGGCCGATGCCCTGCTCGTCGACCGCGCCAAGCGCGGCGACCAGCGCGCGTTCGAGATGCTGGTCGTCAAGTACCAGCGCCGCGTCGAGCGCTTGATCGGGCGCATGGTGCGCGACACCGACCTGGTCCAGGATATAGCCCAGGAGAGCTTCATCCGGGCCTACCGGGCGCTGCCGCAGTTCCGCGGCGACAGCGCCTTCTACACCTGGCTGTATCGCATCGCCGTCAACACGGCCAAGAAATCCCTCATGGACTTGAAGCGCGATCCCCTGGTCTTCGAGTCGGCGCGCGCCGGCGGCGGCGACGACGGCGACGAAACTTCGCGCATCGAGAACGAACTAAGCGACGGTTCGACCCCCGACGCGGTGCTGGCGAGCAAGGAAATCGCCGCCGCAGTGAACTCGGCGATCGAAGCGCTGTCAGAGGATCTGCGCCAGGCGATCACGTTGCGCGAGATCGAAGGCCTGAGCTACGAAGAGATTGCCGAAGTCATGAACTGCCCCATCGGTACTGTTCGTTCCCGCATCTTCCGTGCACGCGAGGCGATCTCGCTGCGTCTGCGTCCCTTGCTCGATACTCGAGTAGGCGAGCGCTGGTGAGCGCCGGCCCGTCTCAGCCCAACCCAGCCGCAACATCATGAAGCCCGAACCGGTCTCCCCCGCATCCGAACCCGTCGACCCCAGGATCTGGGTCTCGGCCCTGGTCGACGGCGAGGCCGACGCGCTCGACCCCGTCTGCGCGGTCTGGCGCGACAGCGCCGAAGCGCGCGGCGCCTGGCATGCCTACCACCTGATCGGCGACGTCATGCGTTCCGACGACCTGGCTGCCGATCCGGCGCGCGACGCCCGCTTCCTGGCCGGGCTGCGCGAGCGCCTGGCGGGCGAGCCGGTGGTCCTGGCGCCGCCGCGCCGGCGCCAGGTCTGGCTCGTGCCGGCGGCGGTGGCCGCGGGTTTCGTCGCCGTCGCCGGCGTGCTGGTGGTGGCGCGCATGGGCGGCGGCGGCGGCGC
>JAGWVB010000065.1 GCA_018971105.1 Burkholderiales bacterium
CGCGGCGCGCGCCGAGTTCGAGCGCCTGCGCGCCGAGGTCGAGGCGCTCGCCGACGCGGGGCCGGCGCCGCGCTGACTCAGCCGATGCGGTAGCGCGAGACGCGCTGCACCGCGGGCGCGCGACGCAGCGTGCGCAGCACGTCGGCGAGGTGGACGCGGTCGCGCACGCTCACGAGCAGGCGCAGTTCGGCGTTCTCCTCGCTCGGCAGCGGGTCCATGCCGAGGTGCGTGATGTCGGCCTCGGCGGCGCTGATCGCCGAGGCCACCTGCGCCAGCACGCCCTTGCCGTTGCGCACCAGCACCGACAGATGGGTCTCGAACGGGCGCGTCGGCTCCTCGGCCCACTCGACCTCCATCCAGCGCTCGGGATCGCGCTCGAACAGGCGCTTGCCGGTCGGGCATTCGGCGGTGTGGACGATCAGCCCCTCGCCGCGGCCGAGGTAGCCGACGATGGCGTCGCCCGGGATCGGGCGGCAGCAGGGTGCGAGCTGGATCGACGCGCCGGCGCTGCCGTCGACGACGACGACGCCCTGGTTCAGCGTGCCCTCGTCCTGGCCGTAGCGCGCCAGCGTCAGCGTCAACGGGTCGGGCCGGATGCCGCGCTCGCCCATGATCTGCGCCATGCGCTTGGCGACGATGGTGGCGATCTTGCGGCCGAGTCCGATGTCGACCATCAGCTCGCCGCGGTTGCGGTTGCCGCTCCAGCGCGTCACCTGCTGCCAGATCGCCACCGCCTCGGCGTCGGTCGGGTCGCTGCCGGGCGGCTGCAGGCCCTCGGCGCGCAGCGCCTGGCCCAGCATCTTCTCGCCCAGGGCGCGCGATTCCTCGGCCTCCATGTTCTTCAGGTGGTGGCGGATCTTGCTGCGCGCACGTCCCGTGCGCACCATGCTCAGCCAGGCCGGGTTCGGGCGCGCGCCGGGCGCGGTGATGATCTCGACCACGTCGCCGCTCTTGAGCTCGGTGCGCAGCGCCACCGGCTCGCCGTTGACCTTGGCCGCCACCGTGTGCTGGCCGACGTCGGAGTGGATCGCGTAGGCGAAATCGACCGCCGTGGCGCCGCGCGGCAGGGCCAGGATCTTGCTGCGCGGCGTGAAGACGTAGACGGCGTCCGGGTGCAGGTCGATCTTGATGTGCTCGAGGAACTCGGCCGCGTCGCGCGTCTCGTCCTGGATGTCGAGCAGGCTCTGCAGCCACATCGCCGACAGGCGCTGCGCGTCGGCCGCGGCCGTGCCCTTGTCGCCGGCCTTGTAGACCCAATGCGCGGCGATGCCCTTCTCGGCCACCGCGTGCATCGCCTCGGTGCGGATCTGGAACTCGACCGCCGTGCCCAGCGGCGACACCAGCGTCGTGTGCAGGCTCTGGTAGCCGTTGGCCTTGGGGATCGCGATGTAGTCCTTGAAGCGGCCCGGCACCGGCTTGTAGAGCTGGTGCAGCACGCCCAGCGCGACATAGCACTCGGTCAGCGTGGGCACGACGACGCGGAAGCCGAAGATGTCGCTCACATGCGCGAAGCCGGTGTGCTTCTCGCGCATCTTGTGATAGATCGAGTAGATCGTCTTCTCGCGCCCGCTGACCTGGACCTTGATCTTGTGCGCGCCGAAGGCGCGCTCGACATCCTTCTGGACGCGGTCGACGATGTCGCGCCGGTGGCCGCGCGCGCGCTTGACGGCCTTGGCCAGCGCGCCATGGCGCCAGGGGTGGAGCAGCTCGAAGCACAGCTCCTGCAGTTCGCGGTAGGTCTGGTTCAGGCCCAGGCGGTGCGCGATCGGGGCGTAGATCTCGAGCGTCTCGCGCGCGATGCGCTGGCGCTTGTCGATCACCATCGCCTGCATCGTGCGCATGTTGTGCAGGCGGTCGGCGAGCTTGATGAGGATCACGCGCACGTCGCGCGCCATCGCCAGCAGCATCTTGCGGAAGCTCTCGGCCTGGTTCTCCTCGCGCGTGCTGAAGTGCAGCTTGTCGAGCTTGGTCAGGCCGTCGACGAGGTCGGCCGCGGAGGCGCCGAACTTCTCGATCAGCTCGGCCTTGGTGACGCCGGTGTCCTCGATCGTGTCGTGCGTGAGCGCGGCGACGATGGCCTGGGCGTCGAGCTTCCATTCGGCGCACAGCCCGGCCACCGCCAGCGGGTGCGTGATGTAGGGCTGGCCGCTGGCGCGGAACTGGCCCAGGTGCGCCGCGTCGGCGAACTTGTAGGCCTCGCGCACGAGCTTGAAATCCGGCTTCGAGAGGTAGGCCAGTTTCTCGGTCAGCGCGGCGAAGGTGCTGACCTCGTCGGGCGCCGCGCCGGCATCGGCCTGCGGCACGGGGGCGCGCTGCAGCCCGTGCAGGGCGGCTGGCAGCAGTTCGGCGGCGAAGGAGCGCAGGCTCATACCCGGAATTTAGCGCGCTTTGCCCGGAACAAAAGGAGAGGGCGCCCCGCCGGGAGCGGGGCGCCCTCGTCGCCGGGGGATGGCCGGGCCTAGATCGGCACCTTGCGCAGCATCTCGATGCCGATCTCGCCGGCGGCGATCTCGCGCAGCGCGGTCACGCCGGGCTTGTTCTTGGTCTCGATCTTGGGCGCGTGGCCCTGGCTGAGCATGCGCGCGCGGTAGGTCGCGGCGAGCACGAGCTGGAAGCGGTTGGGGATCTTGACGAGACAATCTTCGACGGTGATGCGGGCCATGTTTGCCTTGGTTCTATCTAGCGTGGGTCAGATCAGCCCCAGCGCGGCGAAGACCTGGGAGCGGTTGCGCTGCTGGGCGGCGTACTTGAGGCGCTGCGAATGGACGACCGTCTTGAGGTCGAAGAGCGCCGTCTCGAACAAGCTGTTGATGATAACAAAGTCGAAGTGCCGGGCCTGGGCGACCTCGGTGCGGGCGTTGGCCAGGCGCCGCGCGATGACCTCGGGCCGGTCCTCGCCGCGGCGGTTCAGGCGCTGCGACAGCTCGTCCCAGCTCGGCGGCAGGATGAAGATCAGCACCGCATGCGGGAACAGCCGCTTGATCTGCAGCGCGCCCTGCCAGTCGATCTCGAGCACCATGTCGTCGCCCTGGGCGAGGCGGGCCTCGATCGCCTTGCGGCTGGTACCGTACTGATGGCCGTGGACCACGGCGTGCTCGAAGAAGTCGCCATGCTCGACCATGGCGCGGAACTCGGCCGCGTCGACGAACCAGTATTCGCGTCCATGCTGCTCCTGGCCGCGCGGCGCGCGCGTCGTGTGCGAGATCGACACCGCCAGATGCGAATCGAGCTCGAGCAGCGCCTTCACGAGGCTGGACTTGCCGGTGCCGCTGGGCGCGGCGACGCAGAAGAGATTGCCGGGGGTCTCCATCGTGCGATTTTCGCCGATCCCCGCGCGCGCGCCGGGTGGCGGCGCGGATACCATACCGCGGTCCGGCAGGATTTCCCGAACAAGCCTCTCGCATGCAAGCTGGATCCGACGTCTGCGCCGCATCGACCCCCGCGCGCCTCCCGCGATGATGGCCAAGGAAGCCGCCTTCGCGCGCCTGCTCGGGCTGGGCGTGGTCACGCTCAACCTCTTCGTCGTGCTGCTGCTGACGCTGATGCTGCACCTGTCGAGGAACCAGCGCGAGGCCGAGGTGCGCCAGCAGACGCGCAACCTGGCGCTGCTGGTGGACCAGAACATAAGCGACTCGACGCTGGCCATCGACCAGGCGCTGCGCGCGATCGGCAGCGAGGCGCAGCGCGAACTGCGGCGCCAGGGCCGCCTCGACGGCGCCGAACTCCGGCCCCTGCTCGAGGAGCGCCGCCACTGGCTCGACGACGTGGCGAACTTCCGCGTCAGCGACGCCAGCGGGCGCATCGTCTACGGCAACGGCGTGGCCGCGAACAGCACCGCCAGCGCCGCCGGGCGCGGCTATTTCATCACCCATCGCGACCAGCCCAAGGCCGGACTCATCGTCGGCGATCCGATCTTCGGCCGCATCGACGCGCAATGGCTGATCACGTTCTCGCGCCGCTACGACCGGCCCGACGGCAGCTTCGGCGGCGTCGTGCTGGCGGTGGTGCCGGTGTCCCATTTCTCGCACCTGCTGTCCCAGGTCGACGTCGGCCCGCATGGCGTGGCGCTGCTGCGCGACTCCAAGACCGGCATGATCGCGCACTGGCCCGCCGGGCCCGGGGGCGGGCCCGCCGTCGGGTCGAGGAAATACTCCAAGGAGCTGGCGGCGATCATCGCCTCCGGCGTCGCGGCCCGCACCTTCCACGCCAGCGACACCGGCGACGATATCGAACGCATCGACAGCTACCGCCGTCTGCGCGTGCTGCCCTTCCATCTGGTCGTCGGCATGGGCAGCGCGGACTACCTCGCGCTGTGGCGCAAGTACCTGCACGCGGCGATCGCCGTGGCGCTGGCGTTCGCGCTGCTGTCGGCGGCGGCGGCGCGCGGTTTCTGGCGCCTGTTCATGGCCGCGCGCACCGCCGCGCAGCGCGAGCGCGCGAGCGAGGGGCGCTACCGCACGATGCTCGGCACCAGCCTCGACGCGGTGACGATCAACCGCCGCAGCGACGGCGCCTACGTCGACGTGAACGCCGAATTCCTGCGCCTGACCGGCTATGCGCGCGACGCGGTGCTGGGCCGCACGGCGCGCGACCTCGGCATCTGGGTCTTGCCCGACGACCGCGCCCGGGTCGGCGCCCTGGTCGATGCGCACGGCGAGGCGCGCGACCTCGAACTGCGCTTCCGCCGCCGCGACGGCTCGACGCTGTGGGGCCTGATGTCGGTCGCCCGCGTCGACGTCGACGGCGTCGCCTGCACGATCGCGATGACGCGCGACATCTCGCCGCTCAAGCAGCAGCAGGAGGAACTCGACCGCCACCGCAGCCAGCTCGAGCAGCAGGTGCAGCAGCGCACCGCCGACCTGCAGGAGAAATCGCGCCGCCTGGCCGAGACCGAGTTCGCGATGGAGAGCGTGGGCATCGGCATCACCTGGTCGCGCGTCGACGACGGGCGCTTCGTCTACGCCAATCCCCAGGTGGCGCGCACGCTGGGCTACACGACCGAAGCCTTCCTCGCCCTGAGCCTGGGCGACATCGATCCCGGCTGGTCCGGCGTCGAGGGCGCGCGCCGCATCGCCGCGGTGCGCGAGCGCGGCTACGTCAAGGTCGAGACCGAGCACCGCCGCGCCGACGGCACGCGCGTGCCGATCGAGATGACGCTCTACCACCACGCCGGCGGACCCGGTTCGGCGCCGCGCCTGATCGCCTTCCACCAGGACATCACGCAGCGCAAGCGTTTCGAGCAGGACCTGGTGCGCGCCAAGGACGCGGCCGAGGTCGCGAACCGCGCCAAGAGCGATTTCATCGCCAACATGAGCCACGAGATCCGCACGCCGATGAACGCGATCCTCGGCATGGCCTACCTGCTGCGGCGCGAGGGCGTGACGGCGCAGCAGGACGCGCGGCTGGGCCAGATCGACGCCGCTGCCAACCACCTGCTGGCCGTCATCAACGACATCCTCGACATCTGCCGCATCGAGGCCGGCAAGCTCGAGATCGAGGCCGGGCCGCTGGCCGTCGAGAGCGTGCTCGGCAACGTGCGCTCGATCGTGCTCGCCGGCGCGCAGGCCAAGGGGCTGGCGCTGCAGGTCGAGGCGCAGGCGCTGCCCGGCGACCTCGTCGGCGACGCGATGCGGCTGCAGCAGGCGCTGCTGAACTACGCCACCAACGCGATCAAGTTCACCGAGCGCGGCTCGGTCACGATACGCGCCGTCGTGCTCGCCGCGACCGCGAGCGCGGCGACGCTGCGCTTCGAGGTCGTCGACACCGGCATCGGCATCGACCCCGCCGCGCTGCCGCGCCTGTTCGGCGCCTTCGAGCAGGTCGACACCTCGACGACGCGCAAGTACGGCGGCACCGGACTCGGGCTCGCGATCACGCGCCGGCTGGCCCAGCTCATGGGCGGCGAGGTCGGGGTCGAGAGCCGGCCGGGGCAGGGCAGCCGCTTCTGGTTCACGGCGCGACTGGCGCGCCGGCCCGGCGCCGCGGCGGCGGCGCCGCCGTTGCCGGACGACGGCGCGGCGGCGCAGATCCGGCTGCGCCACGCCGGGGCGCGCGTGCTGCTGGCCGACGACGAGCCGATCAACCGCGAGGTCGCGCGCGAGGTGCTCGTGGGGGTCGGCCTCGAGGTCGACATCGCCGAGGACGGCGAGGCCGCGGTTGAGCGCGCCAGCGGCGGCGCCTACGCGCTCATCGTGATGGACATGCAGATGCCGCGCCTGGACGGCCTCGAGGCGACGCGCCGCCTGCGCCGGCTGCCGGGGCTGGCGTCGACGCCGGTGATCGCGATGACGGCCAACGCCTATGCCGAGGACCGCGAGCGCTGCCTCGCCGCCGGGATGAACGATTTCATCGTCAAGCCCTTCGAGCCGCGCCTGCTGTACGAGAAGATCCTGCGCGCGCTCGAAGTCCCCGGGCCGGGCCGCTAACGCTCGACGAAGGCGCGCTCGAAGACGTAGTCGCCGGGCTCGCCCAGCCGCGGCGAGACCTTCAGGCCATGGGCGTCGAGCATCGCGCAGGTGTCCTTGAGCATGCTCGGGCTGCCGCAGATCATCGCCCGGTCATGGTCGGCGCTGATGCGCGGCAGGCCGATGTCGGCCTGCAGCTTGCCGCTCTCGACGAGGTCGGTGAGGCGGCCCGAATTGCGGAACGGCTCGCGCGTCACGGTCGGGTAGTAGATCAGCTTGGCGCGCACGTCCTCGCCGAAGAACTCGTTCGACGGCAGCTCCTCCTCGATCATCTCGCGGTAGGCGAGCTCGTTGGCGAAGCGCACGCCGTGCACGAGCACGACCTTCTCGAAGCGTTCGTAGATCTCGGGGTCCTTGATCAGGCTCAGGAACGGCGCCAGCCCGGTGCCGGTGCCGAAGAGGTAGACATGGCGCGCCGGCAGCAGGTCCGACAGGATCAGCGTGCCATGCGGCTTGCGCCCGACCAGCACCTCGTCGCCGACCTCGAGATGCTGCAGCCGCGAGGTCAGCGGACCGTTGGCGACCTTGATGCTGAAGAACTCGAGCTGTTCCTCGTAATGGGCGCTGGCGACGCTGTAGGCGCGCACGAGCGGCTTGCCGTCGACGACGAGGCCGATCATCACGAACTGGCCGCTCTGGAAGCGCAGCGCCGGGTCGCGCGTGCAGCGGAACGTGAACAGGGTGTCGTTCCAGTGGTGGACGCTGAGCACGCGTTCGGTGCTGTAGGCACTCATCTTGGGGCAGGGCTCCGTGGGTGGCGGGTGGAATCGAGGCCGCATTTTCTCATCCGGCGGCGATCCTCAGCGCGAACGCCGGCATGCCGCTAACATGCGCCGCGGCGCCTTGCCCGTCCGGCGCATCGGACGCGCCCGCCCACCCACCCGCAACCCCAGGAGATCGACCCGTGAAGCCAGTCCGCATGTCCTTGCTCTGCGCCGCAGCCATCGCGCTCGCGCTGCCCGCATTCGCACAATCGCCCGCCAAGGCGCAGGAGATGGCGATCAAGTACCGCCAAGCCGCGTTCACGCTGATGGGCGCGCATTTCGGCGCCCTCGCCGCGATGGCCAAGGGCAAGGTGCCTTTCGACGCCAAGGTCGCCACCGACAACGCCAACCTCGCGGTGCAGCTCTCGCGCCTGCCGTTCAGCCATTTCATCCCGGGCAGCGACAAGGGCCACACCGCGGCCCTGCCCAAGATCTGGACCGAGAAGGACAAGTTCGAGGCCAAGGCCAAGACGATGCAGGACGCCATGGTCAAGGTCGACGAGGCCGCCAAGGCCGGCAATCTCGAAGCCTTCAAGTCCGCCGTCGGCGAGACCGGCAAGGCCTGCAAGAGCTGCCACGACGACTACCGCAAGGAGTCCTGATCGCGGTGGCGCCGCGCCGCGGCGCCACCGCTGGGGCATCTTCTTCGCGCCGCTGCTCGCGCCAGGGCCGGCGGGGTGCTGGCGCGGCCTGACCGCCGTTCGGGCGCGGGCCGTTCGCTATCATCCGCGCCGCCCGAACGCGATCGGGAACCGCCCAACTTGAAGGAGACCCGCCGGTGAAGCCATCGAAAACCAGTCTGCAGGCCGCTTGCGCGCTCGCCGCGAGCCTGCTGCTCGGATCCGCGTACGCGCAGCCGGCGCCGGCGCCCGCGGCATCGGCGCCACTGACGCTGCGTGCCGAGGTCGGCAAGCCGCTGCTGGAGGCGCAGGCGCTGCTCAAGGACAAGAAGTACACCGAGGCGCTGGCCAAGATCAAGGAGGCCGAGGCGGTGCCGAACCTGACGCCCTACGAGAAGATGGTGAGCGAGCGCATGCACGGCGTCGCCGCGTCCGGCGTCGGCGACCACGCGGCGGCCGTGGCCGCCTTCGACGCCGCGATCGCCAGCGGCCTGCTCAAGCCCGACGAGGAATCGACCCTCACCGACGCGATCGCGCGCGAGGCCTTCAACGCCAAGAATTTCAAGCGCTCGGCCGAGGCGGCCAACCGCGAGATCGAGCTCGGCGGCAAGGACGCGCTGATGCACGAGCTGCGTATCAAGGCCTATTACCTCGCCAGCGATTACGCCGCCGTCGTGCGCTATGCGCGACCCGAGTTCGACGCCGCCGAGGCGGCCGGACACCCGGCCAACGAGAGCATGCTGCGCGTGCTCGCCAGCAGCTACAACAAGGTCGGCGACCAGGCCGGCTACGCGCATGCGCTGGAACTGCTGCTGGCGCGCTATCCGAATTCGGACTACTGGCTCGACCGCCTCGCGCGACTCGCGAACCAGACCGGATTCGCTGATCCGCTGATGCTCGACGTCTACCGGCTCAAGGCCGCGACCGGGACCATGACCGACACCGACGATTTCGTCCAGGCGGCGCAGCGTGCGCTGGCCGTGGGGCTGCCGATCGAGGCGCGCACCTTCATCGAGGCCGGCTACAAGGCGGGCAAGCTCGGCATCGGGGCCGGCGCCGCGAACGAGAAGAAGCTGCGCGACAGCATCGCCCAGACGGCGGCCGAGGACGAGAAGGCGCTGCGCGGCGGCGCCGGCGGCGGCCGCAAGAGCCAGTCGCAGTTCGATACCGGCCAGGAGATGGTGATGGCGGGACAGTTCGGGCCCGGCATCGCGGCGATGGAGCAGGCCCTGGCCCAGGGCGGCCTGAAGCAGCCCGATTGGGCGCGCCTGCACCTGGGCGAGGCCTATCTCGCGTCCGGCAACCAGGCCAAGGCGGTCGAGACCTTCAAGACCGTCACCGGTACCGATGGCGCCGCCGACCTGGCGCGGCTGTGGGCGATCCACGCCGCCTACGTCAAGCCCGCGGCGGTCCCCGGCAAGGGCTGAAGCCGCCGCGCCGGGCGCCAGCGGTTATGCTCGGCGTCCCATGACAGGTCCGCGCGGCTGCGCCCCCATCTTCGGCGACCACCTCGCACGCAGCGTGCGGGGGGTGCCCTGCGCGCCGCCGGTTGAAGCGACGATACGGTAACACCGCGTTCTCGTTTTCTTCAACTGCCGGAGGTCTGCCATGACCGATCTGTTCGCCAATCCGCTCGGCCTGATGGGTTTCGAGTTCGTCGAATTCGCCTCGCCCACGCCCGCTGTCCTCGAGCCGCTGTTCGAGAAGATGGGCTTCGCGCTCGTCGCCCGCCACCGCAGCAAGGACGTGCTGCTGTACCGCCAGGGCGATGCCAATTTCATCGTCAACCGCGAGAAGACCGGCCTGCCGGCCTATTTCGCGGCCGAGCACGGGCCCAGCGCCTGCGGTCTCGCCTTCCGCGTGCGCGATTCGCACCGGGCCTACGCGCTGGCGCTCGAGCGCGGCGCGCAGCCGATCGAGATCCCGACCGGGCCGATGGAGCTGCGCCTGCCGGCGATCAAGGGCATCGGCGGCGCGCCGCTGTACCTGATCGACCGCTACGAGGACGGCCGCAGCATCTACGACATCGATTTCGAATTCCTGCCCGCCTACGCCGACCCCGCCGCGCGCCACCCCCGGGGCCATGGCCTGCGCCTGATCGACCACCTGACGCACAACGTCTACCGCGGCCGCATGGCGTACTGGGGTTCGTTCTACGAGCGCATCTTCGGCTTCCGCGAGATCCGCTATTTCGACATCCAGGGCGAGTATTCGGGGCTGACCTCGCGCGCGATGACATCGCCCGACGGCCTCATCCGGATCCCGCTCAACGAGGAGGCGAGCCGGGGCACGGGCCAGATCGAGGAATTCCTGATGCAGTTCAACGGCGAGGGCATCCAGCATGTGGCGCTGCTCACCGACGACCTCGTCGCCACCGTCGATGCGCTGCAGCTCGCCGGCGTGCCGCTGATGACGGCGCCGAACGACATCTACTACCAGATGCTCGACGAGCGCCTGCCGGGCCATGGCGTCGACAAGCACGAGTTGAGCGCGCGCGGCATCCTGCTCGACGGCAGCACCGCCGGCGGGCAGAAGAAGCTGCTGCTGCAGATCTTCAGCCAGACGCTGCTCGGCCCGGTGTTCTTCGAGTTCATCGAGCGCCGCGCCGACGAGGGTTTCGGCGAGGGCAATTTCCGCGCGCTGTTCGAGTCGCTCGAGCGCGACCAGCTGCGCCGCGGCGTGCTCAAGCCCGAATCCCAGTCCTGAATCGAGAGGTGACCCGATGATCGACGCGACGCATGACCCGGCCTTGCAGAGCTGGGTCGACACGGCGAATGCCGAGGGCTGTGATTTCCCGATCCAGAACCTGCCGTTCGGCCGTTACCGCGTCGCCCATGGCGCGCCCTGGCGCATCGGCGTGGCGATCGGCGACGCCGTGCTCGACCTCGGCCACACCGGACTCGTCGCCGGCGCCGACATGCGCGCGCTGCTGGGGCTGGACCCTGCGGCGCGGCGTGCGCTGCGCCTGGCGCTGTCCGAAGGGCTGCGGCGCGGCAGTGCGCGCCAGGCGGCATGGGCCGACGCGCTGCATCCGCTGGCCGCGGTCGAACTGGGGCTGCCCTGCGAGATCGGCGACTACACCGATTTCTATGTCGGCATCCACCATGCGACCGCGGTCGGCAAGCTGTTCCGCCCCGACAACCCGCTGCTGCCGAATTACAAATGGGTGCCGATCGGCTACCACGGCCGCGCCTCGACGATCAACGCCAGCGGCCATGCCTTCCACCGTCCGCAGGGCCAGATCAAGGGCGCCGACGATGCCGAGCCGCGCCTGGCGCCGACGCAGCGGCTGGACTACGAGCTCGAACTCGGGCTCGTCGTCGGCCGCGGCAATGCCCAGGGGCGGCCGATCCCCATCGCCGAGGCCGAGGATCATCTCTTCGGCATGACGCTGTTCAACGACTGGAGCGCGCGCGACTTCCAGGCCTGGGAATACCAGCCGCTGGGCCCGTTCCTGTCGAAGAACTTCGCCAGCACGGTCTCGCCGTGGATCGTCACGATGGAGGCGCTGGCGCCGTTCCGCCGCGCCTTCGAGCGGCCGGCCGGCGATCCGCGGCCGTTGCCGTATCTCGACGCCGAAGCCAACCGCGCGCAGGGCGCGATCGACGTCGGGCTCGAGATCTGGCTGCAGACCGCCGAAATGCGCCGCCACGGGCTGCCCGCGCAGCGCATCGCGCAGTCGAACTTCGCCGATGCCGCCTACTGGACGCCGGCGCAGCTCGTCACCCACCACAGCGTCAACGGCTGCGCCCTCCATGCGGGCGACCTGCTGGGCACCGGCACGCTCTCGGGGCCGCGCCCCGAACAGGCCGGCTCGCTGCTCGAACTCAGCCAGGGCGGCAAGGTGCCGATCAACCTCGCCAGCGGCGAGCGCCGCACCTTCCTCGCCGACGGCGACGAAGTGACGCTGCGCGGCCATTGCGAACGCGCGGGAGCGCGGCGCATCGGTTTCGGCGCCTGCAGCGCGCGCATCCTGCCGCCGCATTCCTGAGCCCCCGGGGCGGCAACGGGCCCTCGAGCTGGGCGACCTGGATCGCGCAGGCCCACGTCGTCGGCCGGCGGGCGCTGCCACGGTGGGATCGGCATGGAGATTCCCCTTATCGGCATGGTTTGGCCGATCGCTGCGCGGGCATGCTTTCCCCGCAGTCATCATGGAAGGTCGCCTGATACAGGGAGGGGCGTGGTCCGGCAAGCTTGGGGGGTCACCGTCGTGGCGCGGCGTCGAGTCGCCGACGAGGGTGGCGGCCCGCCGGGCCGCGTGGGCCGGATGCCGCCGTCGCCGCGCCCCGCGCCGGTGACGCAGATCGACTGAGCGGCGCGACTCCCTGCGTGCGCCTGCGCCCGCCGCGCGTCCGCGGCCTTCGGCGCATCGTGTAGCCTGCCGGGGCCATCGCTGCGATCATCAAGCCGCGCTTGTGGATTGCAGAATATCGATGGCTGGTCGCGCGGCGCCGCAACGCCGACACTCCACCCCGATGCCGCATGCCCGCAGGGCGTGCCGCGAACCGCTGAAGGTGAACCGGATGCTCGACCCCGAAGTCCATGCCGCGCTGGCGCGCGAACTGCACGAATCCGAACGCACGCGCGTGCAGATCGAGCAGTTCTCGAAGCGCTACCCGACCCTCGCGATCGAGGACAGCTACGCCATCCAGCGCGCCTGGACGGCGCTCAAGCTGGCGAGCGGGCGGCGCAAGATCGGCCACAAGATCGGCCTCACCTCGCGCGCGATGCAGCTCTCGTCGCAGATCACCGAGCCCGACTACGGCACGCTGCTCGACGACATGCTGCTGCGCGACGGCGGCGAGGTCGAGGCGGCGCGCTACATCGTGCCGCGCTTCGAGGTCGAACTCGCCTTCATCCTCGCGCGGCCGCTCAAGGGTCCGGGTGTGACGCTGTTCGACGTCCTGAACGCGACCGATTACGTCGTGCCGGCGCTCGAGTTGATCGACGCCCGCATCGAGCAATTCGACCGCGTCACCAAGGCGCCGCGCAAGGTGCTCGACACGATCGCCGACAACGCCGCCAACGCCGGCATCGTCCTCGGCGGCCGCCCGGTGCGGCCCGACGCGGTCGACCTGCGCTGGGCCGGCGCGCTGCTCTACAAGAACGGCGTCATCGAGGAATCGGGACTCGGCGCCGCCGTGCTCAACCATCCGGGCAACGGCGTCGCCTGGCTCGCCAACAAGCTGGCACCTCATGGCGAAGGGCTCGACGCCGGCGAGATCGTCCTCGGCGGCTCGTTCACGCGCCCGGTGCCATGCGCCGCCGGCGACACGTTCCACGCCGATTACGGCCCGCTCGGGTCGATCTCGGTGAAATTCGTCTGAGCGCCGCATGAGTCGGTTGCCGAGCAACGAATTCAAGCGCGCGCTGCGCGAGCCCGGGGCGCAGATCGGCCTCTGGCTCGCGCTCGCCGACCCCTATGCGGCCGAGCTCTGCGCCAGCGCGGGCTTCGACTGGCTGCTCGTCGACGGCGAACATGGCCCGAACGACCTGCGCTCGATGCTCGCGAGCCTGCAGGCGATCGCGCCGCATCCCTCGCACCCGGTCGTGCGCGTGCCGCAGGGCGACACCGTGCTGATCAAGCAGGTGCTGGAGATCGGCGCCACGACGCTGCTGGTGCCGATGGTCGAGACCGCGGCCCAGGCGGCCGAGCTCGTGCGCGCGATGCGCTACCCGCCCCAGGGCGTGCGCGGCGTCGGCAGCGGGCTGGCGCGCTCGTCGCGCTGGGGCCTGTACGGCGACTACCTGCAGCGCGCCAACGACGAGGTCTGCCTGCTGGTGCAGGTCGAGTCCGCGACGGCGCTGGCGCAGGTGGCCCGGATCGCCGCCGTCGACGGCGTCGATGGCGTCTTCATCGGCCCGTCCGACCTCTCGGCGTCGATGGGGCTGATCGGCCAGCCCGGCCACCCCGAGGTGCGCGCGGCGATCGAGACGGCGATCGCCGCCATCCTCGCCGCCGGCAAGGCGCCCGGCATCCTCGCCGTCGAGCCGGTGCTCGCGCAGCGCTACATCGAGATCGGCTGCCGCTACGTCGCCGTCGGCACCGAGGCGGTGATGCTGGCGCAGGCCGCACGCGCGCTCGCCGCCCGCTTCAAGCGCGGGCCGGGCGGCGGCCCCGCGCCCGGCGGCGCACCGACGCGCAGCGGCTATTGAGTCGATGGATCGAAACCGCGGCACCGCAGCGCGCGCGATGCTCGAAGACTTCAGCCCCTCGACGCGCGGCCGCGGGGCCGCATCGCCGAGGCTCGACACCGAGCCGGCGCACCGGGGCGTGCGTCCCGGTCCGGCCTGCGCCGGCGTGATCATCACGCCCTGGCATGCGCCGCTGCGGCGCTCGCCGGGGCCGTTCGCCGCCGGCGACGCGTGCGCGACCGGGGTCGGCCCCATCATCGATCACTGAGCGCGCAAGCCCGGGCGCTTCGAGGACCACGACCGCCGCGCCGCGGCATTGAAGGACTAGCCATGAAGGTCTGCATATTCGGCGCCGGCGCCATCGGCGGCTTGATCGGGACCCAGCTTGCGCTGGCCGGCCGGGCCGAGGTCAGCGCGCTCGCGCGCGGCGCGACGCTGGCCGCCTTGCGCAGCCGGGGCTGGCGCATGAACAAGGGCGGCGCGCTGCTGCAGGCTCCCGCGCGCGCGAGCGACGACGCGGCCGAACTCGGCCCGCAGGACCTCGTCGTGATCGCCGTCAAGGCCCCGGCACTGGGCGGCGTGGCGGCCCGGCTCGCGCCGCTGCTCGGGCCCGGGACGATGGTGATGCCGGCGATGAACGGCGTGCCCTGGTGGTTCTGCCAGGGCGTCGAAGGCTTCGACCGGCAGCCCTTGCAAAGCGTCGACCCCGGCGGCGCCATCGCCGCCGCGATCCCGCTGCAGCGCGTCGTCGGCTGCGTCGTCCACGCCAGCACCTCGACGCCCGAGCCCGGGCTCGTGCAGCACCAGATGGGGCAGGGGCTGATCGTCGGCGAGGCGCGGGGCGGCAAGTCCGCGCGCGTGCAGGCGGTGGCCGAGCTGCTCGCGCAGGCCGGCTTCGAGGCGATGCACACGGCCGACGTGCGCGGCGACATCTGGTACAAGCTCTGGGGCAATATGACGATGAACCCGCTCTCGGCAGTCTGCGGGACGACGGTCGACCGCGTCCTCGCCGACCCGCTGGTGCGCGATTTCTGCTCCGCCGCGATGGCCGAGGCGGCCGCCGTCGGCACGCGCATCGGCTGCCGCGTCAGGCAGACGCCCGAGGAGCGCCATGCGGTGACGGCCAAGCTCGGCGCCTTCAAGAGCTCGATGCTGCAGGATGTCGAGGCCGGTCGCGCGATCGAGCTCGACGCCATCGTCGGCGCCGTGCAGGAGATCGGCCGCCGCGTCGGCGTCGCGACGCCGGCCATCGACGCGCTGCTCGGCATCACGCGGCTGTTCGGCCGCGCCCATGGCCTCTATCCCGAGGCCGAGCCGGCCTGACGCGGCCGACCGCGGCCCGGGTCCGGCCGGGCCCCGCCCCGCCGAACCATTTCCGCCGCGCGCGATCGGAATGCCATCCGCATCGATCAGAGGAGACGGTCATGGCGGCATCCACGTATCTCGCGCGCAAGGGCATCCAGGACATCGTCGCCGGCGGCGATGCCGGCGAGCACAAGCTGGCGCGCAACCTCGGGCCCTGGAGCATCACCGCGATGGGCATCGGGGCCATCATCGGCGCCGGCATCTTCGTGCTCACCGGCACCGCCGCGGCGCAATACGCCGGTCCGGGCGTGATGCTCTCGTTCGTCTTCGCCGGCATCGCCTGCGCCTTCGTCGGCCTGTGCTATGCCGAGCTGGCCTCGATGATCCCGATCTCGGGCAGTTGCTACACCTACACCTACGCGACGCTGGGAGAGATCTTCGCCTGGATCATCGGCTGGGACCTGATCCTCGAATACGCGATGGGCGCGGCGACGGTGGCCGTGGGCTGGTCGGGCTATGTCGTCAGCCTGCTGGCCAGTTTCGGCCTCGTGCTGCCGCCCGAGTGGACGCGGCCGCCGCTGAACCTGCCGGCCGCCGCCGTCGTGCTCGTCCTGACCGCGCTGCTGGTGCGCGGCACCAGGGAATCGGCGCGCGTCAACAACCTGATGGTGGCGGTCAAGCTCGTCGTCGTGGTCGCCTTCATCGCCATCGGCGCCGGCCACCTGCAGCCGGCGAACTGGACCCCGCTGGTGCCGGCCAACAGCGGCGAATTCGGCCACTACGGCTGGTCGGGCGTGCTGCGCGGATCGGCCGTGGTGTTCTTCGCCTTCATCGGTTTCGACGCCGTCTCGACGGCGGCGCAGGAATCGCGCCGGCCCGCGCGCGACATGCCGATCGGCATCCTCGGCTCGCTCGTCGTCTGCACGCTGCTGTATGTCGCCGTGGCCGCGGTGCTGACCGGGCTCGTGCCCTATGCCGAGCTCGACGTGCCGGACCCGATCGCCAAGGGCATCGACGCGATCGGCGTGCCCTGGCTCTCGATCGCGGTCAAGCTCGGCGCGCTGGTCGGGCTGACGACGGTGATCCTGGTCCTGCTCTTCGGCCAGACCCGCGTCTTCCTCGCGATGGCGCGCGACGGCCTGATGCCGCCCGTGTACGCGCGCATCCACGCGCGCTGGCACACGCCGGTGTGGAGCCAGACGCTGATCGGCGTCGTCGTCGCGCTGGTGGCGACGACGGTGCCGATCCACATTCTGGGCGAGATGGTCAGCATCGGCACGCTGTTCGCGTTCATCCTCGTCTGCGGCGCCGTGCTGCACCTGCGCCGCAGCGAGCCCGATGCGCCGCGGCCTTTCCGCGTCAGCGGGCTGCCCTGGGTGCCGCTGCTGGGCATCGCCTGCTGCCTGGCGCTGATGGCGGGGCTGCCGCTGGACACCTGGCTGCGGCTCGTGGTGTGGCTGGTGATCGGGCTCGTGATCTATTTCGGCTACGGCCGGCATCACACGGCCCTGCGCGCGGCCTGAGGCGAGCCCCGGGCCGGCGCCGGCGACGCCACTGAACCTGCCGGCTCTGTTAGGCTGGGTGGACGCAAGAGTCGGGGAAGCGATGGATCTCAGCTCGAAGGCGGGCCCGCCCGCCGCCTTGGCGCAGGACCTCGACGAGGCCCTGCAACGGCAGCGCCGCGCCTATTTCGACCACCCGGTGCCGAGCCTGGGCGAGCGCCGCGCCGACCTGCTGACGCTGCAGCGCTTCGTGCGCGAGCACAAGTCGGCGCTGTGCGACGCGATCAGCGCCGACTACGGCCACCGCTCGCGCCACGAGACGCTGCTGGCCGAGATCTTCCCCGTCATCGACGGCATCGACCATGTGCTCAGGCAGCTGCGCGGCTGGATGCGGCCGCAGCGCCGCGCCGTCGACTGGCGCAACTTCCTCGGCGCGCGCAACCGCGTCATCCCGCAGCCGTTGGGCGTGGTCGGCGTCATCGTGCCGTGGAACTTCCCCGTCAACCTCGCGCTGGTGCCGCTGACCTACATCTACGCCGCCGGCAACCGGGCCATGATCAAGATGAGCGAGAACTCGCGCCATCTCGCGGCGCTGCTGATCGAGCGCATGCCGGCCTATTTCCCGCCCGAGAAACTGCGCATCTTCGACGAGAGCGGCGGCGTCGGCATCGCCTTCTCGAAGCTGCCTTTCGACCACCTGCTGTTCACCGGCTCGGGCCAGACCGGGCGCGCGGTGATGACGGCCGCGGCGCAGAACCTGTGCCCGGTGACGCTCGAACTCGGCGGCAAGGCGCCGGCCATCGTCTGCGACGATTTCCCGCTGCGCACCGCGGCCGAGCGCATCCTCTTCGTCAAGTACCTGAACGCGGGCCAGATCTGCACCACGGTCGACCATGCCTGGCTGCCGGCGCACAAGATCGATGCATTCGTCGCCCTCGCGCGCGCCATCGTGCCGGCGCGCTACCCGGCGCTGGACTCGCCCGACTACACCTCGATCATCGACCGGCCCGCCTTCGACCGCCTGCTCGGCGCGCTGGACGACGCGCGCGCGCGCGGCGCCCGCGTGCTGCCGCTCATCGACGGGCCGGCCTTCGACGCGGCGACGCGCAAGATCGCGCCGCAAATCGTGCTCGACGCCCCCGACGACAGCCTGCTGATGCAGCGCGAGATCTTCGGGCCCATCCTGCCGCTGCGCGGCTACACCGCGCTCGACGCGGTGATCGAGCGCATCAACGCCGGGCCGCGGCCGCTCGCGCTCTATCCCTTCAGCAAGGATCGGCGGCGCGTGCAGGCGTTGCTGGAGCGCGTGATCTCAGGCGGGGTCTCGGTCAACGACGCCCTGTTCCACGTCGGCCAGCATGACCTGCCGTTCGGCGGCGTCGGCGCATCGGGCATGGGCCATTACCACGGCCGCGAGGGCTTCGAGACGTTCTCGAAGATGCGCCCGGTGTTCTACCAGGCGCCGTACACGAGCCTGAAGTTCCTCGCGCCGCCCTACGGCCGGTTCGCCGACCGCGTGCTCGGTTTCCTGACGCGCTGAGCCGGACCCGAATGGCACCGGCGCGCCCGGCCCGATGCCGCCGCGCGCTCAAGCGCCGTGGCGCCGCCCTCGGATCATGCGCAGCACATGCTCGCCCAGTTCACGCGGGCTGCCGGCCTTGGGCAGGTACAGGTCGTACTGGCTGAAGCCGGCCCGTACGGCGGCTTCCTCGATGCTGGTATGGATGGCGATCATCGCCCGTGCCGTGCGCGGGTCCTGGCGCAGCGCGCGTCCGACGGCCAGGCCGTCGAGCCCCGGCATCTCGACGTCGAGGATGATGGCGTCGTAGCGGGCCTGGGCCGCGGCCTCGAGTGCGGCCCATCCGCTGTCGACCAGGTCGACGCTGCAGCCGGCCGATTCGAGCGAGGTGCGCAGGATCTCGCGCATCGTGGCGCAGTCGTCGACGGCGAGGACATGGCCGTGGTCCGGCGCTTGGAGATGCGTGCCCATGCGGGCCAGCTTAAGGTCTGCGGCTGGCCCGCACAAGGATGCTGCAGGCCGGTTTTGCGCCCTGCTCAATCGACCGGCAACACCCGCCGCGGCGCGGGCCGTCTCTGCGCGTCCACCACTTGCACGCAGCTTGTGCACAAGCTTGTCAACAAA
>JAGWVB010000001.1 GCA_018971105.1 Burkholderiales bacterium
AGGTACAGTGGAGGCGCTGCAGGCACGACCAACGGTCGCTCAAAACGTGACTCCGAGGGCTCATCCCGTGGGGGTCTATGTGGGGTTTCGGGGTCCGGCAGGCGAAATATCAAGGCGCGACAAGCACTTAGCTTCGATCTCGAACCTTAAGTGCAGAACGTCGAATGAGTTTGCGCACGGGTCGCAGGGGATCGCCTGGGGGCTTTTCGGTTTCACGCCATTTCGTTCTCGTTCATCCGCAAGACCCTCCAAGGCTTCGACAGCGACGGTCAAGCACGCGCAGGCGGCTGCGGGCATTCCCAGAATCTGCGCACACGGCAGCGCGCGCAGATCGTCGAGTCCAGCCGCGGCACGATGGTCGCGATGGCGCTGCGCTTGTCCTCGAAGAGGTGGTCGGCGCCGATCTGCTCGATGAAGCCGCTGCGGCGCCAGGTGTCGAGCACGCCCGGGCGCGGGCGATGGAAATAGAGGTCGCCGCCTTCGGCCCGGCGCGACGCGAGTTCCGCCTCCCAGACCTCGGCGCCGGCATGATCGAGGAAATTCATGCTCTTGCTCATCACGAGCAGGTGCCGCGGGTGATCGGGCGCGTCGCGCAAGGCGTGCAGGCGGTCGGAGACATGCTGAACGGCACCGAAGTACACCGAGCCCTCCATGCGCAGCATCTTCAGTTGCGGGCATTCGTGCTGCGGCACGCG
The DNA here is from genome assembly GCA_018971105.1 of Burkholderiales bacterium. GTDB lineage: Bacteria > Pseudomonadota > Gammaproteobacteria > Burkholderiales > Burkholderiaceae_C > Rubrivivax. Next base: position 696 of record JAGWVB010000001.1, read on the forward strand.
CGCGTCGTCGAGCACCGCGAGCCGGCGATCGGGCGCCATCGTCGCGAACCCCATTTCGCGCATCGCCGGCCGCGAGGTGCGCTGCAGGTAGACGACGAGCGAAGCGACGGTGCCGATCAGGATCGCCATGTCCATCCGCGTGACGAGCGTGGCCACGAGCGTGGCACCGGCGATCGCGAGCTCGGTGCGGTTCGTGCGCGCGAGCCGGCGCCAGCGCGCGATGTCCAGCAGCGACCAGGCGACGAACAGCAGCAGCCCGCCGATGGCGGCGAGCGGGATCTGCTCGAGCAGCGGCTGGCTGACGAGCACCAGCAGCAACAGCGCGACAGCCGAGAACACGGCCGCCAGCGGTGTCCTCGCGCCCGCCTCGAGGTTGGGCAGCGAGCGGTTGAGCGAGCCGCACGAGAGATAGCAGGAAAAGAAGCCGCCGACGATGTTCGACAGCCCCTGGCCGATGAATTCGCGATTGGCGTCGATGCGCTGGCCCGAGCGCAGCGCGATCGCCTTGGCGATCGAGATCGATTGTCCGAGCGCCACGATGGCAAGCGCGAAGGCGATGCCCAGCAGTTCCGGCAGGCGCCCGATCTCGAAGCGCGGCAGCGAGGGCGGTGGCAGCGCGCCCGGAATGGGTCCCACGACACGCACCGGCCCCAGCCCCCAGGCCGAGCCGTGGCGGTTGATGGCCCAGGCGACGAGGCCGCCCGCGACGAGCCCCAGCATGAGGAAGGGCAGGCGCCGGTCGAAGCGGCGGGCGACGACGGTCGCCACCAGCGTCACCGTGCCGACGACGATTGCCGGCTCGCGCGGGTCCGTCAGGCGACCGGATGCCGCGATCAGCAGGCTCACCGGGCGCGCACCCGACGGCAAATCGAGCGCCATCACGTCCTTCAAGGCATGGACCGCGATCATCAGCGCGGCGCCGCTCATGAAGCCCATCAGCACCGAAGGCGAGATGAAGTTGGCCAGGCTACCCAGCCGCAGCGCCCCGACCAGCCATTGCAGGAGGCCGACGAGCACCGTCACCGCGAGTGCGAGCGCAATGTACTCGGGGCTGCCGGCCGCGGCCAGCGGAGCCAGGAGCGCGAACAGGGCCAGTGAGTTGGCGTTCGTCGGCCCCGAGATCACGTGCCAGCTCGAGCCGAAGGCCGCCGCCACCGCGCAGGGCACGATGGCGGAATAAATGCCGTAGACCGGGGGCAGCCCGGCAAGCGTGGCGAAGGCGATGCCTTGCGGCAAGGCCAGCACCGCGTTGGGCAACGCTGCGAGAGCGTCGGCGCGCAGTGTGCTGCGATCCACCCGGTCGACCCAGGGGCCGAACAGGCGGCGCGAAGCGAATCTCAGATCCGGCCCTTCCATGCGTCAAGTCTACGCACAAGCTCGAACTTCACGGTTCCGATGTTCGCCTCCCGCTCGGACTCGCGCAAACAGGCCGGACCCGGGGTCTTGCGGACCTTTCGATGGCTGAAAAACTTCCCAGCTCCGGCACGAGGATCTAGAACTTGAGGGTCATCCCAAGGGACGCGGCGCTGGCATTCGAACCGCGGTTCGCCGGCACGACCGACGCTCCGCCGCCGAACAACTTTTGCGCACTGGTGGCGTTGTTTTCGACGCTGCCCATCGAGCAGTACAGCGTTGTGCGCTTGGACAGAAAATATTCATAGGCAAGGCTGACAGTCGTCGCCCGGCCGTCCTCGACACCAGGCAGATTCTTATAATCCGCACGCATGACTTGCCCGCTGATTGCACTCGACCCGAAAGGTACCTTTGCACCAATCCAGGCGGCCTTCGTACCGAAGTTCGACGCGGTGGCGAGTGATTTATTGGCACTCGACGGACTGAAGTAGTAATAGCCGGCGTTCAGCTTGATCGATCCGAAGTTGTATGAGCCACCGACGAACCAATTGCGCTCCGTATCGGGCGAGCTCGGATTGTTGATCTCGCTCGCATATTGCCGCCAGGTGTTGAATGCGACATCTAGGCGCAAAGGACCATCCACATAAACGCCCCCCAGACCCAGGAACCGGCCCGTACGACTGCTCGCTTCATCATTGAAGACGAAGATCCCCTTCAGTGTCAGATTGCCGACACTTCGGCTCGCAGCCAGCGAATTGCTGATTCTGTCCGTGGACTGGAATCCACCCGAGGCCGGCGTCGCATGCGACGCCGCGTCGCTGCCGAATCCCATGCTCAATGGAGAGCCCCAGTAGTAAAGCGCGTTGACGCTGGAAAAGGCCACCGCGTCGTCCATAGGCGAGTATTGACGCCCCAGCGACACCGTCCAATTTTCGCTTTTCAGGCCGACCCAACTTTGGCGACCGAAGGCGAGGCCTCCCGGAATCGACGTACCGGTGTCGACCGCAATGCCGGACTCCAGCACGAACTGCCCCGCCAGGCCTCCGCCGAGGTCCTCGACCCCGCGGAAGCCCAGACGACTGCCAGGCCCGACGCCAGAGTCGAGACGCTTCATGGAGCCGCCGCCCTGGCCCGTGGATACGGCGCTCACAGCGGCATCCATGATGCCGTATATCGATACATTGCCTTGCGCCATTGAACATGCGCTGACAGCCAGAGCGCCGGCGCCAATTACCAGTTCAATTTTCATGATGGTCCCCAAGTTTGGATTTGAGAAGTTGAATTCAGCCCTCGCCAATACGACAGACGATTCCGGAAGGAAATCAAGAGCAAGGTTCAGTTTTTGGCTGCCCGTGTTCTCCGCGATCGTTGGGAGTCAAGTACGAGCGCCTCCCCAACATAACGAACTGTCCAATTACGCAGCCAGAGCTACGGCCATACGAAGCTCGCTCCCGAATCGGTCGGCGCCATGTCGGCTGCATCAAACGCGCCCGCGGCGGCACTGATCGGGCCATCTGCGGCAGCAGGGAAGGGATGGACGTCGGCCCACATACGAGGAGATGTCATCTCTGGCACGGAATCTCGCCAGTCAGGCCAGGCTCGACGGTCTTGGACTGTGGTCAGCATGGCGGATGAGGGTGCGCGTCAACTGCTCGACCAGCGCCAAGCGCACCGCGAGGGCGCTCGGCTCGTCCCAGAGGTTGCGCGCCTCCAGTGGATCGGCCTCGAGATCGTAGAGTTCGCCCCAGGTCCCCTCGTGGAACATCGTGATGCGGTTTTGGTCGGTGACCAGCGTGCGCGCCTGCACCGGCGTCTCGAAGCCCACGTAGGATCGCTGCTGGCATTCCTCGATGAGCACGCCGTCGCGACCCGACGGCAAAGAGGTTCCGGAGCGATCGAAGAGGGGCACGCCCTGCACACCGTGTGGCGGCTCGATGTCGGCGCGACGCAGGATCGTCGGACCCAGATCCATGCTGCTGGTCAAGTCGACCCTCGTGGTCGCGTCGGTGCCGGCAGGGTCCTTCCAGATGAAGGGCACGCGAACCAGTCCCTGGTAGTGCAGCGGGCCCTTGAGCATGACGCCGTGGTCGCCCATCAGGTCACCGTGGTCCGAAGTGAAGATCACGACGGTGTCGCGGTCGAGACCGAGTTCACGCAGCGTGGCCATCACCATCCCGACCCGATCGTCGATGTTGGTGATCATCCCGTAGGTCAGCGCGATGATCTCCTGGATCTCACGCGGCGTCGCGGCGAACATGCGCGGTGAATCCAGACGCGCCTGACCCGTGGCGCGCTCGCGGCGCAACCAGTCCACGTGGCGAGGCGGATGATCCGTCGAGGTGGCCGTCGCCGGCACGGCGATCGTCCCGGGGTCGTACAGGTCCCAGTAGCGGCCGGGGGGCGTCCACGGATGATGCGGATCCGGGAACGAGCACAGCAGCGCGAAGGGATGGTCGGCGCTGTCGCGCGCATGGCGGCGCAGCCAGTTCATCGTCTGGTCCGCGATGTAATGTGTGGGGTACTGGTATTCGTCGAGCCGCGTGTGCCAGGCTTGCGGTGCGACGAATCGCGGATCCACGCTGCCATGCTCACGCCCCAATTGCCCGGCCCGCTCAGGATGCTCGAGCGCCAGCCATCTCGAGTAATCGCCGAAACATTCGTCAGCATGGTGGTTGCAGAGAACCACTTCCTGGAATCCGTAATACGGCAGGCGAATCCGGTGCCCGGGGTTCTCCCAGCTCGAGCGCAGTTCCTGCCGGTACGCCGGGTCGCTCAGGTCGATCCGCCTTGATTCCCCATAGCGCGCCGAAGCCCGCGCGGACGAAGAAGCCGTAGGCGGCAGTGCCGGAGGGCGGTCCTCCATGTTCTGCAAATGGCTCTTGCCTATCAATGCGGTGCGATAGCCGAATTCCGCCAGGACATCGGCGAAGGTGACGCTGTCCAGCGGCAGCGGGGTACCGTTGCCGCGTGCCCCATTCACCGACGGCATGCGACCGGTCATGATCGCTGCTCGGTTGGGCATGCAGACCGGGTTGGCGACATACGTCCGCTGAAACCGCGTCCCACCGGCCGCGATCGCGTCGATATGCGGCGTCCTGACGACCGCATTCCCGTAGCAGCCCAGATGATCGGCTCGCTGCTGATCGGTGAGAAAGATGAGGAAGTTGGGGGATCGCATGGCCTTTGGTCATCCACGTTTGATCTTGCCGGCCTTCATGAGCCGCGACCAGCGCGCTTCGTCGGCATGGATCCGCGCCAGCGATGCAGTCGCGTCGCGATCGACGATCTCGATGCCTTGCTCATCGAAGGCCCGGCGCAATTGCGGATCCGCGATCGCCGCCCGGGCCGCGGCATCGAGTCGGGAAAGCACCTGCGGCGGCAGACCGGCCGGCGCGGTCAAGGCCCACCAGACATCGGTCTCTTCGCCCAAGCCGCTGACGCCGAGTTCGGCAAAAGTGGGCACTTGGGGCAGTCGCGGCGATCGCGCACGGCCGGTCACGGCCAGGATGGCGAAGCGCTGGTCCTTCGCTTGCGCCACGGCAACGGGCATGCCCGCGAACATGAGGTCCAACTGCCCCGCCATGAAATCGACCATCGCCGGACCAGCGCCGCGGTAAGGCACATGGAGCAGCGAGACCTGCGCCGCCTCTTCGAACATCGCACCGACGAGATGCGACGGTGTGCCCATGCCCGCCGAACCGAAGGTCAGCTTGCCGGGGTGCGCCTTGGCGATGCGCAGCAGGGATGGCAGGTCGGTGATGCCGGTGGACCGGTTGGACATCAGGACATTGCTTTGGCCCGCCATGGATCGAATGACGGCAAGATCCCTGTCCGTGACGTAACGAATCGAAGACGACATTTGCGGCAGCAACGTGAGTTGTCCGTCCCCCGCAAACAGGATCGTATAGCCGTCATGGGCGGAATTCGCCAAGGCCTGTGCGGCAACGGCACCGCCGGCCCCGGATCGGTTGTCCACGACAATGCTCTGGTCTAGGGCCTTGCCGAGTGCATTGGCGACGATTCGGGCCAGGATATCGGTCGGACCGCCGGGCGCGAATCCGACCAGCATGCGTATCGGCCTCGTCGGGTAGCCCTTCGCCAGGCCGAGCGCGGGAGCGCCCAGCAGGGCGCCGGCGCTCAGACCAAACCGGCGACGGGTGAAACGTTGACTCATGCGACAGTCTCCAAGCAGCACCTGCTCAAGATCCGAAGGGACTCATTGTTTTCACCGACGGCGAAAGACACAAGCCGCCCGGTCGCGCACACATAATCGGCGCTTATGAACATGCGGAATGTCGATCTGCTCGCTCTGGTCGTGAGCGAAGGTAGCCTGACGGCTGCGGCACGCGCGGCAGGCGTCTCACAGCCCGCCGTGTCTCAAGCCATGGCAGCCCTGGCGCGAGAGGTCGACAGCCCGCTGTTCCAGCGGCGCGGACGTCAGCTGTTGCCGACCGACAGAGCCCTCGCGCTGGCACGAGCGGCACGCTCATTGGCCACCGCCCACCGACAGTTCAGCCTCGCGTCCGGTGTCGTCACGGACGATCTTCACCCGACCGTGCTGCGCGCTGGTCTGGCACCCGCAGCAGGCTTGATGTATGGACCCAGCCTGGTACAGGCCGTGCGCGAAGATTCGGCCGACACCCTGCTGTCCATCTCGTCGGGTCCGGCAAGCCATCTGCTAGAGCAACTCGTGCGCGGCGAATTCGATTTCGTCATCGCGCCGCGTCCGCGCGGCCTGAGGAGCCCTGGATTGCTGCACCGGGTCATGTACATCAGCCATCCGGTCATTTACGCGAGATCGGGCCACCCGCTGGCCGACGTACGCATGCTGAGCGACATCGCTCAGGCGCATTGGGCGGTTGCGGGATCGGCAGGCACGCCGAGCAATGTGGTCGAAGAGGCCTTTCGCGTCAGGCGCTGGGCGCCACCTCATGTCGCCGTGCAATGCGCCGACTACCCGATGCTGGTGCACATCGTCGCCAACACGGATCTGCTGGGCGTCGTGTCGCACCCTACCCTCGTACCGGATCCGCAGCAGCATGGCATCGTTCCGATCCGCGTGGCCGAAGGCTTGCCGCACTACGAGGTTTGCCTGTTCTGGTACGCCTCCGATGCCCGACGGTGGCCGACCGGCATGGCCAGCGCCCTGGCCCGTTTGGAAGCCGAGGCAAGGGCCAACGCCTGAGAGGGCATGAACACACTCGGCTGTGTCGAGAGCCGAGTCGCTTGCCAAGCAGGGGACGATCGCCGCCAATGTATTCGGTCGGCCTGTGCGGTTCGGCCTGTGCGGGCTTGCGGGCCAGCACCTTCCCAAGCTCGACCTGCCCGACGCGACGCTGAATCGGCCCAAGCGCATGGGCCGCCAGGTCCGATCCTGGGCGTCGCCCCGAAGCGCGGCCACCCGCGTACCGCACAGCCCCTGAAGTCCAGCGTTCCGCGACGGCATGCGCCCGCGCAAGAGCCTGTGCCGGAGCGCGGGCGGAACAGCGGATCAGCGGAACAGGGTCATAAACACATTAACCAGGCTTATGTGTTGGCGCGCCAGCGCCTTGTTTGCAGGGCTTCGACCTAGAACAATGAATCTCGTCGCGAACACCATCGCTCGCGATCAAGCCCAGGCCGCACAGGGTATCTCGCCCGCGAGTGACAGCAACAAGTCGGCCCCACATCAGGAGACGCACCCATGACCCAAGCCATATCGGCAACCAGTGATGCGCTGGCGCATGCCGAATCCGCGACCACCTTTCGCAAGGTCACGGCCCGGCTGATTCCGTTTCTCTTCCTCTGCTACGTGCTCAATTACATCGATCGCCTGAACGTGGGCTTCGCGCAACTCCATATGCGCAGCGACCTGGGTTTCAGCGACACCGTTTACGGCATGGGCGTCGGACTCTTCTTCATCGGCTACCTGGTCTTCGAGGTTCCGAGCAACCTCCTGCTGGAAAAGATCGGCGCGCGCAAGACACTGCTGCGCATCATGGTTCTGTGGGGCCTGGCGTCGACCGCCACCATGTTCGTGTCGACACCCGTGCAGTTCTATGTCATTCGATTCCTCGTCGGCGCTGCCGAAGCGGGATTCCTGCCCGGCATTCTTCTGTACCTGACCTATTGGTACCCGGCGGCACACCGCGGCCGCATCACCGCGATGTTCATTTCCGCACTGCCGATCGCCGGGATCATCGGCAGCCCGATTTCCGGTTGGATCATGAACAACATGTCCGGCGTCCGCGGTCTGCATGCCTGGCAATGGCTGTTCCTGTTGGAAGGGATTCCATCGGTGGTCGTCGGGGTGATTGCCTATTTCTATCTTCAAGACGGCCCGGACAAGGCGAACTGGCTCAGCGAGCAGGAAAAGGCGCTCATCAAGCGCGACGTCGAGGCCGACCGCCGCCTGCGTGAAAGCAAGAAGCAGAAGAACTTCCTGAGCGCGCTCAGGGATCCCAAGCTGTACGTGATGGCCTTGCTGGGCTTCGCCACCTACTGGTCGGCCAACGCGATCGCTTTCTGGGCGCCGACGATCATCCGGGGCACCGGCGTGTCCAGCATCGCCCAGGTCGGACTGCTGACGGCATTGCCGTCGCTGGGCGGCCTGGTCAGCATGATCCTGGTCGGCCGACATTCCGACCGGACCCTGGAGCGGCGTTGGCATGCCGCCGGCGCCGCCTTGGTCTCGGCGACGGCGCTCGCGGTGCTGCCGCTGTTCTTCGGCAGCACGGCCGGTGCCGTCGCGCTGCTGACCCTGTGCGGCGTCGGACACTTCGCCTTCGTCGCCGTGTTCTGGACCATCCCCCCGAGCTATCTCGCCGGATCCGCCGCCGCCGGAGGCATCGCCGCCATCGGCGCCATGTCCGCGATGGGCGGCGCGATCGTCCCGGCGCTGTTGGGCTGGATCAAGACGACGACGGGGAGCCTGGGGCTGGGCATGTATGCCATCTCCGCGGTCCTCGTCATCGCTGTGACGGTGATGCTGCTGGCGATTCCGGCCTCGGCGCTCAAGGGCCAGCGCTCGACCTGACGCGAACCGGAACCCATCGAAGCACCAGGATCCACGGCGAGACTGTCTCGTGGGTCCCCGGTGGGTGCGCGAAGGTCGGAGACTCGAGGCAGCCCTCGTGTCCCGGCTTCCTCAGGAACTGGCGTCAGCCGCGGCCACCGCCGTCATGTTGACGATCCGCCGAACGGTGGAAGAAGGCGCCAGGATATGGACCGGCCGCGCCGCGCCAAGAAGAATGCCACCGACGGCGATGCCGCCGCCGGCGGCAATCCGCAGCAGGTTGTACGAGATGTTCGCCGCGTCCACATTGGGCATCACGAGGACGTTGGCCTCGGTGGTCAAACCCGAGCCGGGAAACTCGTGCTCGAGCACGCTGTGCGACAGCGCGGCATCGGCGCGCATCTCGCCCTCGATGGCCAGTTGCGGGTCGCGCGCCTTCACCAGGGCCAGCGCGTCGCGCATCTTGAGCGCCGCCGGATCGTCCGAACTGCCGAAGCTCGAATGCGACAGCAGGGCCACGCGGGGCGCGACACCCAGGCGCCGCACTTCGGCCGCGGCCATGAGCGCGATCTCGGCCACCTGTTGCGCCGTCGGGTCGAGGTTGACATGGGTGTCGCAGATGAAGATCTGGCGTCCCGGCAACATCAGCATTTGCATCGCCGCGAGACAGGCGCTGTCCGGCCGCAGGCCGACCGTGTCGCGCACCTGCGCCAGATGGTCGTGGAAGCGACCGACCGTCCCGCACAGCATGGCGTCGGCGCGGCCCCGGCGCACCAGCATGGCGCCGAGCAGGCTGCGCTGGCCGCTCAATTGCGCCCTGGCGTGCGCGCGCGTTACCCCGCGGCGCCGCTGCAGCCCGTAATACGCCTCGGCCAGTTCGTCCACCAGGGCGCCGTCCTGCGGATCGGCACATTCGAAGTCGGCGCCGGGTTTCAGGCGCAGGCCATGTTGCTCGATCGCGGTGGCGAGCGCGTCGGGCCGGCCCACCAGCAGGGGGCGCCCCAGTCCCTCGTCGACGACCACCTGCACGGCGCGCAACACGCGCTCGTCATCGCCTTCGGCAAACACGATCCGTTTGGCGGCGCGCTTGGCGATGGCGAACACCGGCTGCATCACGCTGCTCGACTGGTAGACGAAGTTCCCCAGGCGCTGCCGGTAGGCCTCCAAGTCCTGGATCGGGCGCGCGGCCACGCCGCTGGACATCGCCGCCTGGGCCACGGCCGGCGCCACGACTTCGATCAGGCGCGGATCGAAGGGTTTGGGAATCAGGTAGCGCGCGCCGAAACGCAGGCCCTGCGCGCCATAGGCCCGGGCCACCGTCTCCGGAATCTCGGCGTGCGCCAGAGCGGCAATGGCGCGCACCGCGGCCAGCTTCATCGCCTCATTGATGCACGTGGCGCCGACGTCGAGCGCGCCGCGAAAGATGAACGGGAAGCAAAGGACGTTGTTGACCTGGTTCGGGTAGTCCGATCGGCCGGTGCCCAGTATCGCGTCGGGGCGCGCGGCCAGCGCCTCTTCCGGCGTGATCTCGGGCGTCGGATTGGCCAGGGCCATGATGATGGGATCGCGCGCCATGCGCTCGAGCATTTCCGCCTTCAGCACGCCGCCGGCGGACAAGCCCAGGAAGATGTCGGCATCGGCCATCACATCCTGCAGCACGCGAGCCGAGGTGTCTTGTGCGTAGCGCGCCTTGTTCGGATCCATCAACTCCCGGCGACCCTTGTGGACGACGCCGGCGATGTCGGTCACGAACACGTTGCGCAGCGGCAGCCCGAGGCTGACGATCAGGTCCAGGCAGGCCAGCGCCGCGGCGCCCGCGCCCGAGGCCACGAGCTTGACCTCGGCGATGTGCTTGCCGACATGCTCGAGGGCGTTCAGGATCGCGGCGGCGACGACGATGGCCGTGCCATGCTGGTCGTCGTGGAAGACCGGAATCTTCATGCGCTCGCGCAATTGGCGCTCGATGTGGAAGCATTCGGGCGCCTTGATGTCCTCGAGATTGATCGCGCCGAAGGTCGGCTCCATGCGCACGATGGTCTCGATCAGCTGGTCCGGGTCGGGTTCGTCGAGTTCGATGTCGAAGACGTCGATGCCCGCGAACTTCTTGAACAGGCAGGCCTTGCCTTCCATCACCGGCTTGCCGGCGAGCGCGCCGATGTTGCCCAGCCCCAGCACCGCCGTGCCGTTGGTAATGACGCCGACGAGATTGCCGCGCGACGTGAGGTTCATCGCCTCGGCCGGGTCGCGCACGATCTCCTTGCAGGCCTCGGCCACCCCCGGCGAATAGGCCAGCGCGAGGTCGCGCTGGGTGGCCATCGCCTTGGTCGGCACGACGGAGATCTTGCCGGCCGTGGGGAGGCGATGGTATTCGAGTGCGGCTTCGCGCAGCGTTTCCGACACTTCTGACTCCTGGTGGTGAGCGATGACTGCGGGCTTCAGACGCCTGACTGCGGCTCGCCACCCTCGAAGCGGCGCCGCTGCGCGTGGGCTTCCTCCGCGCTTTCGTAGAGGTGGGGCGCCACCGCGCGCTGCTGCAGCGCGTCGCCGAGCTTGGCGCGCAGGAATGAACTGGTGGTGTAGCGCGTCACGCCGCGATACAGACGCTGCGTCAGGTCCTGCACCATCGCCGAATAGGCATCGAGCAGGTCGTGCGCGATCGTGAAGTTGTCGTAGTTGACGATCGCGAACACGCGCCTGCCGACAGGGCCCAACTGCGCTTCGACCTCGGCGCGGATCGCGTCCACGTCGCCGGCCTTGGTCACCGCGAGCCCTTCGAAATTGATGAAGAACAGATTCTGCTGCGGGTCCCAGCTGAAGCGCTGGGCGAGCGGCACGGCCAGCAGGCGGCGCCTGAGTTGCATGGGCTCGTCGCGGAAGATGGACTCGTCCATCCACTTCGGTGCGTCGCGGATCACCGGCGCGAAGTCCATCTTCGCCAGGATGTCGCGCTGCACGTCGATGCCGGGCGCGACCTCGATCAGCTCCATGCCCAGATCCGTCAGGCTGAACACGCAACGCTCGGTGATGTAGAGCACCGTCTGGCCGCGCGCCAGCGCCTGCTCGCCGCTGAAGGTGCGATGCTCGACCTCGCGCACGAACTTGGGCACCGTACCGTCGCGGCCGATGCGCAGCGCGCCGTTTTCGATCCGCAGCTCCAGCGGGCCGGCGTTGAAGCTGCCGACGAAGACGACCTTTCTGGCGTTCTGGCTGATGTTGATGAAGCCGCCCGCGCCAGCCAGCCTGGGCCCGAACTTGCTGACGTTGAGGTTGCCCTGGGCGTCGGCCTGCGCCAGACCGAGAAAGGTCAGGTCCAGGCCGCCGCCATCGTAGAAGTCGAACTGGCTGGGCTGGTCGATGATGGCCTGGGTGTTGACGGCAGCGCCGAAGTTCGGGCCGCCGGTCGGTATGCCGCCGATCACGCCGGGCTCGGCGGTGAGCGTGATGAGGTCGATGACCTTCTCTTCGGCCGCCACGCCGGCCACGCCTTCGGGCATGCCGATGCCCAGGTTCACGACCGCGTTCGGCCTGAGTTCGAGCGCGGCACGGCGCGCGATGATCTTGCGCGCGCTCATCGGCAAGGCCTCGATGGCGCTTGCCGGCACGCGGATCTCGGCCGCGAAGGCCGGGTTGTAGGGCTCGGCGAAGGTCTGCCAGTGGTTCTCGGGCCGGGCGACGACGACGCAGTCCACGAGCACACCGGGAACCTTCACCTGCCGCGGGTTGAGCGTGTGGCGGTCGGCGATGCGCTCGACCTGCGCGATCACGATGCCGCCGGAGTTGTGGGCGGCCATCGCGATGGCCAGCGCTTCGAGCGTCAGCGCCTCCTTCTCCATCGTCAGGCAGCCGTCGGGGTCGGCGGTGGTGGCGCGGATGATGCCGACGTGGATCGGGAAGGTCCTGTAGCAAAGGCATTCGCGGCCCGCCACCGTCATCAGCTCGACCAGGTCCTCGGTGGTGCGGCTGTTGAGCTTGCCGCCACCCCGGCGCGGGTCGACGAAGGTGCCCAGCCCGACGCGCGAGAGATGGCCCGGCCGGCCGGCGGCGATGTCGCGGAACAGATGGCTGATGACGCCTTGCGGCAGGTTGTAGGCTTCAATGCGGCCGTCGATCGCCAAGGCCTGCAGCCTGGGCACCAGCCCCCAGTGGCCGCCGATCACGCGCCTGAGCATGCCGTCGTGGCCGAAGTGGTTCAGCCCCTTGTCGCGGCCGTCGCCCTGGCCGGCGGCGTAGACGAGCGTCAGGTTCCTCGGCTTGCCCCCGCCATGCGGCAGCGGCTCGTCATCCGCGAGGTACAGTGCCTCGAGGGCGATCGCGATCTCCTCGGCGAAGCCGATGCCGACGAAGCCGCTGGTCGCGATGGTGTCGCCCTCGCGGATCAGGCGCACCGCCTCCTGCGCCGAGACGACCTTGCCGCGCTCGGCGGACTGCATCGAGGCGAGCAGCGGCTGCACGGCAGGCGCACCCATCGTCAACGCGCCGTCCAGCCGCCGTCGACCGGCAAGGCGATGCCGGTGATCGACGCCGCTGCAGGCGAGCACAGGAAGACCACCAGCGCGGCGAGTTCCTCGACATCGGCAAAGCGCTTGCTCGGCTGCGACGCGAGGATGACGTCGCGAATCACCTGCTCGCGCGAGAGCTTGTGCACCTTGGCCTGATCCGCGATCTGGCCTTCGACCAAGGGCGTCTTGACATAGCCCGGGCAGATGGCGTTGCAGGTGATGCGCATCTCGGCCACTTCGAGCGCCACGGTCTTGGTGAGTCCGAGCACGCCATGCTTGGCCGCGACGTAGGCCGACTTGAAGGGCGAAGCCACCAGGCCATGGGCCGAGGCGATGTTGACGATGCGCCCCTGGTTGCGCGCCTTCATCCCGGGCAGCGCGGCCTTGATCGCGTGGAAGTTCGCGGTCAGATTGATGGCCAGGATCTGGTCCCACTTGGCGTCCGGGAATTCCTCGACCGGCGCCACGAACTGGATGCCGGCGTTGTTGACGAGCATGTCCAGGCGCCCGAAACGCTCTTCGGCCTCGCGCACCATCGCGGTGACCTGGTCGGCGCGCGACATGTCGGCGCCCGAGTGCAGCACCCGTACGCCGCAGCGCTGCGCCAGGTCGGCGCACAGGCGCGAGATCTCGGCCGCGTCGCCGAAGCCGTTGAGCATGACGTCGGCACCGGCCTCGGCGAGGCCGCGGGCAATGCCCAGCCCGATGCCGCTGGTGGAACCGGTGACGAGTGCAGTTTGGCCTTTGAGCAAGGGAGGCTCCTGAAAGCGGGGTCTATGAGGGATCGGCAGGCAGCAAGGTGCCGACGCAGTCGCCGAAGCCGATGCGCGCCGCGCCGGGCCTGCTGCACCAGCCGCGCATGAATACGGCGTCGCCATCTTCGAGAAAGCGCCGCGTCTGCCCATCGGGCAATGAGATGGCCTGCTGGCCGTTGCGGCTCAGTTCGAGCAGGGATCCGGCCTGCTGCGGCAGCGGCCCGGACTGGGTGCCGCTGCCGAGCAGATCGCCGCTTTGCAGGTTGCAGCCGTTCACCGTGTGGTGCGCCACCAGCTGCGACACGGTCCAATACGAATCGGCAAAATTGCCCAGCGACACCCGCGCCGGCGCCAAGCCGGCTTCGCGCATGCGCCGCGTCTGCAGCAGCACCTCGAGTTCGATGTCGATGGCGCCGGTCTCGCGCAGCCCGGGTGCGTCCAGGTAAGGCAGGGGCTGTGGGTCTTCGGGCGGCCGCGTCCAGGCCTTGCGGTAAGGGGCGAGCGCCTCCATCGTCACGATCCAGGGCGACAAGGTGCTCGCGAAGTTCTTCGAAAGGAAGGGCCCGAGCGGCTGGTATTCCCACGACTGGAAGTCTCGCGCCGACCAATCGTTGAAGAGCGCAAGCCCGAAGACATGCGACTCGGCTTGCGCAACCGGGATTGGCCGGCCGAGCTCGTTGCCGCGGCCGATGAAGACGGCGATCTCGAGTTCGTAGTCCATGCGCTCGCTGGGCGCGAGTTCGGGGGCCGTGGCGCCGGCGCGCAGGATCTGCCCACGCGGTCGTGCGTAGCCCAGGCCGGAGACGCCGATCGACGAGGCCCTGCCGTGGTAGCCGATCGGCACCCACTTGTAGTTGGGCAGCAGCGGGTGGTCCGGTCGGTACAGCCTGCCGACGCTGGTGGCGTGATGGATCGAGGTGTAGAAGTCGGTGTAGTCGCCGATGCGCGCCGGCACCGCGTACTCGGCCTGCGCCTGCGCGACGAGGCAGCCGCGCAAGCGCTCGGTCTGGGCAGAGCCCTTGCGCAAGGCGCGCGACAGGGCCAGGCGCAGCGCAGACCAGGCCGCCGGACCCATCGCCATGTAGGCGTTGAGGCTGGTCTGGGTGCAGGCCGCGGCAGCGCGTGCCGATTCGGCCGAGAACACGCCGGCCGCGTGGGCGGCACCCAGATCGAGGATCTGATCGCCGATGGCGACGCCGCCGCGCCAGGCCTCCTGGGATCCCAGACGTCGGAAGACGCCGAAAGGCAGGTTCTGGACCGGGAAGTCGCTGGCGCCACCGTTGGCGGAATCGACCCAACTCGAAAGCGCCGGGTCATGAGTCTCGTTCAGTTCTGCCATGCCGAGGTTTCCAGCGCGATGTTCATTCGGTTTGCAATTGGATGGGGCGTGTTGCATCGGCCGCGCCGGGGCCGCAGCGCAAGGCGCGTCAATGGGTGAGCGTGCCATCGCCGCGGAGATCCACGGCGGTGTGTCGATTGTTCAGGGCGATCAGGACCAGCATCAGCGCCGAGACGACGGTCGGCACCGCCATCGCCATGAAGATGTGGCCGGTGGGCCAATTGCGGCGTATGAGTTCCCCGGCGAGGACGGGGCCGACGATGGAGCCGATGCGGCCGACACCGAGACTCCAGCCGACACCCGTCGAGCGCAAAGCCGTGGGATAGTAGGTAGCGGCCAGGGCGTTGACCGCCGGTTGTCCGCCGATGATGCAAAAGCCGGTGACCACCACGACCAGGAACAGCGTCGGCAAGCCCACCCCCGGCTGACCCATCGTGACAATCGTGACCGCGGCGAGCAGGAACGAAGGCACGAGGACCTTGTAGAAGCCGACGCGATCGATCACCGGGCCCATCAGCAGCGTGCCCGCCACGCCGCCCACCTGCAACGCCGTCCCCACCAGCACCGCCGTCGTCGGCGCCAGGCCTGCGCTGGTCACGATCGTCGGCAGCCAATTCGACAGGAAATACAGGTTCAACAGGTTCATGAAGTTCACGACCCACAGCAGCACGGTCGTCGTCCTGCGGCCTTCGCGGAACAACTCGATCACCGGTGCCCCGGCCTGCCCGGCTTCGGGAACGACGTAACGTGTCTGGCCGTCGATCTGCACGCTGCTGTCGATCCTGCGCAGCGTCGCCGCCACGCTGTCCAGCCGCTTGCCCTTGAGAACCAGGAACTGCATCGATTCGGGCACGAAGAAGTACATCAGCACGGCCAGCAGCAGCGGAAACACGCCGCCGAGGTAGAAGACCGATTGCCAGCCGAAGGCCGGAATCATGGCCGCCGACAGGAGGCCACCCAGCACCGCCCCGACGGTGAAGCCACAGGAGACCAGCATCATCAGCGTGACCTTCTTGCGCTTCGGGCTGAATTCGCCCGCCAGTGCCATCGCATTGGGCATGATCGCGCCCAGGCCCAGGCCGGTGATGAAGCGCAGGATCATGAGCTCGCGGATGGTGCCCACATGGGCCGTCACGAGCATGCAGATGGCAAAGAAGATCGTGGCCCAGATCAGCACCGGTCGGCGACCGATCTTGTCGGCCAGCACGCTCAGGGTGAGTGAGCCGACGAGCATGCCGAACAATCCGGCGCCGAACACCGGGCCCAAGTTGGCTTTGCTGACACCCCATTCCTTGATGATGGCGGGGGCCACGTAGCCCATGGCCTGGACATCGAATCCGTCCATGACGACGGTAATGCCGACCATGATCAGGATCAGGATCTGCGACCCGCTGACTCTGTTCGAGTCGATCAGCGCAGGAATGTCGATTGCTTTCGTGACGGTAGACATGCTGCCGCCCACTCTATGCGCAGTTCAAGGGCGGTAGAAGCCCAGCGATGGCACAACATTCTGGCCTGCGAGGCACAAATTCGGCGCTTGCCTGCACTTGCTCCTGCCGCCGCGGTTCCATCGTTCGCCAGCGCCAATTCGGCCGCGGCGAGAAAGGCGCCGCGCGCGGCATCCATAAGTTCTGTTTATCGTTGGGTCGGATCGGCCACTTGCCTCGACATCCCGCTGTCGCTAGAGTCGTTTGCATGGCTGTCCTTGGAGGCCGGGTCGTGATCGACCTGACGCGCCGGCGTCGCGCCATGGCCCACGCGCATCGCCCCCGCTACGGCGAATGAACAACATGGCCTCACGATGGAGCGGTCAGCGACCCAGCTCGCCACGGTCGGGGTCTCCGCCCGCCGCAACTCCGTGCTGGACAGGCCATCTCCACTGCCCATGCTCGAAGGCGGCGCCCTCGAGTGAGCCGGGGCGAATCGGCGAAGGACATGCCGCCAAGATGAGGCACCCGAGATGAGAAATTCCGATGTCGCGACGCTCAACACGACCGAGATGTTCTGCCGGGCTGCCGACAAGCTGAGTTTCACCGCCGCCGCCCGGGCGCTCGGCACGACGCCATCGGCCATCAGCAAGGCCGTGCGTCGGCTCGAGAATCGTCTCGGCGTCGACCTGTTTCACCGCACGACGCGGGCCATACGCCTGACGGAAGCCGGCCGCGCCTATTACGAGACCTGTCGGCAGGCGCTCGCGCAGATCGAGCAGCGTGAACAGGAACTCCGCCAGGGGCAAGCCGATCCGTCGGGCCTCTTGCGCGTCAGCTTGCCGTTCAGCTATGCGATCAAGTGTGTGGTCCCCCTGATTCCAAAGTACCTCGAACTGCATGACGGGAAGATCCGACTCTTCGTCAATTTGAGCAACGCGGTGGCCGACTTTGCCGCCGACGATTTCGACCTTTCGATACGGATCGGCCACATCGCCGAGTCGCGACTGATCGCCAGACCCCTGCATGAAGCGCGCTATCGCGTCGTGGGGTCGCCGGCGTATCTGAACGAGCACGGTACTCCGCGGCACCCCGATGACCTGCGTGCGCACCGCTGCGTCGATCTGGTGCTTCCCGACACCGGTCGACCCATCGCCTGGGAATTCGTCGCTGAGGGAAAGTCCAGCGAAGTGCCGTCGTCCTCGCAGCTCGAATTCGATCACCCGATCGCGGCCATGACGGCCACGCTCAATGGGGCGGGGTTGAGCCGCCTGCTCGATTTCACTGTCGACGATGAAATACGCGCAGGCAGGCTCGTCGAGGTCCTTGCGGACTACTGCCCGCCTGGACAGCCCGTCTCCGCCGTCTATCCGAGCCGGCCCCACCAACCGCCGATACTTCGCGGTTTCCTCGACTTTCTCATCCGCGAACTGGGTCAGGACTGAGGCCAAGCGTGGCGCCGCGGCGTTTCAGTTCTTGAATTCCCTTTCGTGCAGAAAGGCGGCGTGACGCGGCGCGCGCTTGGTCTGGCTCCATTCCTCGAGCATCGGCCACTTGACCTCATCCATGCGCTTGAGGATCGCTGCCTCGTCGGGGTCGGGACAGGCCAGTTCGAGACGATGCCCGTTGGGATCGAAGAAATAGATCGAATGAAAGGCGCCATGATCGGTCACACCGAGCACTTCGACTCCCTGGGATTCCAGGTGGGCTCGGTACTCGAGCAGCGTGGCGCGATCCTTGACCTTGAAGGCGATGTGCTGCACCCACTCCGGCGTGTTCGGATCGCGGCCCATCGGTGGCTTGGTCGGAAGTTCGAAGAAGGCCAGCACGTTGCCTGCGCCCGCATCGAGGAAGATGTGCATATAGGGATCCGGATCCCTGGTCGAGGGCACCTGATCCTCGGCGATGGCCAGAACGAAGTCCATGTTCAGCATCTTCTTGTACCAGTGGACCGTTTCCTTGGAATCCCTGCACCGGTAGGCGACGTGATGAAAGCGGTCGATCTGCATGGTCATGTTGAGGCTCCTGGGTTGATCAGCGCACCGCGCTGGGGTCGTTCGCGCCCGAATGTCTGTCGGGCAGCGACTTGAACTCATGGCGGACCGGGCAATCGCCGGCGCGGGTCGCAGGACATGGTCAGCGCCACGTCTGCAAGAGCGATTGCCCCGCCCCATTCGACCCACCGAACGGCGAGATCGAGCCGCCGCCATGCCGGCAAACCCGCGCGCGAGACTCCCGCGTCTTCAAGTCCGCCGCAACTACCGCCGGTACGATCGACGCGATCGACCCGATCAGTCTATGGCCTGCATGCGCCGGAATAAAGTTGCCGGCGGGAACTTCAATTGTGCTGCCGAGGCATCGATCGAAGTCGACCAGCGTCGACGCCTTTGGCGAACATCGCATGTCGCGGCCGAGGCCGCGAGTTCAGCCGCCGGCGGTGCGCCATGGCACCGTCCTTGGACATCGAGATGGCCGGGACCTTAAGCGTTCGGCCCTCTGCGCGGACCGACTCGGCGTCGTGTTGCCGGGTGGATCGCCGGCGGTGCAGATCACGGGCTTCATTCGCGACAAGCACGCGGCTCCTTCTCGACAGCCGGCCAACGGTGCTCCGCCAGCAGGCCCCAGAGTCCGCGCTCCATGCCCAGCACCGCCAGAATGATCAACGGCCCCTCGATCATCGGCCAGAACTCGGTCCATGACTTCAGGACCTCTTCGACCAGCAGGAGCACGACCGCGCCCGCAATGGGGCCGCCGATCGACCCCACGCCGCCCAGGACGACGATGACGATCAGCTCGCCGGAAACGGTCCAGTCGAGGTAGGCGGGCGAAACGAAACCGGTGAGGTTGGCCAGAAAGAATCCCGCAACGCCGCAGATCAACGCCGACATCACGTATGCCGTCAGCCGATAAAGCATAGGAGACGTGCCCACCGCCGTGACACGGCGTTCGTTGATACGCGCACCGCGCAGGACGAGGCCGAAGCGTGACGCCGCCAACCGGCGCGCCGCATATACCGCCGCCGCCAGCGTCACCGCCAGGCAGATGTACAGCGCCACGCCATTGCCGCTCAAGCGACCGAACTGACTCGGTTGCTGCAGGCGCATCCCGTCCTCGCCGCCGTACCCCTTGAGGCTGACGAACACATAGTAGAAGAGCTGGGAGAAGGCCAGCGTGATCATGATGAAACCGATGCCGGACGTGCGCAGCGCGACCCAGCCGACGATCACCGCGACGAAGAGAACCACGGCGCCCATGATCGCCAGCTGGGTCCAGCCCGAGTCGATTCCGGCGACATGCGCCAGCATGACCGTATAGGCGCCCAGGCCCAGATAGAGTGCGTGGCCCAGGCTCACCAGCCCTCCAAAGCCCAGCAGCACATTCAACCCGACGGCAGCCAGCGCAAACACGAGAATTCGCGAGGCGAGAGTCAAGGTATAGGCATCATCGAACAGCACCGAATACAACGGCACGAGCACGATACCCAGCGCGAGGAGTCCGGCGGCCAGCGTACGTGCCGACAACTGCCAGCGCCCGGACCGGGCGTCGCGAGCGGAAACCGGGGCCGGCGTCATGTCTTGCGGACCGGAAAAAAACCCTGCGGCCTGAACGCGAGGACGGCGGCCATCAGCACGTAGACACCCACCGACGCAATTGCCGGTGCGGCGGACGAAGCCAATCCCGACCCGCCGAATTGCGCCAACAGCACCGGCATCAAACCCCGTCCCAGCGTGTCGACCACGCCGACGATGAGCGCGCCGAACAAGGCACCCCGAATCGATCCGATGCCTCCGATCACGATGACGATCAGCGTCAGTATGAGCACCGGCTCCCCCATGCCCGGTTGGATCGAGATGACGGGCCCGGAGACAGCGCCGGCAAGCCCGGCCAGTGCGGCACCCAGCGCGAATATGAAGGTATTCAGCCAACCGATATTGATGCCCAGCGCCTGCACCATCTGCCGATTGCTCGCCCCGGCGCGGATCAGCATGCCGATGCGGGTCCGGTCGATCAGGACATGCAGGCCCAGCGCCACCGATGCACCGACGACGATGATCGCTATCCGGTAGACGGGATAGCTGTATCCCATCAAGTCCACCGCACCCGAGAGCCAGTCCGGTGCGTCCATATAGAGCGGCGAACCACCCCAGAAATACCGTACCGCCGAATTGGAGAACAGGATCACGCCGAAGGTTGCCAGCACCTGATCGAGCGGCCTTCTCGCCTGCAGGTGTACGAAGGCCGCGCGATCGAGCGCGGCCCCCAGCAGCAGAAGACCGAAGGTGGCCGCCGCGACCGCCCACCCGAACGACGCGGTCTTGCCAAACACCACCGCCGCAAGGTATCCACCCGCCATATAGAGCGAACCATGCGCCAGGTTCACGAAATTCATGATGCCGAACACCAGGGTCAATCCAGCCGCCATGAGAAACAGCAGCATGCCGAGCTGAAACCCGTTCAGAAGCTGGATCGTGAGTAGTGAAACGTTCATCGCAATTCCACGGCACCGGGTTGCAGCCCGCGCTCAGGGCGGACGCCGGTCCTCATTCCATCTTGCACTGGGCGGCAAGATTGCTGTGATTCTTCGCGACGATCCTGCCCTTCGTCTGCAGCGAACCACCGTTGCCGTCCTTGGCCACGTCGACGCGGAAGAATCCAGCCTCGGGGAACTGGTTGCTGCGGAAGCTGAATGACCCGCGCACCGACTTGAAGCCCGCTTGCTTGAGCGCCGCGCGCAAGGCATTCTTGTCGGCCACATTGCCCTTCGTCCTGGTCAAGGCCGAGTCGATCAGATTGGCCGCATCGTAGGAATGCGCCGCGTAGAGCGAGGGCACCCGACCGAACTTCTTCTCGAAGGCTGCCACGAACTGCTTGTTCTCGGGGACATCGAGGTCCGGCGAATACGGTGCGGCGGTGATGGCACCCGCGGCCAGCGCCTTCAGGGCAGGCAGCGTGATGCCGTCGAGCGTGGCGACCGATACCAGCGGGATCCGACCCAGCAGGCCGGCCTGCCGGTACTGCTTGACGAAGTTGATGCCCATGGCGCCGGGGTAGAAGACATAGACGGCATCGGGCTTGGCGGCCTGAAGTTGCGCCAGTTCGGCGGAATAGTCCGGTTGATTGAGTTGCGTGTGCACCTCCTGGATGACCGTACCCTTGAAGTTGCGCTTGAACCCCTCGACGGCATCTCGTCCGGCCTGGAAATCGGGCACCATCACGAACACGCGCTTGAACCCCAGGTCGGTCACCAGTTGCCCGCCGCTCTCGGCCAGGTCATCGTTCACCCAGGACGTTGAAAAGAAATAGGGCGAGCACTGCGCCCCCGCGATGGGTGACGGACCGGCCACGGATCCGATCAGGAAGACCCGGGCGTCGGTGATTGGCTTGTGCACGGCCATCATGACGTTGGAGAACGTGAGCCCGGTGATGAACGAGACATTGTCCCGCTGCACCAGCTTCTGCGCCAGCTGAAGACCGATGTCCGGCTTGAACTGATCATCTTCCTTGATCACTTCGATCGGCACACCGCCGAGCTTGCCGCCATGCTGCTCGACGGCCAGCATGAAGGCATCGTACTGGTCCTGTCCCAACGCGGCACCCGGACCGGAGAGCGTGCCCAGAAATCCGATCTTGACCTGTGCCATCGCGCCCGCCGCGACCATGATCAGGCCGCAGCCCAGGAGCAGCTTTCGTATGCAGTTGTTCATCTTCATCCCTTCTTCGTCAATGATTCCAGCAGGCCGCCGGATCCCAGCGGCCGGCCATCCGCTCGCACCGCTCCGGCCGCCGCATGGCGGGAGCGCGCCATGGCTCAGAACCGCTTGTTGATGCCGGCCTCGTAACCCGACGACGTGGCATTCGCGATGCCCGTGACGTAGGGGCTGACGGTCAGCAAGGCGCCGCTCTGGTTCCTCGTGCTCGCCGCCGTTCCATACAGTGCCGTCGACTTCGACAGGTTGTAGACGAAGCCCAAGGCGACCTTGGAGGCCGTGGGCGTTCCGCCCAGGTCGATGCGAACGGTCGAATACGAGGCCTTCAGGTCGAGAGCGCCCACCGGGGCGATGAATCCGACGAGGTAGCCACGGCTGGTGTTCTTTGAGGTCGGGCGCGCATAGGTTTCGTACGAGAGCTCGTCGAAGAGCGTGCCGAAGGAGAACTTGTAGGTGCTGGCCAGATTCACGGTCGTGATGGTCGGAGCGGCCGCGGTCACCGGGTTCGCCCCCATCGTCTTGTTGTATCCCATCGAGACATTCAAGGGCCCGGACCGGTAGCCCAGCAGCGTACCCATGAACTGGCCCTGTTTGCTGCCCGGTGCCGTCTGTTCGGCCGGCGCGAACTGGAATTGGCCATAGAAGCCTCCGAGCCCCCCGGGCAGGAAGTAGCCGATCATGTTGCTGGACCGCAGGGACGTCGGATAGTTGGCGCCGAAGCCGGTGGCCCACTGCTGTCGCCCGGGCGATGTACCGGTCGTGCCGGCGATCATGATCACCTGTTCGCCGATGCCCGTGCCCCAGAACGGATCGAACCAGCCGTCGATCAGGAACTTCGGTGTGTAGTCGCGTCCGAGTCGGATTTCCCCCCAGCTGCCGGTCAGGCTGAGTGTCGAGCGGCGGGTAAAGGCGAAGCCGCTTCCGGCGGTGCCATCGGGCGGATTGAAGCCTCCCTCGAGCCAGAACGAGGCGCGCATGCCGCCACCCAGGTCCTCACTGCCGCGAAAGCCGAGGCGACTGTTGCCCAGGCCCGACATCCCCTCGCCGGTCCATCGTTGCCCTCCCGAAACCGTATAGCGGCTGACGGGAATATCCACGACGCCGAATACCGTGACCGACGACTGAGCCGATGCAAGCCCGCTGAATGAGAGCAGAGCCAGCGCAAGTGTCATAGATTTCTTCATGATTCGAGTCTCCTGGTAATTGCCTGTGATTGATGAATGCGAATGGCTTGCAATGGGTTCGTAAACGGATGAGCGAAAGAAAGGATCGCCTCAACCCGGGGCCGGCTTGGTGGCCATGATGAGCAGCAAGGACGCCGGAACCGAGCCCCGGTTCAGAAGTTGCCGCTCCTCGCCGGGTTCGATGCGGCAACTGTCCAGTGGGCCCAGCGTCACGGTCGTGCGCCGGTCGCCGGCGCCACCGGTGATCTCCAGCTCTCCCGCGAGAACGACATAGACCTTCTCGAACGGCGAGGCCTTGGCCGTGGTCCCGCCTTCGGGGGCGACGACCGAATGACCGACCCAGACATGCTCGGTGTATCCCGCATCACGCCCTTGCAGGTAATGCATGACCATGCCGAAATGGCCGTCCGCGGCATAGGCCGGCGCCCGATCGAATCTCACGACGTGCATGGCTGCGCCTCAGAAGGTGAAGACGACACGCGCGAGACTGCCCTCGAGCACGCGCCGGTAGGCCGCGACCGCCTGGTCCAGTGGCAGGAGTGCGGTGGCGTCGACTTCGAACGGCTTCAGGCTGCCGTCGTCGAAGCCCGGCCTCAATTCGCTCAGGATCTGCGCGCAGCGGCCGGCCGGGATCTTCAGCGTGTCGACGCCGAGCAGTTGATGATTCCGGCGATAGAAGGCCAGGATATCGAACGGCACCGTGCGTTCGATCGTCGAGATCAGGATCTGCGTGCCGCCGATCGCCAGGCTGGACAACGCGACGGCGAAATAGGGTGAGCCGACGGTGTTGAAGACGATGTCCGCGCCCTTGCCGCCGCAGGCGTCCAGCAGATCGGCCGCAAGGTCCTTGCGCTCCGCCTCGATGAGTTCCACGCCCGACGAGGCATGGCCGACGTAACGCCCGGCCATGCGGTCGACCGCGACGACCTTGGCGCCGGCGCGGGTCGCGAGTTGCACCGCGGCCTGGCCGACCTTGCCGTTGGCCCCGAACACGAGCACCGTCTGTCCGCGTCCCGCCAACTGCGCGCGACGCAGTCCTTCGAAGGCGGTGACGAAAGGCACGCCGACCGCTGCCGCCTCGATGGCGGAGACGGTGGGCGGGCGGCGGCTGAGGGCGTCCAGCGGCAGCGTGAGAAAGCTGGCATGCGTGCCGTCGCGGGTGATCCCCAGGTCGCCCCCGGTGCCCCAGACCCCGGCGCCGAGCCAGTCCTGCGGTCCAGCGACGACGGTGCCGGCGAAGTCGCGCCCCGGCGTGCGGGGCCACACGGCATTCGGCATCATGCCCAGGGCCGCCTTGACATCGCTGACGTTCACGGCAGCCGCCTCGACCGCCACGACGGCGCAACCCTCGGGCGCCACCGGCACTTCGATCTCGACGATCTCCGGGCTCAGATGTTCTGCGCCGGCGGCGGCGCGATGCAGTCTTAGGGCCTTGCCCTGCTGGGCTCTCTGTTGCGTCACGGCATCCATTCCTTGTTTCAGTTGGCCGACGGCGGGTGCTGCCCAACGGGCGCCTGATTGCTCGGTCGCAGCTTCCAGCGGGCGCGCGCCTCGGTCGGGGTGGCCAGCGAGCCGCCCAGGTCCTCGATCAGCCTTCTGGCCTTGGTCACCAGTTCGCCGTTGTTGCGGGCCAGCAGGCCCCGAGATAAATAAATCGTGTCCTCGAGACCGACACGGACGTTGCCGCCGAGCAGGTGCGCCTGGGCGCAGGCCTCGAATGCATGGCGTCCGACGGCGAAGGCCGACCACTGGGCGCCGACGTCAATCAGCAGGCGCGCCAACAGCATCGCCTCGGTGCCGTAGGGCAGCGCGTAGCGCACGCCCATCACGAAGGTATAGAGGCCCGGCCCTTCGAGGACGCCTTCGGCGATCAATTGCCTGGCCAGCATCACATCACCGGTATCGAAACATTCCAATTCAGGCAGGGTGCCCGCTTCGCGGATCAATCGGGCCATGCGCTTCACGCTCGAGGGCGTGTTCATCACCACGACGTCGCCCGAATTCATCGTGTTCAAGTCCAGCGAGCAGACATCGGGCCGCAGTGCCACGATGTGTTCGACACGCGCCTCGGGGCGCATCAAGGTGGTCGACGCGGCATAGACCTTGGGATCCTCGGCGCCCGGCACGAACCGACCACCGGGGCCGGTCGTCAGGTTGATGATCAGTTCGGGGCGATGACGCCGCAGCTGCTCCACGACTTCCGCATACAAGGCCAGGTCCATCGACGGGCGTCCCGTCTTCGGATCGCGCACGTGGATGTGCACCGCCGCCGCGCCGGCATCCGCGGCCTCGAGGCAGGCCTCTGCGATGTGGGTCGGCGTGATCGGCAGATAGGGTGTCTGCTCGGGCGTCGTCAGATTGCCGGTCACGGCGCAGGTCAGGATGGTGGGTGTCTTCATCTCGCCGCGTCCCGATCAGGAGCCAAGGTGCCGACCGCCATCGACCACGATGACGCTGCCGGTGGCGTATCGCAGCGACGTGCAGCAAGCGGTCACTGCCGCGGCCACATCGTCTGCCGTACCCACCCTGCGCAACGGGATGGTCTTGCCGACGCGCTCATTGAAGGAGGCATCGCGGCCGGGTACGAAATGCGTGTCCACGATCCCGGGCGACACCGCCAGCACGCGCACTTCCGGGGCCAGCGTCTTCGCCAAGGCCTTGCTCAGCGCGTCGGTGCCCGCCTTGGCAGCCGCATAGGCGAGATTGCTGCCCAGACCGGTGAATGCTGCGATCGACGAGACATTCACGACGACGGCGTCGCCCGTGGCCTTGAGCAGCGGGGCAAACGCGCGGATCGAGGCGAAGGTGCCGCGCCAGTTCGTCGCGAAGATGTCATCGATGAGCGCGTCGCCAAGTGCCTCGAGGTCCGACGCCGCGACCGACTTCGTGAACCCGGCGCAATTGACCAGAATGCTCGGATTGCCGGCCTTCGCATGGACGTATCGAGCCGCCTCGTGCAGCGATGCGCTGTCGATCACCGAGGCGCTGACCGCGAAATGCCCGCCGCCTGCGAGTTGACGCAGCGCCTCGGCGGCCTGCTCGGGCGCCTGCCGCTGCAGCAGGACCACCCGCGCCCCGAGCCGCGCGAGGCGCTGCGCACAGGCCAGGCCGATCGCACCGGTGCCGCCGGTCACCACGGCGAGCTGACCTTCCAGCGTGTCGCGCGGGGCGAAAGACATGACGGCGGATTCCGCGGACGGCGACGTCATGGCAAGGGGCACTTCGGGAGCTTGGTCTCGCCGCGCTGCAAGCGCAGTTCGACGTCGATCGCAAAGCCGCCCTGCCCGTCGGACTCGAAGGTCTTCAGCAACGATCCCACGGCACCGAAGACGACGTCGTCGTGCACATGCGGATCCTCGCTGTCGAAGAATTGCGTGGCCAGGACGCGATGGCCCTCGGCAACGACCAGGAAGTGAAGATGGGCCGGCCGCAGGATGTGCCGGCCCTGTGCGGCGAGAAGTTCGCCAC
The DNA here is from genome assembly GCA_018971105.1 of Burkholderiales bacterium. Classification (GTDB taxonomy): domain Bacteria; phylum Pseudomonadota; class Gammaproteobacteria; order Burkholderiales; family Burkholderiaceae_C; genus Rubrivivax. The sequence goes on from JAGWVB010000001.1 coordinate 27,423, forward strand.
AGGGACCGTCGACCGGCACGGGATATCCCGCAGGGCGGACGCTGACGAAGCTGAATCGCCCATCGGCATCGGTCTCGAAGCGGCCCCGCAGATTCATCGACGGCTGCTGCTCATCCTGGTTCTCGTACAGGCCCTTGGGAGAAGCCTGCCAGGTTTCGACGCGTGCGCCGGCCAATGGCTTGCCGTCGAGCGAGGTCACGCGTCCGCGCACCGTCAGTCGGGGTCCGGGGGTGTCGGCGCTGGCGATGCACTCCCCATCGGCACGCCGCGGCTGATGGGCACGCCAGAATGGCCCGACCAGCGCCGGCTCGGTGCCACCTTCGGCCAGCGCCAGACGCGCATTGCGCAATTGGACCAGGGTGGCCACGCCGAGTATGTCGGCAAGCAAGATTCCCTCGTGCTTCTTCGGCCCGCTGGCCTTGCCGATCGCCACGAGGAAGTCGAGGCCGATATCCAGTTCGGCCGGCGTGAGATCGGCTTCGACGGCAAAGGCATGCAGATGCCTGATGGCCGAATCGAGAATCTGCTTCAGTCGCGAATTCGCGGTTTTCGAATTGCTGGCCAGCACGGCCTCGAGCAGGGCCTGCGGATCGGTCGCTGGAAGTCCTTGGGTATTCATCGCTACACTCCGGTGCGGTTCATGCAATACTGTTTTGGGCGGCTGCCCGCGTTGGAATAACGTCTCGCCTGCGCCTGCAAATCCATCGGAGTAACCCCTTGCCCGCTCATAGACCACGCGCCATGCCTGTCGCCAACATCACGCTGCGGCAGCTGCGCGCTTTCGTCGAGGTGGCGCACAGCGGTGGTTTCACGGCGGCCTCGACGAAACTGCATCTGACCCAGTCCGCAACCAGCTTGCTGGTGCGGGAACTCGAGAGTCAGCTGGGCATCCAGATGCTCGATCGCACGACGCGGCAGACGTCGCTGACGGCGGCCGGCGAGGAATTTCTGCTCGCCGCGGAGCGCGTGCTGGCCGACCTGTCTCTTGCCGTGCTCAACGCACAGGATCTGGTGCAGAGGCGGCGCGGCCGGGTCACCGTGGGCGCCACGCCGCTGCTCGCCGGCGCCCTGCTGCCGAAGACGATCGCCCGGTTCCAGGAAACCCATCCGGGAATCACGGTGCGGCTGATCGACTTGCCCACCGAGCAGATACTCCGTCATGTCAAGAGCGGCGACATCGACATCGGATTCGGCGTCTTCCCGGGTGCCGACCCCGAGTTGCAGCGCGTGGAGATGCTGCGTCATCGCCTGGGCGCGATGGTGCCCAGCGCCTGGCCGCTGGCCAAGCGCAGCCGCAATCTCGTCTGGGCCGATCTGGCCGAGCAACCCTTCATCGCCATGTCGCATGCCACGGGCTTCCGCGCCTTGGTCGATCCCTTTCTCCATCAGGCCGGCGTCGCGCTGAAACCCAAATTCGAGGTGAACCAGCTCGGCACGGCGGTGGGATTGGCCGAGGCCGGCCTGGGCATCACCGTCGTTCCGGCCTATGTCGCCGCGCTCCTGCGCTCGAACGACGTCCGCTTCCGGGTGCTGCACGATCCGATCGTCTATCGTCATGTGGAGCTCGTTTCACGCGCCGGCAAATCGCTGTCGCCCGGAGCCCAGGATTTCTGCGATTGCATCGAACGGTTTTGCAAGGAACTCAGGAACTGAAGGGATCCGGGCATCAATTGCCGGGCGGAATGCAGGGCTGCGGCTTGGAGCACTTGTCGTTGATCACGGCGATCGCATGGATCTCGATCAACATGCCGGGCACCGCCAGGTTCGAGATCGTGATCTGGGCACTGGCTGGGTAGTTCTTGTCCGGAAACTGCTCGCCGCGGATCTTGGAATAGGTCGGCCCGTTGCGCGGGTCGGTCATGTACGCCGTCAGGCTGACGATGTCCTTCATGCTGCCGCCGGCGCGCTTCAGGGTCTGCTCGATCAGCGCGAAGACGGTCCGGGTCTGCGCTTCCATGTCGCCCTTGATGTCCTTGCCCTGCAGGTCCGTCGTCGCCGACTCGCCGGCCAGCCAGACGATGCGGCCACCCTCGGTGACGACGGCCGGCGAATACGAGCGGCCCTTGATGCGCTCGTTCTGCGACATGTAGTCGGCCGCATGGGCCAGGTTCGCGAACGAGGCGATCGCCAACGTGGCGGCCGCGAGGATGGTGCGTTTCATGCTGGTTCTCTCCTGTGAGATCGTGTGAACGGTTCGGGATGCTTCGGTCGGTCAGCAGGGCAGGACGCGCATGCCCGAGGCGGCACGCGCGGAGATCTGGGCTATCGAGGTGCGAGCCGCCGCAACGAGATCGGCGACCTGGGCCGCGACCAGTCGCCCGCGCCGGACGAGGACGCGGCCGTCGACCATCACGGTGTCGACATTGCCGGGTTGCGCGGAATACACGAGCGCGAATGCCGGGTCGATCATCGGACCGGTATTGGCGTCGTTGGCGCGCACGAGGATGATGTCGGCGCGCTTGCCCGGCTTCAGCGACCCGGTGATGCCGTCGATACCCAGATCGCGTGCGCCATCGATGGTGGCCAGCTCGAGCAGGCGTCGCGGCGTCATCGGCGTGCCGGCCCCGAAGCGCTGCTTGTGCGACCAGAGCAAGGCGCGCATGCAGCTGAAGAAGTCCGCATTCGCCGAAGCGGCCGAGCTGTCGACCGAAAGGCTCTGGTGCACGCCGGCGACTTCGAGTTCGTGGAACTGGATCTCGCCCCGGGCGGCCTGGGCGTAATGCATCTCGATCACGGGTGAACAGGTGAACGTCGTGCCATGCTCGGCGAGCAACTTGCGCTCTTCGACCGACACCCCCTGCGGATGCACCAGTTGCAGATCGGGTCCGAGCAGGCCGTGCTGATGCAGGACCGAGACCACACCCGGGCGGGCGTGCATCGTGATCGGCAGGCCCAGGGCGCGTATCCCTTCGCATTCGGCGGTCACGACCTCAATGGGAACGGTCCCTCGCGGATTGGAGATCGGTGTCCTGACCGCCGCACCCAGGTGCAGCAGCTGGCCGTCGCACAGAGCGTCCCGATGCACGCGCGCGAGGTCCTGCAGATTCATCCGCTCGCCCAGCGGCAGTTCCTGGCCCCAGCCGTAGGCGAATCGTCCCCGCACGCCCATGTCGCGCATGGCCTGGATCTCGGCGTCGGCGTGCGCGGGGCTGCGCGTGTTGTGCGACCAGTTCTGCACCGTCGTGATGCCGCTGAGCAGGCCCTCGGCTAGGCCCAGGCAGACTGAGTGGTACGAGTCCGCCGGCGAGAACAGCGGCCCGAGCTTCAGCGTGACCGGGAAGTAGCCCTCCTGGGCGTCATCGGCGCGCACGAGGGCACGCAGCGAGCTGTTCCAGAGATGCCAATGCGTGTCGACGAAGCCGGGCATCACGATCATGTCGCGCGCGTCGATCGGTTCGGCGCCCGGACAATGCAGCGAAGGGCCCACGGCCAGGATCTCGCCGTCGCGGACATGCACGTCCGCAACGCTCATCTCGCCCAGCGCCGGATCGCCGCTGATGACGGTGCCGCCGCGGATCACGAATTCGTCGCGACCGGGGAGTTCGGACGGATGGCTCGGCGCCTCTCCGACAGGCATGTGGGAGGTGATCAATCCAGGCCTTTCGGCAGTTGAATGCGCGCAGGTCATTCGTTGTGTGTCATTGAATCCATGCGGCGGCAAGGCGAATGGCGCCTTGCCGCCCACCGGCGTTCAGGCCGCTCCCGGACCGAGGACGCGACTCGCGTTGCCGCGGTAGATCGCCTTCAACTCGTCGGCGCTCAAGCCGGCCGTTTCCAGCCCGGCGGCGATGCGTGCCGGATCCACCCAGGGGAAGTCGGATCCGAACAGGATCTGCGTCGTCGGCACGATCATCTTCAGGATGTTCATGTGGATCGCATCCGCTGCCGCGGCCGTGTCGTAGTAGAAGCGCCGGAATTGCGCCAGCGGTGATCCGGGCGCAGCCTTGCGCTTCAAGGCCTCGGCCGTGATGCCGGTCAGGAAGCGCTGCGCCCAGATGCTGCCGCCGCCGTGGGACCAGATGTAGCGGACGTCCGGCGTCGCGTTGGCGGTCCCGTTGGCGATCACGCTCACCATGGCGCGCGCCAAGTCGGAGCCAAGTTCGACGAAGGTGGGCAGGATTCCCGGCTGGAAGTTCCACGAACAGCAGCCCGGCGCCGTGGCATGGGTGTAGACGATGGCCTTGCGGCGATTCAATTCGGCCCATACCGGGGCGAAGGCCTTCTCGCCGAGCCAGCGGTCGTCGTAGCTCGACAGCACGCCGATGCCGTCGGCCTTGAGCGTGTCGAGCGCGTACTCGATCTCGCGCAGGCTCGAGTCAATGTCCGGCAATGGCAGCACGGCGAAGGTGCCGTAGCGCCCCTTGTGGTCGGCCTTCAGCCTGGCCGCGTACTCGTTGAGTTCGCGCGCCGCGTAGCGGGTCTGTTCGATGTTGCCGAACCAGACTCCCGGTTGGGTCACCGACAGATAGGCCTTCTCGACCCCGCCTTCATCCATCACCTCGAGATCGCCGGCGACGGTCCAGCTCTGGAACTTGTCGAAGCCCAGCACGGGCTTGGCGGCGTTCTGCCCGGCGACGAGCTTGACCCAGGCGGGCGAAAAGAAGTGATGGTGAAAGTCGATGCGCGGGCGCGGCGCGGCTTGCGCGATCGCCGAGGCCACCCAGGGGCTGCCGGGCAGCGCCGCCGCCGCCCCCACCGAGGCCAGCGAGGTGAGGAACTTGCGCCGACCGCCGCAGCAGGATGCTGCGCAGTTCGCGTGCCATTGGGCCGGCCTCACGATGCCAGCCCCCCGTCACGGAACAAGCGGTACGAGGGATCGTCGGCGCCGGTGCGCGCGCCGCATTGGTAGCGGCTTTTCACATCGGCCGCCGAGACGATGTTGACGCGCCTGTAGTCGATGAGCGTCAGACGCGAATCGAGCGCCCAGCGTCCGGCCCGGCGCGACCATTTGTCCAGGTAGCGCGAGTGCATCCAGCGGTCCTCGAATTCATCGGCGTTCCCCTCGCGCTGGACCAGCAGCGTCGCCGTTCCGCTGGTCTCGCTGACGGCCGAATCGCCGTCGACCTGGATCAGGATGTTCGTCATGCGGTGGTTGTTTCCCAGCATGTCGCCATGGGCCTTCATCATCCAGTCGACGTACTTGGTCCAGTCGTCGAAGACGGTCTTGCCGAATTGCACGCGGGCATCCGCATGCCCCAGCGACAGCAGGAGCTCACGGTCCAGACGGTCGAGGGCGCGGGGATATTGGTTGATCAGTTCGGTGATCGCCTGCTTGCTCAGCAGTTCGTCGAGCTGAGCCAATGGCCATTCGGAGGATATCTTCACTGCGGCGCTCCTGGATCGGGTTGCGGGTCTCGCTTGGCGGCCTGGAGCCGCTGCGATGGAGCGCATTTCACTGCCGCTGCAGTCATTTGCTCAAGCGAGCAAATATCATAGATCCATGAGAATTCATCATGAACCTATGCTTTGGAACAAGTCGCCGTCCGAACCCGACTTACGGGTAATCCCGGTAATTACCTGGGAGGCGGACTCGGGCCGATTTCCGGCCCGATCGCCCTGCCGACGATTGCTCGAACTTTGATGTCCGAATGCTCAAGTTTTTTTAGTTGATCGCCGGCTTCGTCGTCGAAGAATCGTGCCTTTGTCGCCGGTGCATGCCGGCGTCCGCGTGCCTCGATGTCGGCGTCGACTGCCGGGGTTTCGACAATGCGCTGGGAGACTGTTCTTGAAGGCCATGGTTTTCTCTGTTCGGGCGCTGCTACCCGCCCTGCTCGTCGGGCTCGCCGGTTGCGCGATCGATACCGGCTCATCCGGCGCGGCGTCAGGGGGCGTACACCTGCTCGGTCGACGCGATGCGCCGATGGCATCGATGTTCCCGAGCGACCGCTACACGGTGGTCGATTCGGACCAGTTGACGGGCCTGCGTGTAGACCTTCCGTACCCGGATTGCAAGACGCACCCGGACGACTGTGCCGACATCGGCCTGTTGAACCGGCTCGACGGCTTCAGTCTCGATCCCACGAGCCGGATCCCCTTCGACGGCGATATCGATCCGCGCACGGCCACCAGTGCAAACGTCTTCTACGTCGAATTGCAGGATCTGGTTTCGGGCGCGAAGACGCTGCGGCGCATCGGCATCGACCGTGCGATCTGGAACCCGCAAAGGAAGATCCTGTCGGTCAAGCCGGTCGAGCATCTGCGGGAACACACGCGCTACGCGCTGGTCGTGACGTCCGGCCTTGCCGGCGCGCGGGGCGGCCCGGTCAGCTCGCCCGATTTCCAGGCGGAGGTCAAGGGCGCCGGACGCGACGGTCGGCCCGGTGAACTCTCGTCCGCGCTGGCTGACATCCAGGCCGCGTCGGCTAACGTCGTCGCGGTGAGCGTGTTCACGACCATGAGCGCCACCGCGGACCTCGTGAAGATCCGGGCGCAGATGCTGAATTCCGCCCCGCCGAGGGCCGACTTCGACATCGCGGAGGTCGTGGGTTCGCGCCGGCGCGCGGTGTTCGACGTCGCCGCGTTGACCGCGGTCGACGAGGTGCGCCAGTCCACCATCGCACCGGCCTTCTCGACCGAGCCGGTGGATCTGCGGCAGATGAGCCTCGTCCCCGGCTCCACCGCGCGCGTCGCCTTCGGCCGCTATGCGTCGCCCAACTACCTGACGCCGGACCGGGTGATTCCGGATCTGCCGTCGCGCACCGGCACGCCCGTGGTCCGCGGCGAACACGAGGTCACCTTCGTACTGTTCCTGCCGGCGGGCCCGATGCCCGCGCGGGGTTGGCCGGTGGTGATCTTCGGCCATGGCTACAGCGATTCGAACGTGCAGGCCGGCTGGGGGTTCTCTTCCGTGCTGCCTTCGATGGGCGTCGCCGTGGTGGGCATCAATGCGGTCGGCCATGGCGGCGGGCCGCTGACGCACATCGACCTGCGTCTGCGCGATGGCACGCTGGCGAGCATTCCGGGCAACGGGCGCTCGGTCGCGATGAAGGGGCTGCTCGGGACGCCCGAGGGCAGCTTTGCGCGCTATGGCGGATTGAATGCCGTGGGGCGCGATTCACTCATCGACCTGCGCGACGGCGTGCGGCAGACCGTGGTCGACCTCATGCAGTTGACGCGGATGATCGCCGCCGGCGTCGATGTCGATGGCAGCGGGCGCAACACGCTGGACCCGGACCGCATCTTCTACGCGGGCGCCTCGCTGGGCGGCGTCTACGGCACGGTATTCACGGCGATGGAGCCGCGCATCCGCGCCGCCGAGTTCTTCGTGACCGGTGGTCCCTGGCCGGATCTGGTCCGCATGGGAGGCATCCATCAAAGGCCGGCGCAGGGCTACGGGCTGATGTTCGCCGCGCGCACACCGGCCCTCAACAACCTGCCCGGCGTCTCGCCCTCCGCCTACGACGAGAACATGCCGGGCAAGTATGCGGCAGTCCTCACCGATACCGTCGCCGGCGCATTCGACCTCCAGCAATGGTTCGATCGCAACGAATGGATCGGCGAAAAAGCCAATCCGCTCGTCTACGCGCCGCTCATCTCCGCGCGACCGCTGCAGGGGAAGGCGCGGCCGATTGCGCTGTTGATCGCCAAGGGCGACAAGACCGTCAACAACGAAGTCTCGAACGCGCTGTCGATCGCCGGCGGCTGGCGCGCGCACACGGGCATGTTCCGCTTTGACCTGCTGCGCGCGGCCCACCCTGAATTGCCGCCCGATCCTCATCGCTGGCAGACCGGGGCGGTGAAGGGCCTGCAGGATGCCCAGATCACCTGCCAGAGACAGGCCGGCGACTTCCTGCTGAGCGATGGCGCGAAATTCGGCGTGCCGCCAGCCGAGGCCTCGCTGTTCGAATTTCCGGCCAAGCATTTGCCCTTCGACGGTCTTGCCCGATGAGCGCCTTCGGCGTGCGCGCAGCAAGCACCTCAACCGGGCCGATGCGACAGCATGCAGGATTCGAGCGCCAGCTTGCCGGCATCCGAGGCAAACCATTCTCGGCAGAAATCGATGAACGGCTGGGGCAGGCCGTTGCGCCAGACGAGATAGACGGGCCGGGCCGGCAGCGCATCGCTAGTCTGGAGACGGACGAGTTGCCCCGTTTCGATCAGCGCCGCGACGCGACTCAGCGGCGCGAATCCGGCCGCCGCGCCTGCGACCATCAGGTCCACCATCGAACTGAGGCCCGAGACCGTGACGATCGTCTGGGCCTTCAGATGCGTCGGCTCCCTCGTCGATCGCCGGTATTCGCGCGGCACTACCGACATGTGCTGATAGCAGGTGTCGAGGTCGACGGGATGCGTCTGGCGCGCCAGCGAATGCGACGGCGCCGCCACGAACGCGAACTCGATATGCCCAAGCAACTGCCGATGCACGCGCACATTGCGCGAGCCGTCGCCGGCGGCACCGATCAGCAGGTCGGCGCTGCCTTCGGCCATCGATTCCCAGGTGTCCTGCAGGACTTCCTCGCGGACATGGATGGTCGTGTAGGGCTGCGCCTTCGCCAGGTCGGCGATGAACGGAATGAGGTTTCGGAACGGGATCAGCGAGTCGTGTACGACGCGCAATTCGAGCAGGCCGCCGGGGGCGAGATGGCGGATCTTTTCCTCGAGCAGCGTCAGTGCGTTGAGGACGTCCTTGCCGTCCTTGAGCAATCGCAGCCCGGTCGCACTGATGTCGAGTCCGCGGCCGGATTTGACGAAAAGCGGCGCGCCCAGGTCGCGCTCGATCTTCCGGATCGCATAGGTCAATGCCGTGGGCACGCGCGCCAGCGCATCGGCGGTCGCGCGCAGAGAACCGGTCTCCTGGAAGGCCTGCAGGATCTGCAGGGCCTCGATGCGGTTGCCGCCGTATCGCAATCGGGTCGCCATTGCTCAACCCCGATTGGAATTGGACAAACATTCGCCGGCGATGTCAGGAGGACCGAAGCGGCCCTCCGGGTGGCGCCCGCGGTGCCGGTGGATTCCCTGCCCTTGCGGGCTCTTCATTAGCGAGGTCGTCATGGAAGAGATGTGCACAGTGGTCAAGAGTTTGAGCCAGGTCGCCGATGCGATCGCATTCGAATGCCCTCCCGGCCGCGGTCCCGCAGGCACCGTGCTTTGCGTCGTGCTGCGCCATGACGGGAGTTTGGACGAAGGCATGGTGCGCCACATCTTGTCCGAACTTTGCGTGGCCGGGTTGAAAGACCGTCTGCCGCAGCGCATTCTGCAAGTCCCAGACATCCCATGCCAAAGATCTGGGGCAAAGGCCTGGGGCGCGATCGAGCGCTGCCTGTGCGGCGCGACGCCGGCCGATTGCACCGATGTACGCAATCCGCAGTCGATCGCGTCGATCGTGCATCTCTTCGAGCGCGGCAGCGTCGGCACGCCCCTGGCCTGTTGAGCCCGCGGCGGTATTTCCATCGGCTATACAAAGAGTCGAAGTTTTCGTTATTCAAGAGTATCCCGGATACCTAGACTGCGGCGCATCGCCTGCTGGAGGCTTACTTGGCCAAACCTTTCCAACTGCCGCCGTCGCTGAGCGAATTGCGCAATTACGTCGACGGCGAGTTCGTCTCCACCGGCAGGTGCTTTCCCGATATCAGCCCGCTGCACGGCGGTCTGCTGGCCCAGGTCCACGAGGCCGATGCGGCGCTCGTCGACCGCGCGGTGCTGGCCGCGCGGCGGGCGCTGGACGGCCCCTGGGGCCGCGCCGGCGTCGACGAGCGCGCGCGCTGGCTGCACCGCGTCGCCGACGTGATCGAGCGGTGCTTCGACGAATTCGTCGCTGCCGAGGTGGCCGACACCGGTCGGCCGCTGGCGCAGGCACGCACGCTGGATGTCTACCGCGGCGTGGCCAATCTGCGCACCTTCGCCGACCTCGGCAAGGTCGCCCATGGCGACTGCTACGAGACGCGACTGGCCAGCGGGCAGGAGTTGATGAATTACACGGTGCGCAAACCGCTGGGCGTCGTCGCCAGCATCTGCCCGTGGAACCTGCCGCTGCTGTCGATGACCTGGAAGGCCGGCCCGGCGCTGATCTGCGGCAACACGATGGTGGTCAAGCCGTCGGAAGAGACGCCGGCCTCGGCGACCCTGCTGGCCGCCGCGTTCCACGAGGCCGGCGTGCCGCCGGGCGTGTTCAACCTCGTGCACGGCTTCGGCCCCGGTTCGGCCGGCGAGGCGATGACCCGCCACCCCGGCGTTGACGCCGTGACCTTCACCGGCGAATCGCGCACCGGCGCGGCGATCATGAAGGCGGTGGCCGACGGCGTGAAGGAGATCTCGTTCGAACTCGGCGGCAAGAACGCCGCGGTGGTCTTCGCCGATGCCGACTTCGACGCCGCGGTCGAGGGCGTCGTGCGTTCGAGCTTCTCGAATTCGGGCCAGGTCTGCCTGTGCAGCGAACGGGTCTACGTCGAGCGGCCGATCTTCGATCGTTTCGTCGCCGCGCTGAAGGCCCGCACCGAGGCGCTGAAGATCGGTTGGCCCGACGACGAGGGCGTCTTCATGGGCTCGCTGATCTCGCACGAGCACCGCGACAAGGTGCTGTCGTATTACGCGCTGGCGGTGCAGGAAGGCGCCACCGTCGTCAGCGGCGGCGGCGTGCCGACCTTCGGCGACGAGCGCGACGCCGGCGCCTTCGTCCAGCCGACGATCTGGACCGGCCTGGCCGACGACGCCCGCTGCATCCGCGAGGAGGTCTTCGGCCCGGTCTGCCACATCGCGCCCTTCGACACCGAGGACGAGGTGATACGTCGCGTCAACGACAGCGCCTACGGCCTCGCCGGCTGCGTCTGGACGAGCAATCTGTCGCGCGCGCACCGCGTCTCGCGGCGGTTCCAGGTCGGCATCGTCTGGGTCAACACCTGGTTCTCGCGCGACCTGCGCACGCCATTCGGCGGCTCGAAGCTCTCGGGCATCGGCCGCGAGGGCGGCCGCTACTCGCTCGATTTCTATTCCGAAACCACCAACATCTGCCTCGCCCTCTGAGGTTCGACACCGCCGACATGATCCTCAGGAGCGCCACCTTGGACGAACGCATCCACGCCATAGCCGATCGCCTGTGGCAGGCCGCCACCAGCGGCAAGCCGATCGGGCCGGTACGCGACGAGATCGCGCTCGCCGACCTCGATGGCGACCTGCTGCGGCCGGCCTACGCGGTGCAGCAGTTGATCACGCGGCGCCGGCTCGACGCCGGCGCGAGGCTGGTTGGCCGCAAGATCGGCCTCACCTCGCTGGCCGTGCAGCGACAGCTCGGCGTCGATTCGCCCGACTTCGGCGCGCTGTTCGACGACATGGCCGTCGGCGACGGCCAGGAGATCGCCTGGTCGCGGCTGATGCAGCCCAAGGCCGAGGCCGAGATCGCGCTCGTGCTCGGCCGCGACCTGCGCCATGAAAAGCACAACGTCGCCGACCTGATAGTCGCCACCGCCTACGCGCTGCCCGCCATCGAGGTGGTCGGCAGCCGCATCGCCAATTGGGACATCCGGCTGGCCGACACCGTGGCCGACAACGCGTCTTCGGGCCTGTTCGTGCTCGGCACCCGGCCGGTGACGCTGGACCGCTTCGACCTCGCCGACTGCGGCATGGCGATGGAGCGCCGCGGCGAGCCGGTCTCGGTCGGCGGCGGCGCCGCCTGCCTGGGCAACCCGCTGAACGCCGCCGTCTGGCTGGCCGACATGCTGGTGCGCATGGGCACGCCGCTGCTGGCCGGCGACGTGCTGATGACCGGTGCGCTCGGGCCGATGGTGGCCGTGCAGCCCGGCGACGTCTTCACCGCCCGCATCGAAGGGCTGGGCGCGGTCCGCGCCGTCTTCGCCGCCTCTTGAGAACCGAGTACGCCATGCAAGACTCACCCCGCGTTCCCGTGGCCATCATCGGCTCGGGCAACATCGGCACCGACCTGATGATCAAGGTGATGCGCCACGCGCGCCACCTGAAGATGGCCGCGATGGTCGGCATCGACCCCAAGTCCGACGGCCTGGCGCGCGCCAGGCGCCTGGGCGTGGCGACCACCGCCGAAGGCCTGGACGGGCTGATGGCGCTGCCGGGCTTTGCCGAGATCGGCATCGTCTTCGACGCCACCAGTGCCGGCGCCCATGCCCGCCACGATGCGGCGCTGAAGGCCCATGGCAAGCAGCTGATCGACCTGACCCCGGCGGCGGTCGGCCCCTATGTCGTGCCGGTGGTGAACCTCGAACAGCACCTCGCCTCGCGCAACGTCAATATGGTGACCTGCGGCGGGCAGGCGACGATACCCGTGGTCCGCGCCGTCTCGCGGGTGGCCCGGGTGCGCTACGCCGAGATCGTTGCCTCGATCGCAAGCAAGTCGGCCGGCCCCGGCACGCGGGCCAACATCGACGAATTCACCGAGACGACCTCCAAGGCGATCGTCGAAGTCGGCGGCGCCGAGCAGGGCAAGGCGATCATCGTGCTCAACCCGGCCGAGCCGCCGCTGATCATGCGCGACACCGTCTACTGCCTGGCCGACCTCGCGGCCAGCGAGGCCGAGATCGCCGCCTCGGTCAAGAAGATGGTGGCCGACGTCGCCGCCTACGTGCCCGGCTACCGCCTCAAGCAGGAAGTGCAGTTCGAGCGCATCGACGGCAGCCGGCGCATCAACGTGCCCGGCCTGGGCCAGGTGCAAGGCCTGAAGGTCACCGTGCTGCTCGAGGTCGAGGGTGCGGCCCATTACCTGCCGGCGTATGCCGGCAACCTCGACATCATGACCAGCGCCGCGCTGGCCACCGCCGAGCGCATGGCCGCGCGCCGCCTGGCCGGCGCGCCGGCCCACGCCTGAAGGAAATCGCGATGAGCAAGGCTGCCACCAAGGCTTCGAGCAAGAAGATCTACGTCTCGGACGTCACGCTGCGCGACGGCATGCACGCCATCCGCCACCAGTACTCGGTGGCCGACGCCAAGCGCATCGCCCGCGCGCTGGACCAGGCGCGGGTCGACAGCATCGAGGTCGCGCATGGCGACGGCCTGCGCGGCTCGAGCTTCAATTACGGCTTCGGCGCCCACACCGACCTCGAATGGATCGCGGCCGTGGCCGGCGAGATCAGCCACGCCAAGGTCGCCACGCTGCTGCTGCCGGGCATCGGCACGCTGCACGACCTGCGCGCGGCCTATGACGCCGGCGCGCGCATCGTGCGGGTGGCCACCCATTGCACCGAGGCCGACATCTCGCGCCAGCACATCGAGTACGCGCGCGAACTGGGCATGGACACGGTGGGCTTCCTGATGATGAGCCACATGAAGCCGCCCGCGGCGCTGGCCCGGCAGGCCCAGCTGATGGAGAGCTACGGCGCGCAATGCGTCTACGTGGTCGACTCCGGCGGCGCGATGAACATGTATGACATCGCCGCGCGCTTCAAGGCCTTCAAGAAGGTGCTCAAGCCCGAGACGCTGACCGGCATCCACGCCCACCACAACCTGAGCCTCGGGGTGGCCAACAGCATGGTCGCGCTGGAGCATGGCTGCGACCGGGTCGACGCCAGCCTGACCGGCATGGGCGCCGGCGCGGGCAATGCGCCGCTGGAGGTCTTCATCGCCGCGGTCGACCGCATGGGCCTGAACCATGGCTGCGACGTGCGCAAGCTGATCGACGCCGCCGAGGACATCGTGCGGCCGCTGCAGGACCGCCCGGTGCGGGTCGACCGCGAAACCCTGGCGCTGGGCTATGCCGGCGTCTACTCGAGCTTCCTGCGCCACAGCGAGGCGGCGGCGGCGCGCTACGGCCTGTCGGCGTTCGAGATCCTGGTCGAACTCGGCCGCAGGCGCATGGTCGGCGGGCAGGAGGACATGATCGTCGACGTGGCGCTGGACATGCTCGGGCGGCGCGACGCCGCGGCCCGCGCCGCCGAGGCCACCGTGCCGACGATGAGCGAGGCGGCATGAACCGCATCGAACAAGCCGCCGCGCTGCTCGACGACGCCGCGCGCGAACGCCGCGAGGTCGATCCCTACCCGGCCGACGCCTTCACGCTGGCCCAGGCCTACGAGATCCAGCGCGCGTCGATCCGGCGCCGCATCGACCGCGGCGAGCGCATGAAGGGCGTGAAGCTCGGCTTCACGAGCCGCGCGAAGATGATCCAGATGGGCGTCGACAGCCTGATCTGGGGGCTGCTCACCGACGCGATGATCGAGGAGGACGGCGGCATCGTCGACCTGGCGCGCTACATCCACCCGCGGGTCGAGCCCGAACTGTGCTTCGTCACGCGGCGCGACATCGACGCCCCGCTGACCGCGCTCGAAGCGGCCGATCACCTCGAGGCGGTGGCGCCGGCGATGGAGATCATCGACTCGCGCTACCGCGACTTCAAGTTCAGCCTGCAGGCCGTCGTGGCCGACAACTGCTCGTCGGCCGGGCTGGTGGTGGGCGCCTGGTCGCGCGATTTCTCCGGCCTGGCCAATGCCGGCGTGCGCATGCAGTTCGACGGGCGCGACGTGCAGATCGGCTCGACCGCGGCCATCCTCGGCCATCCGCTGCGTTCGGTGGTGCAGGCCTCGCGACTCCTGAATGCGGCGGGGATGAGCCTGCCCGCGGGCTCGCTGATCATGGCCGGTGCGGCCGCGGCCGCCGAGCCGCTGCGGCCGGGCTTGCACGTGCAATGCCAGATCGGCGGCGAGGCCTCGGGGCTGGGTCGCGTGGCTTTCAACGTGCGTTGAGGAGGCGGCCCATGGTGAACCCATCCAAGGTGGTCGCAGGCAAGGCGACGCCGCGCGGGCGCTTCCCGCATCTCAAGCGCGCCGGTGACTTCCTGTTCGTCTCGGGCACCAGTTCGCGCAGGCCCGACAACAGCTTCGTCGGCGTCGAGGTCGACGCGATGGGCGTCACGAAGCTCGACATCCAGCTGCAGACCCGCGCCGTGATCGAGAACATCCGCGACATCCTGGCCAGCGCCGGCGCCGCACTGTCCGATCTCGTCGAGGCGCAGGTCTTCCTCGTCAACATGAACGACTTCGGCGGCTACAACGAAGTCTGGGCCGAGTTCTTCGATTACGACGGCCCGACCCGCACCACCGTCGCGGTGCACCAGTTGCCGCACCCGCATCTGCTGATCGAGATCAAGGCGGTGGCCTACAAGCCGCTGCAGCCCTAACCCCCGGAGAAACGCGATGACGCCACTCAAATACGGACGCCCCCTGAATTTCCAGCGCTGGCTGGCCGACAACGCCCACCTGCTGCAGCCGCCGGTCAACAACCAGCAGATCTGGAAGGACGGTGATTTCATGATCACGGTCGTCGGCGGGCCCAACCAGCGCAGCGACTTCCATGACGACCCGATCGAGGAATTCTTCTACCAGTTCAAGGGCAACGCCTTCCTGCTGATCTGGGATCGCGGCCGCTACGAGCGCGTTGACCTGCGCGAAGGCGACATGTTCCTGATGGCCCCGCATGTGCTGCATTCGCCGCAGCGCCCCGAGGCCGGCAGCCTGTGCCTGGTGATCGAACGCCAGCGCCCGGCCGGCGAATTCGACGCGCTGCAATGGAGCTGCGCGAAATGCGGCACGGTCGTCAAACGCTACGAGATGCAGTTGGAAAGCATCGTCGCGGACCTGCCGCCGGTCTACGACCGTTTCTACACCACCTCCGAGGCCGAACGCCGTTGTCCGCAATGCGGCGAGATCCACCCCGGGCGCGACTTCAAGGCCTGGCACCACGCGCTGGCCGAGGCGGCGCACCGATGATCGACATGCATGCCCACTTCTTCCCGGCGCTGAGCCGGGAAGAGGCGCGCGCCGCCGACGGCGAACGCGCGCCCTGGCTGGCGGTCGGCCCCGACGGCATCGCCGGCGAGATCATGGTCGGCGAGCGCCCGTTCAGGCCCGTCTACCGCGCGCTGTGGGACCCGGACTACCGGCTCGAGGAACTCGACCGCCAGGGCATCGCGATGCAGCTGGTCTGCGCCACGCCGGTGATGTTCGCCGATGCCTGGGACACCGCGAAGGCGGTCGACTGGTCGGCGCGCATGAACGACCTCGCGGTGGCCTTCTGCGCCGACCACCCGACGCGGCTGAAGCCGCTGGCCCAGGTGCCGCTGCAGGACCTCGAGCGCGCCTGCGCCGAAGCGCTGCGCGCCCAACGCGCCGGCTGCGTCGGCGTGCAGATCGGCAACCACCTCGGTGACCGCGATCTCGACGACGAGCATCTCGTCGAATTCCTGATCCATTGCGCCGAGCACGCCATCCCCGTGCTCGTCCCTCCCTGGGACATGATGGGCGGCCGGCGCATGAAGAAGTGGATGCTGCCCTGGCTCGTGGCGATGGCCGCCGAGACCCAGCTGGGCATGCTCTCGCTGATCCTGTCCGGCGCGATGGAGCGCATCCCCGGATCGCTGAAGATCTGTTTCGCCCACGGCGGCGGCAGTTTCGCCTATCTGCTGGGGCGTGCCGACAACGCCTGGCACAACCGCGACATCGTGCGCAAGGACTGTCCGCGACCGCCTTCCGCATACGTGCGGCGCTTTCACGTCGACGGCATCGTCTTCGATCCCGGCGCCCTGAAACTGCTGGTGGACGTGATGGGGCCCGAGCGCGTGATGCTGGGCTCGGATTACCCGTTCCCGCTCGGCGAACAGCGCATCGGCCAGCTCGTGGGTACGGCCGGGTTTCTTTCGGCCGAGCAGCGCCGGCGCATCCTGCACGACAACGCCGTCGAATTCTTCGGCCTGCAGGAACCGTCCCCGGCCCGCCCGGCCGCCCATGGGAACTGAGGCGGTGGCCGCATCATGAGCGCCCTGCTCACCGTGCGCGGGCTCGTCAAGCGATACGGCGCCCTGCTGGTCACCGACGCGGTCGACCTCGACCTGTCCACCGGGGAGGTGCATGCCGTGATCGGCCCCAACGGCGCCGGCAAGACGACGCTGATCAACCAGATCCACGGCGAAGTGCGCAGCGATGCGGGCCGGATCGTGCTGGGCGGCGTCGATGTCACCGCCTGGCCCGTGCATGCGCGGGCGCATGCCGGGCTGGGCCGCTCGTACCAGATCACCTCCGTGCTGCACGAATTCAGCGTGCTGGAAAACGTGCTGCTGGCGGTGCAGGCCGTGCGCGGCCACAACTTCCGCTTCTGGCGCCCGGTCACGCGCACGCCGTCGCTGGTCGAAGCCGCCGATCGCTTCCTGGACCTCGCCGGCCTGCTCGACGTGCGCGGGCGCACCGCCGGCCAGCTCTCGTACGGCCAGCAACGGCAGCTCGAGCTGGCGATGACGCTGGCGATCGAACCCCGGGTATTGCTGCTCGACGAACCGATGGCCGGTCTCGGCCCGGCCGAGACGCAGCAGATGACGGCGCTGCTGCTCGAACTGCGCAGTCATTACGCGATGCTGCTGGTGGAACACGACATGCATGCCGTCTTCAGCCTCGCCGACCGCCTGACGGTCCTCGTCTACGGCAAGGTCGTGTGCTGCGGCAGCCCGGCCGAGGTGCGCGCCAGCAGCGTCGTGCGCGAGGCCTATCTGGGTGACGAGGAGATTCCCGCATGAGCGCCGCGCCCCTGCTCGAAGTCTCGGGGCTGGACGCCGGCTACGGCCCGAGCCAGGTGCTGTTCGGCATGTCGATCCGCGTCGACGCCGGCCGCTGCACGACGCTGCTGGGCCGCAATGGCATGGGCAAGTCGACGACGATCAAGACCGTGATGGGCCTGCTGGCCACGCAGCGCGGCGAGGTGCGCTGGAAAGGCCGGCCGATGCAGGGCCAGCCGCCGCACCGGATGGCGCACGCCGGCATCGGGCTCGTGCCCGAGGGGCGCCAGATCTTCCCGAATCTGACCGTGCGCGAGAACCTCGTGGCCACCGCGATCCGCCGCCGCGGTGCAGCGGCGCCCTGGACCTTGCAGCGCGTGCACGAACTCTTCCCGCGCCTGCAGGAGCGGGGCGCGAATTTCGGCAACCAGCTCTCCGGCGGCGAGCAGCAGATGCTGGCGATCGGCCGCGCGCTGATGACCAATCCCGAGCTGCTGATCCTCGACGAGGCCACCGAAGGCCTTTCGCCGCTCATCCGCGTGGAGATCTGGTCGGCCCTGGACCGGATCAAGTCGGAGGGCACCGCGATCCTGGTCGTCGACAAGAACATCGCGCCGCTGCTGCCGCTGGCCGACCTGCACCACATCGTCGAGAAGGGGCGCGTCGTCTGGGAAGGCGATTCGGATCGCATGCGCGCCGATCGCGACGCCTGGGCGCCCTACCTCCTGGCCTGAGGCGCGGCCGGGCGGCACGAGCGGGCGATCAACGCATGCGGGCCAATCAGCACAGCCGCCAATCGCTGGCGCGCACGCTCAAGCTGCAGCAGCTGGCGATCTTCGAGAAGGTGGTCCAGGCCGGTTCGATACTGGCCGCGTCGCACGAGCTGGCGATGACGCAGCCGGCGGTCAGCAAGGCCGTGCAAGAGCTCGAACGCCACCTCGGCGCGCCGCTGTTCGTGCGCGGCAAGCGCGGCGTCGCGCTGAGCGAATTCGGCCTCGAATTCGAACGCCACGCGAAATCGATGCTGGGCGAATTGCGTCATCTCGCCGACGGCCTGAACGCATGGCAGAGCGGCGCGACCGGCCGGGTCGTCGTCGGCACCCTGCTCACTGCCTCGGCGACCTTGCTGCCCGAGGCCATCCATCGTCTGCTCGACCAGGCGCCCGACATCCAGGTCGAAATTCAAGTCGGCACCAATGCCTCGCTGTTCCCGGCCCTGGCACGCGGTGACCTCGACATCGTCGTCGGCTTCGTGCCGGTCGCCAGGCCGTCGCGGCACGACGAGGATGCCCGACTGCAGCATTTCAAGCTGCACGACGAAGTCCTTTGCGCCGTGGCCGCGCGCGATCATCCGGTGGTCAGGCAACGCGATCTGCAACTCGGGCAGCTGCGCGATTTCGAATGGATCCTGCCGACCCCGGACTCGGCGGCCTACCCCACGGCCTGCGGGATGTTCGAACGCGAGAACCTGGTGCCTCCTGCGCGGGTCGTGCATTCGGTGTCGCTGCTGACGAATCTGGGCCTGCTGACGCGCCGGCCGATGATCGCCCTGATGCCGGAATCGGCCGCAAGGCCTTTCGTCGACGCCGGACTGCTGGCGCTGCTGCCGTTGGGGGCGCTGGGCATCTTCGGGACCGTCGGCTATACGGTCAGGACCGACCGGCTCTCCAGTGCGGTGCTGCAGCGGTTGATCACCGCCTTGCAGGAGGTCAGTCGCGGCGTCGTCGAAATCGACGGGTCACCGCGGCACCGGAATCATCGAGCCCGGCTACTCAGTCAGGACTGATCGAATCGATGCCGCTGATATTTCGACCGATTCAAGAGACCCGCCCGCACGTCCTCCAAAGAGGGCCCTGCTGCGCAAACAAAGCCGTACAGTGGAGTCGCTGCACTCACGACCAATGGCCGCTCAAAACGTGACTCCGCAGGCTCATCCCTGAGGGGTCCCCGTGGGGTTTTCGGGGTCCGGCGGGCGAAATATGAAGGCGCGACAAGCACTTAGCTTCGATCTCGGACTTTAGGTGCAAAATTTGGAGTGAGTCCTCGAGACGCTCCGCAACTGTCGACAGGATTGTGAATCCCGGCTGCACACTGGGTGCGGTCGGTCAAGTCGGGCGGCTGTGCGGCTGAGGGCGCCGGGACCTGTCGTTCGTCGGATGGACGCGCTTCCGACTGCTGCGCTCAGAAGGCTGACTACGCAGTCCCGTCTCTTCGTTTTTCGCTTCCACGAACCGGCCGTTCGTGATTCCCGGCAATCGGCCACAGGTCATCGGTGCGATGTTCGGCCGGAAACCGCCGCTCACCCACTGATCCTCGAACCCCGTGCGCGGTGCTTCCTTATGCTCAGTCGTCGACTCGTCGCGATATCGCGCTTGAGATCGACTCTCTAAGCTCGAGCAAAGGTCCCCTCAGGGCCGCCACCACCGCCTCGATGTTCTCGACGGTCGACACGCTGACATTCAGCGAATAACAGGTCTGCGCAGTCGTTATCGGGGAGGCGAGCGCAACCACTTCCGGCTGCCAGGATGCGGCGCAGTACCCCGATTCGCGTACGCACTCGATGGACCGCTCGATCTCGGCCAGCAGCGTCGGCCACTGCGTGCCCCGCCGCGACTTGAAGACCGCATACAGCGCCTTGCGCCGCGCGGCGGAAGTCGTGGCCAGGTGGGCGCGCCCAAGCGAGGTCAACTCCATCGGCACGCGCTGACCGGATACGACGTTGCGAAACGCGACCCGACGGCTGTAGCGGATCGATTCGAGATAGACCATCTCGTCCCGATCCGGCGCGGCCAGCCCGACATTGATGCGCTGGCTCTCGGCCAGCGCCCGCATCAGCGGCGCGGCGACCTGCAGGATCGTCGAGCCGGATCGCATGGCGTGCGCCAGGCTCAGCACGGCCGGCGCCAGTCGATAGCCCTTGCGCAGCGGTTCCTGCTGCAGCATCCCCATGCCCACGAGCGTCTGACTCAAGCGGCTGACGGTCGCCCGTGACAGGCCAGTGCGCTCAGCCAGTTCGCCATTGCCCAGCAGGTCCGAACCGGGCCGGAAGGCGCGCAGGATCTCGACGCCGCGCTCCAGCGAGCGATTGGCTGGCGACATGCCGGGCTTGTCTTCGGCAGTCCTCTTCAAGCGTGTCGGCATCGGCAATCCCCCTGATCCAGCCCGCCGCCGGGCGCCCGGATGGGGTCCGGCCGGCGCGGCGACTGTTTCCATTCTATGGAAACCGCAGGCTGACAATCCCGGCCCCTCCACCTACGCTTCGCAGCACGCAGACGCCACTCGAATCGAAGTGCACCAGCACGCCGGCCGATGCACGGTCCATCGATCGTCACAGGAGACAACGTGATTGCACGCAACATCGTCTTGCGGCGGCTCGCCGCCTTCGTCTGCGCCGGCGCGGCGCTCGCCTCGACCCACGCGGTCGCAGCCTATCCCGACAAGCCCATCCGCCTGGTCGTGCCCTTCGCGCCCGGCGGTGGCACCGATCTGGTGGCGCGCACGCTCGGCGCCGGGATGGCCAAGGAACTGGGCCAGCCGTTCATCATCGAGAACAAGCCCGGCGCGGGAACGATCATCGGCACGGACTACGTCGCCAAGAGCCCGGCGGATGGCTACAGCATCGTCATCGCGACCTTTGCCTACGCCGTCAATCCGAGCCTGATGCCCAGGTTGCCCTACGCGACCGACAAGGATTTCGCACCGATCTCCCTGATCGCTCGGGGACCGAACGTCCTCGTCGTGCGCGCCGACAGCCCCTACAAGACGGTCAAGGACGTGATCGCCGCCGCTCGGGCCAAGCCCGGCCGGCTGACCTTTGCCTCGCAGGGCAACGGCACGTCGGCCCATCTGGCCGGCGAGATGTTCACCAATCTGGCCAAGATCCGGATGACCCACGTGCCGTACCGAGGCGCGGGCCCGGCCATCACCGATCTGCTCGGCGGTCAGGTGGACATGATCTTCGGCACGGCGGCTGCCGTCGCGACCTTTGTCGACAGCGGCAAGCTCCGGGCCCTCGGCGTCACCTCCGCGAGCCCCTCCGCGGCGCTGAAGGGCGTACCACCCATAGGCCGGGACCTGCCGGGCTACCAGGTCGAGAGCTGGTACGGCCTGTATGCCCCGGCCGGCACGCCGGCGGACGTGATCGCCAAGCTCAATGCCGCTGCCAGGAAGGCCGCGGCGAGCCCCGCCTTCGCCAAGAAGATCGAACAGGAAGGTCTGTCGATCGTCGCCAGCGACCCGGCCGAACTCGACCGCTACGTGAAGGCCGAGGAAGCGCGCTGGAGAAAGATCGTCAAAGAAAACAACATCAAGGCCGAGTGACCCGGCCTGTCGCAGCGATTTGGAGAACACGATGAGCTACGCCCTGATCGACCTGAAAGTCGAGTCCGCGGTCGCGACGATCACGCTGAACCGCCCCGACAAGCGCAACGCCATGAGCGACGACATGCGCAGCGAGTTCATCGAGGCGCTGGAGAGGGTGGCTGCCGACAAGGCCATCAAGGCCCTGGTGCTGACCGGTGCCGGCAAGGGCTTCTGCGCCGGCGGCGACATCAGCGGCATGGAAAAGCGCTTGAACGCACCGGCGGGTGAGGTGGGTTTCAACGGCTGGCACCGCCAGCAGCGCGTGCACCACACGCAGGCGCTGCTGCATACGATGCCCAAGCCCGTGATCGCGGCCGTCAACGGCGCAGCGTCCGGCCTGGGCGCCGATACCGCCCTGGCCTGCGACTTCATCATCGCCAGCGAGTGGGCCAGCTTCACCTGGTCGTACATCCATCGCGGGATCATTCCCGACGGTGGTGGCATGTACTTCCTGCCGCGTCGCGTGGGCCTGGCCAGGGCCAAGGAGTTGATCTTCAGCGGCCGCAAGGTCGACGTGGACGAAGCCTCGAGCCTGGGCATCGTCGATCGCAAGACCTCGGGCGACAGGCTGCTGGCAGACGCCCAGGCCTGGGCCGCCGAACTCGGCAAGGGCTCGTCCACGGCGCTGGCGCTGGCCAAGACCATCCTGAACCAGAGCTTCGAGTTGTCGGCCCACGACGTGTTCGCGCAGGGCAGCCAGGCGCAGGGGATCTGCTACACGAGCACCGAACACCGCGAGTCGGTGATGGCGTTCCTGGCCAAATCCGCCCCGGCGCCGAAGGAGTGACGGCCATGGACGTGCCCATCAACGCCATCGGCCGCCTGCTGCAGCCGCGCAGCGTCGCCATCATCGGCGCCTCGGCCGACCCGACCAAGACTGCAGGCCGCCCCGTGGCCTACCTGCAGAAACACGGTTATGCCGGGCAGATCCTGCCGGTGAACCCCAAGGCCGACCGCATCGGCGACCTGCCTTGCTACGCCGACATTGCCTCGCTGCCCGTGGTGCCGGATGTCGGCATCGTGCTGCTGGGGGCCGAGCGCGCCCATCTGGCCGTGCGCGATCTGGCCGAGCGCGGCACCGCCGCCGCCATCGTGCTGGCCAGCGGCTATACCGAGACGGGCGAGGACGGCGCTCGCCGTCAGCGCCAGCTGATCGAGGCCGCCGGCTCGATGCGCATCCTGGGCCCGAACACCATCGGCCTCGTGAACCTCACGGACCAGATCGTCCTGTCGGCGACCGGCGCCTTGGAGATGGACCATTTCCCGGTGGGTGGCATCGGCGTCGTCTCGCAGAGCGGCGGCATCCTGGGCTCGCTGCTGTCGCGTGCATCGGCGCGCGGCATCGGCCTGTCCAAGCTGATCTCCACCAGCAACGAAGTCGACCTCGAACTGGCGGACTTCATAGCCCACCTTGCCGACGACGACGCCACCAAGGTCATCGCGCTCTACGTCGAGACGGTGCGCAACCCGCGCAAGTTCCGCGCTGCCGCACTGAAGGCTGCGCGTGCGGGCAAGCCCGTGGTCGCCTTCAAGATCGGCCGCTCGGAAGCGGGCGCCGCTGCCGCCGTCTCGCACACCGGCGCGATGGCCGGTGCCGACCGCATGTACGACGCGATGTTCCGCCAGACCGGCGTGATCCGCGCGCAGAGCTTCAGCGACCTGCTGGACATTCCCGTCGCACTGGCCACCGGCCGCAAGCTGCGCGGGAACCGCGTGGCCATCCTCACCTCCACCGGCGGCGCGGGCACGCTGGTGAGCGACGACCTGGGCCTGCAAGGCTTCGACACGCCGCCACCCGACGCCGCCACGGCCCAGGCGTTGCGCGCCCTGCAGACCGGCAGCGAGGCCGTGCTGGACCGCAATCCCATCGACGTGACGCTGGCCGGCCTGCGGCCCGACTTGCTGCGCGGCGCCATCACGGCGCTGCTCGCCAGTCCCGGCTACGACGCGCTGACGATCATCGTCGGCTCGTCGAGCCTGGCGCAACCGGAACTGATGGCCGGGGCCATCCAGGACTGCCTGCCGCTGACCGACAAGCCGGTGCTGGCCTACATCAGCCCCCATGCGCCCGAGGTCGGCGCGCTGCTGACCCAAGGCGGCGTGCCGGCCTTCGCCGCCGCGGAGAGCTGCACCGCGGCCCTGGGCGCGATGCTCGAGACCAGCCGCTTCGTGGCGCCGGACGAGGTCCGGAGCGCCGGCCCGGCCGTGGCCGTGGACGACTTTGCGCCGGGTTCGCTGGACGAAGCGCAGGCCAAGCAGCTCTTCGCCCGTTTCGGCGTGCCCTGCGCGGCAGAGGTCATCGTCGGCACGCCCGACGAGGCCGAGGCGGCCGCACGCGCGCTGGGTGGTCGCGTGGTGCTGAAGATCCTCTCGGCGCAGATCACGCACAAGAGCGATGTCGGCGGCGTGGCCGTGGGCCTGACCGCCGAGACCGTGGGTGCGCGCCTGATGCAGATGGCCGCCGATGTCGAAGCCCGGGCCGGCGTGCGCCCGCAGCGCTACCTGGTGCAGGAGATGGTCGGCGGCGGGACCGAGCTGATCCTCGGCATGCATCGCGACCCGCTGGGCACCGCCATCCTTCTGGGCATGGGCGGCGTCACGGCGGAACTCTTCAAGGACACGACGATGCGTCTGCTGCCGGTCGACTCGACCGGGCTGAGCGGCCTCAGCCGTGCCGAAGCCCTGAGCATGGCCAGGGACCTGAAGACCTGGCCGCTGCTGGATGGCTTCCGCGGCCGGCCCAAGGCCGATGTGGACGCGCTCGTCGACGCCATCGTGGCCTTCTCGCGCATGGCCGCGCAGCTGGGCGAGCGCCTGGTCGAGGCCGAGATCAACCCGGTCTTCGTGCTGCCGCAAGGGCAAGGCGTGCGCGCTGCCGACGGCGTCGTCGTCCTGGCCTGAGGAGGCGGCAGTGGAACAGACCCGCGTAAGCCTCGAGCGGGACGGCGACATCGCCGTCATCGTCATCGACAACCCGCCGATCAATGCCGGCTCGGCTGCCGTGCGTAAAGGCTTGATGGCCGCCATCACGACCGTCGAGTCCGATGACAGCCTGCAAGCCGCCGTGCTCATCGGTGCCGGCAACACCTTCATCGCGGGCTCCGATCTGCGCGAATTCGGCCAGCCCCTGGCCGAGCCGCAACTGCCCGCCGTGATCAAGGCCATCGAAGACTGCGGCAAGCCCGTGGTGGCGGCGCTGCACGGCGCGGCGCTGGGTGGCGGCTTCGAGCTGGCGCTGGGCTGCGACGCCCGCGTCGCAGCGCCGGGCACGGTGGTGGGTCTGCCTGAAGTGACCTTGGGCATCATCCCCGGCGCCGGCGGCACGCAGCGGCTGCCGCGCATCGTCGGCATTCCGTGCGCCATCGCCATGATCTGCGGCGGCGAGCGCGTCGGCAGCGCCGCCGCCCTTGCTGCGGGGCTGATCGACGCCGAAATCCAAGGTGACTTGCGCGCGGCAGCCGTCTTGCATGCGCGCCGACTGTCAGGAACCAAGCGGCGCCTGCGCGACCGCGCGGTACCCGTCGCCGATCCTGCGGCCATCGCCGAAGCCGCTGCCGCCGCGCTGAAGGCCGGCAAACGCCGGCCACAGGTGCAAGCGGCCATCGACGCCGTCGTGGCCACGGCAACGGTCGACATCGAGGACGGCCTGGCCGACGAGCGCGCCGTCTTCGAGCGCCTGCGCGTGGGACGCGAAGCCTACGCACTGCGCCACCAGTTCTTCGCTGAGCGCGACAGCGCCAAGCACCCGACACTCGCCGACGTCAGGCCGCGCGAGATCCGGCGCATCGCCGTCATCGGCGCCGGCACGATGGGCTCGGGCATCGCCATCGCCGCACTCGATGCGGGTTACGAGGTGCTGTTGCTCGAGCAGGAGGCCGCCGCGCTGGAGCGTGGCGCGAGCCGCATCCACGCGCACTACGACGGCCGCGTCAACAGCGGCAAGGTCCAGGCAGCCGTGGCCGCGGCCTGCGAGGCCCGCCTGAGCACCAGCCTGGACTGGCCGCGCATCGCCGAAGCCGACCTGGTCATCGAGGCCGTGTTCGAGGAGATGGGCGTCAAGCAGCAGGTCTTCCAGCGCATCGACGCGCTGGCCCGGCCCGGCGCGGTGCTGGCATCGAATACGTCGTACCTCGACCTCGACGCCATCGCGGCAGCCACTGCACGGCCGCAGGACGTCATCGGACTGCATTTCTTCAGCCCGGCGAACGTGATGAGGCTGATGGAAGTGGTGCGCGGCAAGGCATCCGCGCCAGACGCATTGGCCACCGGCCTGGCCGTGGGTCGCAAGCTCGGGAAGCTGCCGGTGCTCGCGGGCAACGCCTTCGGCTTCATCGGCAACCGCCTCCATGCCGCCTACCGCCGCCAGTGCGAGTTCATGGTGGAAGAAGGCGCGGCGCCGCAACAGGTGGACGTCGCGCTGGAGGCGTTCGGTTTTGCGATGGGGCCCTTCGCCGTCGCGGACCTGTCGGGCCTGGACATCGCGTGGCGCATGCGCCAGGCCCAGGCGGCTACACGCGATCCTGCAGCGCGCTATGTGCACATCGCCGATCGCCTCTGCGAGGTCGGCCGGCTCGGCCGCAAGACAGGTGCCGGCTATTACCGGTACCCCGAGGGCGCATCGCGCCCGCAAGTGGACCCGGCTGTGGCAGAGCTCATCGCGAAAGCGCGCAGCGACAAGGGCATCTCGCCGCGTCAACTGGACGCCGAAGAAATCCAGCGCCGCGCGATGCTGAGCCTGGTCAACGAGGCCGCGCTGCTCGTGGCAGACGGCGTCGCCGCGCGGGCCACCGATGTGGACGTGGTGCTGGCCAATGGCTACGGCTTCCCGCGCTGGGAAGGCGGGCCGGTGTACTGGGCCCGCGAGCGCGGCCCATGTGCCATGAACACGGACCTGGACATCCTGGCGGCAGTCAGTGGCCCCGGCTTCGTTCGTGGCGACGTTCGATATCTGCTCGCCGATTGACCTCGATTTCACAACGCGAAGGAGACACCCATGACGATCAAGACGGCCCTGCTTGCGCTGTGGATGGCAGGCGCATTGGCAGCTTGTTCGACGCCCCAGGCGCCCCAGACGCCCCAGACGCCCAGAATGCCTGTGCCCGTCCACGACCAATCGGCCTTGGCCGCGCGAGGATTCTTCTACGTCGGCGGCAGCTATACGGGTGATGCTCAACACCAGGTCATGACGGGGCAGATCTACGTCGAAGTGCTGGTCCCCAAGACCGTGCGCCGCCCCTACCCGCTGGTCTTGATTCACGGTGCGGCGCAGACCGCCACCAACTGGATGGGCACGCCCGACGGCCGCGAAGGCTGGGCCGACTACTTTGTCGAGCAAGGCTACATCGTCTACATGATCGATCAGCCCATGCGCGGCCGCTCGGCGTGGCATCCGGCCGATGGTGCGACCCGCATGTTCACGGCGCCCGTGCTGGAGCGGCAATTCACCGCCATCGAGGAACTCGGCGACTGGCCGCAAGCCAAGGCACACACGCAGTGGCCAGGCGACGGGCCAGGCAAGGGACGGCGGGGCGACCCGGTCTTCGACGCCTTCTATGCCACGCAGGTGGAGAGCCTGGCCTCCAACGCAGAGACGCAACGCCACAACCAGGCGGCCGGCGCCGCTTTGCTGGACCGGATCGGGCCCGCGGTGCTGGTCACGCATTCGCAGGCCGGCCCTTTCGGCTGGTTGATCGCCGACGCCCGGCCGCACCTGGTCAAAGGGGTCATTGCGCTGGAACCCGCGGGGCCGCCCTTCGAAAATACGGTCAACGCAACAGGCAAGGCACGCGCCTGGGGGCCGACGGACGTGCCGCTCACCTATGCACCGGCCGTCGCCAGCCCGGCAGACCTGGTGCTCGAGCGCCATGCCGCCACGAGCCCGCAATTGGCCTCGTGCTGGATGCAGAAGCCGCCGGCGCGGCAATTGCCCAACCTGGTCGGCATACCGATGGTGGTGATCACGTCCGAGGCGTCGTACCACGCGGTCTACGACCACTGCACGGCAAGTTACCTAAAGCAGGCAGGCGTCGCGGTGGAATTCATTCGACTTCAGGACAAGGGCATCCGTGGCAACGGTCACATGGTGATGCTCGAGAAGAACAACCTCGACATTGCCAAGCTGATGGACGAATGGGTTCAGGCCAAGGTGAGGTGAGCGCCGTGCACGCGACCGAAGTTCTTGCGCAATTCGCCGCCGACCTGCGCGTGCGAGCCTTGCCTGAAGTGGTGTTGCACCACGCCAAGCGCGCCGTCATCGATTGGTATGCATCGCTTTATCCCGGTCTGGCCATGCCGGCCGTTCAGGTGCTGGAAGCCGCGATGTCAGAAGACCTGGACCGTGGCGCTGCGCGGCTGGCCCTGGGCCGCGCGGCCACCGTGCGTGCAGCGGCCCTGATCAACGGCACGGCCGCGCATGCCGCCGAGATCGACGACAGCTTCCGCGACGCC
This sequence comes from Burkholderiales bacterium, assembly GCA_018971105.1. Classification (GTDB taxonomy): domain Bacteria; phylum Pseudomonadota; class Gammaproteobacteria; order Burkholderiales; family Burkholderiaceae_C; genus Rubrivivax. The sequence continues at coordinate 55,669 of JAGWVB010000001.1, forward strand.
ATGGTCCACCCCGGTGCGGCCATCATGGCGGCCGCGCTCGCGGTGGGGCAAGCCAGAGCGGTCAGTGGCGTCGACTTCCTGCGTGCGGTGGTGCTGGGCTATGAAGTCTCCACCCGCATCGGTGTCGTGATGGGCAGTCCGCACTACCGGTACTGGCACAACACCGGCACCATGGGCAGCTTCGGGGCGGCGGCAGCGGCCGGCAGCCTGCTGGGTCTGGATGAAGACGCCCAAGCGCAGTCACTGGCCCTGGTGGCCACGTTCACCGCCGGCCTTCAGCAGGCCTTCCGCACCGAGGCCATGGCCAAGCCGCTGCACGCCGGTCGGGCGGCCGAAGCTGGCGTCCTGGCTGCGCAATTGGCTGCGCGTGGCATGCGCGGTTCGCTGGATGTCCTGGAGGGGGAGTCCGGGCTGGGTCAGGCCATGAGCAACGGACCTGATTGGTCGCACATCGGCGCCACCCTGGGCACGGATTGGCACATCACCCGGCTGACTTTCAAGAACCATGTCGGCTGCGGGCATACCTTCGCCGCCATCGACGGCGCGCTGGCGCTGCAGCAGCAAGTCGGTTTCAGCCACGCCGACATCCAGGCCGTGCACCTGGGCGTGTACCAGTCCACGCTGGACATGGCGCCGCACGTGGACCCGCAGACCGCCGACCAGGCGCGATTCAGCCTGCACTACATGGTCGCCAGCGCGCTGGTGCATGGCAGCGTGCGCCTGTCGGCCTTCGAGCCCGAGCGCCTGAATGATCCGGCCACGCGCGCCTTGATGCAGCGCATCCGCAAGGCCCTGGATCCGGAAGTGGATGCCGGCTTCCCCGGCCGCCGCGCCGCGCGCGTGACTCTCGCATTGCGCGACGGCCGCGTGCTGACCCACCTTCAGCCGGATCGCAAGGGCGACCCCGAACTGCCCCTGTCCGATGCCGACCTGGAAGGCAAGCTGCTCGAGCTGGCCGGCCCCGTCATCGGCGAACACGAAGCGCGCGCACTGCTGGCCCGCATCTGGGCCCTGACCCATACGCCCCACCTGCCCACATGAGCTTGCCTTCATGACCCGACACGCCTACATCTGCGACGCCGTTCGCACGCCCTTCGGTCGCTATGGCGGCGCACTCGCCAGCATCCGCGCCGATGACCTGGGCGCCGTTCCCCTGGCCGCACTCATGGCACGCAACCCGGGCGTCGATTGGCAGGCCGTCACCGACGTGATCTACGGCTGCGCCAACCAGGCCGGCGAAGACAACCGCAACGTGGCGCGCATGAGCGCGCTGCTGGCCGGCCTGCCGCTGGAAGTGCCCGGTTCAACCGTGAATCGCCTTTGCGGTTCGGGCCTGGACGCGCTGGGTACCGCGGCCCGCGCCATCAAGAGCGGCGAGGCGGACCTGATGATCGCCGGCGGTGTCGAGAGCATGAGCCGGGCGCCTTTCGTGATGCCCAAGGCCGAGAGTGCCTACGCCCGCAGCAACGCCGTCTACGACACGACGATCGGCTGGCGCTTCGTCAACCAGCAGATGAAGTCGCAATACGGCGTGGACGCCATGCCCGAGACGGCCGAGAACGTCGCCACCGATTTCAAGATCGAGCGCGAGGCGCAGGACCGCATGGCCCTGGCCTCGCAGCTCAAGGCCATCGCTGCGCAGCAATCCGGCTACTTCGAAGCCGAGATCGTGCCCGTGCGCGTGCCGCAAAAAAAGGGCGAGACGCTGCTCGTGAACCGCGACGAACACCCGCGCGACACCACGCTGGAAGCGCTGGCCAGGCTCAAGGGCGTGGTGCGGCCCGATGGCACGGTGACGGCGGGAAACGCCAGCGGCGTGAACGACGGCGCATGCGCCCTGCTGCTGGCCGACGAGGCCATGGCCGCACGACAGGGCCTGAGCCCGCGTGCGCGCTGGGTGGGCATGGCCACGGCGGGTGTACCGCCGCGCATCATGGGCATGGGCCCGGCTCCGGCCACGCGCAAGGTGCTGGAGTTGACCGGGCTGAGCCTGGCGCAGATGGAAGTGATCGAACTCAACGAAGCCTTCGCCGCCCAAGGCCTGGCCGTGCTGCGCAACCTGGGCCTGGCCGACGACGATGCGCGCGTGAACCCGAATGGCGGCGCCATTGCACTGGGTCACCCGCTGGGTGCTACCGGCGCGCGGCTGGTCACCACGGCATTGAACCAGTTGCACAGGAGTGGCGGGCGCTACGCGCTGTGCACCATGTGCATCGGTGTGGGCCAGGGCATCGCCGCGGTGATCGAGCGGGTCTGAAACCGAATGGGCAACAGGTCCGAATCACGGACCGTCATGCAATACGACAAGGAGTCAAGATGAACGAACGAAGGCAGATCCTGGGCGCGCTGATCGTCGCTGCGAGCGCGGCGTGCCTGCCGACAGCGGCCGCGGCCCACAGCATCCTGGACGAATGGGGCAGCGTCCAGACGCCACCGCCGCCAAGCTTGTCGAAGGTCACCGTGGACCCGAAGACGACCGCGCTGCTGGTGTTGGACCTCTCCAAGGACACCTGCAACAGGGAGGTCCGCCCACGCTGCGTCGCGGCGCTGCCGCAAGCCGGCAAGCTGCTGGCCAAAGCCCGGGCCAAAGGTTGGTTCGTGGTCTACACACTCGGCGCGCTGCCGACACCTGGCACGCCCGCCGATCTGTGGCCCGAAGTGGCGCTGGTGGGCCATGAGCCCTGGGTGCGTTCGGGCCCCGACAAATACCTGAGCACCGAGCTCGAGAAGATCCTGCGCAACCGGGGCATCACCACCGTCGTCATCATCGGCACCGCTTCGCACGGCGCGGTGCTGTACACGGCAGGAGGCTCCGTGTTCCGTGGCTTCAATGTCGTCATTGCCGTCGACGGCGTGACGGCGGAGAGCACCTACGCCGAGCAGTACACCCTCTGGCACCTGCAGAACGCGCCGCGGATGGCGGCCAAAGTCAAATTGAGCTCGACCGAGCTGATCGACTGAGTTCCGCGCTCGGCGCCACATTCACTCTCAACGCCAGAAGCATGGACTCCGCCCAACAGTGGGTGGCCCTCGGCCGGGTGATGATGGCCGACGAGGTCAGGCTCGTCGCCTCGAATGCGGTCAAGGAACTGGTTCATGAGCTGATCCCGGCTTTCGAGCAGGCCTCGGGCCACGCTGTTCAGGCGACCTGGGGCGGCACGCCGGACATCACCCGTCTGGCCGAGGAAGGTGGCGCCTTCGACCTCGTCGTCATTCCGCAGACCGTGGTTGCCGACCTCGAACATCGAGGAAAACTGCTGCCGGGTGCGGGCCGTGAATTCGTGGCGTCGGCCATCGGTGCGGCCACGGCGCTGGGTTCGAGGAAGTTCGATGTCTCGACGCGGGCTGCGCTGAAGCGATCGCTGCTGGATGCGCAGTCGATCGTGCTGTCTTCGGGGCCCAGCAGTCTGCACCTGCTGACGCTGTTCGATCAGATGGGCATCCGTGACGTGATCGAACCCAAGATTCTGCGCCTGGCGCCGGGTTTGTCCGTCGGCGAGGCCCTGGCCCAAGGCCGCGGTCAGCTCGGGTTCACACAGGTCAGCGAGCTGCTGACCGTGCAGGGCATCGATCGGCTCGGTCCTCTCGGACCGGAAGTGCAGCGGCTGACCGTCTTCGCCTTTGGCGTACGCCCAGGGGCGCCGACACCCCAGGCGGCTCAGGGCCTGATCAGCTTCCTGACCTCGCCTGCGGCAGCTCAGCAGGCGCGGCGTGCCGGTCTGGAGCCGCGCTGAGTGAAATGGAGCTTGCGCGCGACCCGTTCGCGCGCCCGGCGAATACCCGCGCTGGCCATCAGAGAAACGCGCCGAGCGTCGACGTGGGGCCGCATCGGCTTGTCCTGCGGGTCCCTGGTTCGATTTCCAATGAGTGGAATTCGTGCATTGCCGATTTGCGGTGACCCCATTCAAATGGAATCCAGTGCTCACCGCATGAAACCTATACATAAACCCAGGAGATAAGACGATGCAAAGCCAACCGTCGCGAATTCTATTCAACGCCGTCCTTGACGGAATCGTGGCCGACGCAGCGCCGGTGGCGCATGCGCCATGGCCTGTTATCTTGCTTTGAGGACGGGGCCATGAACACCACCCACGCATCCAAGTTTTCGGCCATCCTCCGCGTGGCCAGCGGCAACTTCATCGAGATGTTCGATTTCTTTCTCTATGGGTTCTATGCACGCTATATCGCTGCCGCCTTTTTTCCGAGCGAGAACCAGTACGCCTCGCTGCTGCTGACCTTCGCCGTCTTCGGGGCCGGATTCCTGATGCGCCCGATCGGCGCCATCATTCTGGGCGGCTACATTGATCGCGTCGGTCGCCGCACGGGCCTGACCGTCACCCTCGCCATCATGGCCGTGGGCACCATCATCGTCGCCTTCACCCCGAGCTACGCGACCATCGGTCTGGCGGCGCCGATCATCGTGTTCCTGGGCCGTTTGCTGCAGGGCTTTTCGGCTGGCGTCGAGTTGGGGGGCGTTGCGGTCTATCTGTTCGAGATCGCACCAAGAAACCAGAAGGGCTTCTATGTCGGCTGGCAGGCCTCCAGCCTGCAGGTCGCGACGATGGCTGCGGCCGGCATCGGCTATCTGCTCAGCGACCTCGTGGCCCCCGCCACCATCCAGGCCTGGGCCTGGCGCATCCCGTTTCTCATTGGCTGCCTCATCGTTCCGTTTCTGCTGGTGCTGCGGAACTCGTTGGAGGAAACCGAGGCATTCCTGGCGCGCAAGCACCATCCCCGCTTTTCCGAGATCCTGGTTTCCTTGGCGGCCAACTATCGGCTGATCGTTCACGGCATGCTGCTGGTCGTCATGACCACCGTCACCTTCTACCTGGTGGCCGTCTACACGCCGACTTTCGGTGCCACGGTTCTCAAGCTCAGCGCGAGCGACGGCTTGGCCGTCACCTTCGCCGTCGGGCTGCTGAGCTTTTTTTGCGTCCCGGCGATGGGTGCGCTGTCCGACCGCATCGGTCGACGTCCGGTGCTGTACGGTGCCGCAACGCTCGGAATCTTGACCGCCTATCCGGCACTGTCCTGGCTGGCTGCCAACCCAAGCTTCGCGCACCTGATGATCGTCGAACTCTGGCTGGCATTCCTGTACGCCGCCTATAACGGCGCCGCGATGGTTGCGCTCACGGAAATCATGCCGGCGCATGTTCGCACCGTGGGTTTCGCGTTCGCCTTCAGCCTCGCCGTGGCGATCTTCGGCGGCTTCACCCCGATGGTATCGACGTGGCTCATCCACGCCACGGGCGACAAGGCGGCGCCGGGCCTTTGGATGACCTTCGCTTCGTTCTGCGGCGTCGTGGCGACCCTCATGCTTCGAAGCGCGACGCCCGCGACAGCCGCCGGCGAGGACCGCGGCGGCTTGCGCAGCGCCTTCCGGGTTGCGGGCACGCCGGCCGAGACCCGTCCATGAGCAAGCACCCAGCCGCCGAACTCGAGGTGTTGACCACCGGCATCCTGAAACAGCCGCTGCGCGACCTGGCGCCGCCATTCGAGGCCCAGCACGGCTGCAGGCTGTCCGTATCCTGGGGCCCGTCTTCCGGGCATTCCCCCCAGTCCAACCTGGTGCGGGTGCGCCGCGGTGCAGCCGTGGACGTCCTGTTGATGGTCGGCTCCGGCATGGACACGCTGATCAGCGAAGGCTGCTTCACGGCCGTCAAGCGCCGCGACATCGCGACCTCGAAGATCGGCGTCGCGGTGCGATCAGGGCATCCGGCGCCCGACATCACGACCGTGGACGCGCTGCGCCGCTGCCTGCTCGCCGCCAAGTCCATCGCTTACTCGGAAGGTGCCAGCGGCCGTTACGTCGGCGGAGTGCTTTTCGGTTCGCTGGGCATCGCGCGCGAAGTTGCCGCCAAATCCCATGTCGTGCTGGGTCAGAAGTTCGTCGGCGAGGCGGTGGCCGACGGCGAGGTCGAAATCGGCATCCAACAACTCAGCGAATTGCGACTCGTTTCCGGCATCACCATCGTCGGCCCGCTCCCCGCGGAGGTCCAGCATGTGAGCCTGGTTTCGGGCGCGGTCTCGTCCAAGGCGCGCAACGCCGACCTTGCGGGCCGTTTCCTCGACTTCCTCTGCTCCGACGCCGCGGACGACGCCCTCGCGCGGGCGGGACTGTCGCGTCCGCCGCGATGACCATCGCCGGACACCTGGCGCGGCACGTGGCTGCGCTGCGCCACGCCGACCTGCCCGACGCGACGCGCGAGCAAGCCGTCAGATGCCTGCTGGACACCGTGGGCAACATGCTCGGTGGGCGCGACTCGCCGAAGGCCAGGGCGGTCGATGTCTATCTCGGCGGTGGCCACGGTCCCGCCGAGGCGACCGTGGTCGGTGGCGGACGGGTGGGCTGCGAAGCGGCGGCTTTCGCGAATGCCGCGCTGGCGCGGATGCACGACCTCGACGACGGCCATCAAGTCGCCATGGGGCATCCCGCCAGCGTCCTGGTCCCCACGGCGCTGGCCCTGGGGCAGGTCCTGTCGGCCAGCGGCAGCGCCATCGTCACGGCCCTGGTCGCTGCCTACGATGTGTATGCGGGGCTGGGTGCCGCCATCAATCCCAGCGCGTACCACGAACGCGGCTTCGATTCCACGGGCATCGTCGGGTGCGTCGCCGCTGCCGCTCTGGCATCGAAGCTCCGCGGCCTGGACGCCGAGACCACCGGCCACGCCGTCGGCATCGCGGCGACCCACGCGGGCGGCATCACCGAATACCAGAACGACGGCAGCGCCGGCAAAGTGCTGTGCCCAGCCTGGGCCGCTCGCGCGGGGTTGCAGGCCGCCGACCTCGCGCGCGCCGGCTTCACCGGGCCTGCGGCCGTGTTCGAGGGCGCCAAGGGCCATTTCCGGGCGTTCTCGAACGAGTGGGATGGCGCCCGCGCGACGTCCGGACTCGGGCATGCCTTCGGCATCCAGGGCAACTATTTCAAGCTTCACGCCTGCATGCGCGGCCTGCACGGTGCGGTCGACGCGGCAGCGGCGCTGCATCGGCAACGAACGACGGCGTGGGAGGAAGCCAGCCGGATCCGCATACGGACCTCGTCGTTCGTCGGCCGGCTGGACCGCCGGGATCCGGCCGACCTGGCGCAGGCGCAATGCAGCTTGCCCTACTGCGTCGCGCTGGCGCTCAAGCATGGCCGCGTCGGCCAGGCACAGATGCAGTCCGGGATCGACGACCCCGACATCGCGGCACTCCAGCGCCGGATCGAGGTCGATGTGAGCGGCCCCTTGGAAGACCTCTGGATCCGCCAACCGCAGACCTGGGGTGCGGCCGAGGTGATCATCGAAACCCGGCAGGGACAGCCACTGCGGCAGCAAGTCATCGCCGCGCGCGGCGGCGCGGCCCATCCGCTGTCCACCGACGATCTCGAAGCCAAATTTCGCGAACAGATTGCGCAGACCGCCCTGGCCGGGCGCGGCGACGCCATCCTGGCGGCGATCCGCGACATCGAACGGATCGACGATGTCGGTCTGCTGATGGATCTCCTCGCCGCCCCATGACCCATCGCCGCCGCCCTGTGGCCCTACCCGTTCACGCTCGAGCCCGCCATGCAGACCGAAAGCCTCATACGCCAATTGTCCGGGCATGTCGCCGCGACGCGTTTCGAAGACCTGAAGCCAGCCGAAGTCGACCGCGTGCGGCAATGCATCTACGACCACATCGGCAACATGCTCGCCGGCCGGTACAGCGACAAGGCGCGAGGCCTGCTCGATTACGCCCGTCGTCCGCCACGCGAGGCCGAAGCCGCGATCTTCGGCTTCGAGCAGGTGACGGTGGAAAACGCGGCCTTTTGCAATGCGGCGTTCTCCCGTGTCGTCGACCTCGACGACGGCCATCGGCAGGCGATGGGTCACCCGGGCGTGGTCATTGTTCCCACGGTGCTCGCGCTGGGCGAGAAGCTGCGTGCATCCACCACCGCGGCCATCGATGCCATCGCCGCGGCCTACGACGTGTACGTGGAGATAGGCTCGGTGATCAATCCGTCTTCGTATACCGAAAAAGGGTTCGACACGACCGGCATCGCCGGCACGGTGGCCGTCGCGGCCGCAGCGGCCAAGCTCAGAGGGCTCGACGCTGCGCAGACCCGGGCGGCCATGGCCATTGCCGCTCTGCACGGCGCCGGCATCATCGAATACCTCAGCGACGGTTCCTCGGGCAAGCTGCTTTGTCCGGGCTGGACCACGGCCACCGGCCTGCGCAGTGTCGACATGGCGCTGTGCGGATTCACCGGCCCGGACAGCGTGCTCGAAGGCGCGCACGGCCTGTTCCGCTGCTTCACCGATCATTACGACGCGGCACGCTTCGGCGTCGAACTGGGTCGCAAGCGGCATGTGATGACCAGCTACTTCAAGGTCCACGCCTGCTTGCGCAGGCTGCATCCGGCGATCGACGCCGTGCTGGCGGCACGCAAGCAGCACGATCTCGATCCCGAAAGCGTACGCAGCGTCGTCGTCTACGCCGGCCCATTTGTCGTCAAGGCCGATCGGCGGCGGCCGCAGACCCTGATCGCTGCGCAGGGCAGCCTGCCCTTCGCCCTGGCCGTCGCCCTGAAGTTCGGCGAGGTCTCGCTCGCGACGCTGCAGGCTGGACTGGAAGACGACGGCATGGCCGAAATCGAAGAGCGGATCTCCGTCGTCCCCTCGGACGCCGTCGTGGCGCGTCAGGCGGCCGAACCAAGCTTGTGGGGTGCGGTCGATGTGCGCATCGACACCCGCGATGGCGCGACGATCGAGACCCAGGTGAGCGTCGCACGCGGCGAGCCTGAAGACCCGCTGTCCTGGAGCGACCTGCGCAGCAAGTTCGCCGCCCAGCTGGCTTCAACCCCCGTCGCCGATCGCGCGAAGGCCCTCTCTGACACCGCGGCGACCTTCGACGCGTTTGCGACCGTTGACGCCTTTGCGCGCGCGATGTCGGGCAACCTGCCCGTAGCCGCAGCGGTAGGCCCGATCGGGGCCGGTCGCGCAACGGAGCGCCGGTGACGCTGCAACTGCCCGGGGCTCGAACCTGCATTCAGCCGGGCTCTTCGGACGTCGCCGGTCAGTCGCAGCTGGCTGGTCTGAAGGCGCGACAAACCCTGTGCTGACCTCGGTCGATCGGGACGGCGGCATGCGCCGGCCCGTCGTTGAAGTCTTGTCGTGATATCGCTGGCCGTGCCGCTCACGGACCGATCCGGGCGCGTGGTCGCGGCGCTGAACGTCAGCAGCCGACCCAACAGCAGTCAGCCTCAGAGTTGCAAGAGCGCAGTTTGCCGGCGCTGCTGGGGGCTGCTTCGAAGATCAGGCAGGTCGTGGCCCTGTGAATTCCGGGACGCCGCCGCCATCGCATGCGCTCAGGCGGGCCTGTTCGTAGAATGCGTATGAAAAAATAGAAATGTACACATGCGCACGAACATCGTCATCGACGACAAGCTCATGGCGGATACCTTGCGGGCAACCGGCCTGAAGACCAAGCGCGAAGCGGTCGAGTTGGGCTTGCAGACGCTGCTTCGCCTTCGTCAGCAGGCAGAGATACGCCGCCTGAGAGGCAAGGTGAACTGGGATGGCGACCTCGATGCCATGAGGCGCGATAAGTGATCCTTGTCGACTCGAGCGTCTGGATCGATTTCTTCCGCGGCAGGCAGACGCCGCAAACGAACAAGCTCGACTCCCTGCTCGGGAACGAACCGCTGGCGATGGGCGACCTCATACTCGCCGAAGTCCTGCAGGGATTTGGGACCGACCGCGAGTTCAATCACGCCAAGAGACTGCTGAGCGCGCTCGAACTGGTGGTCCTCGGCGGGGGCGACCTGGCCGTCGAGGCCGCTAGGAACTTCCGGCGACTGCGAGCGAAAGGCGTGACGGTGCGAAAGACGGTAGACACCATCATCGCGACACGGTGCATCGCCAGCAACCTTGAACTACTGCACAACGACCGGGACTTCGACCCGTTCGAGGAACACCTGGGTCTTCGAGTCGTGACCTGCGAAGCCTAGCCCCTGGTTTCGGCACTGAGCAAGCAACTGGCTTGGCGCCGCTTCGCGAGGTCCCGAATGCGCAAGCAAGAAGGTACAGTGGAGGCGCTGCAGGCACGACCAACGGTCGCTCAAAACGTGACTCCGAGGGCTCATCCCGTGGGGGTCTATGTGGGGTTTCGGGGTCCGGCAGGCGGAATATCAAGGCGCGACAAGCACTTAGCTTCGATCTCGGACTTTAGGTGCAAAATTTGGAGTGATTCTTCGGGGGGCCCAGCTGATCCCGGAGAGTTCGCCAACCCGTTGTCGCGCAAAGATACTTTGGCCTGGACCGCCCCGAACGGTGCTCAGTTTTCGGTCGGCGGCAACAGACCTCGCGGCGCGACGGTTCGCTCATGCGAGCAATTCCTTCAAGGCCGGCAATTGGCCGCGGAAAGCCGCATCGTCCTCCAGGCACCTCAGATCGAGCAACAAGCGATCGTCGGCCACGCGACCGATCACCGGCAGCGGCAACGCGCGCAAGGCCGTGGCCAGCCGGTCGAGCGCGGCGCCCAGGCCCTTCTTGCCGGCAAGCGTGGGCGCAATCGCCAATCCCGCGGAGGGCAGCCGATCGACCGGCAGCGATCCGGAACCGATCTGTCCCTGCAGTTCGACCACCGACACCTCGTAGCGCGGCGACAGCGCCAGGGCCAGGGCCAAGTGGAGGTTCTGCGCCGAGGCCCGGATGGCCTCGACCGGCCGCGTCAGCAGCCGCAGCGTGGGCAGGTCCTGGGCCAGACGCTCGGGGCGCAGGTACAGGCGCAAGGTGGCCTCGAGCGCCGCGAGCGGCAGTTTGCTCATGCGCAGCGCACGCTTCATCGGGAATTTGCGTATCCGTCCCACCGCCTCGCGCGTGCCGACGATCAGGCCGGCCTGCGGACCGCCGAGCAGCTTGTCGCCGCTGAACGTGACGATGTCGCAGCCGGCGGCCAGTTTCTGTTGTGGTGTCGGCTCCTGGGGCAGTCCAAAGGCACGCAGATCGACCAGCGCACCGCTGCCCAGATCGGTGGCCACCGGCAGTCCGTGACCATGGGCGATGCGCGCGAGTTCGGATTCATCGACCGCTGCCGTGAAACCTTGCACGGCGTAATTGCTGGTATGGACCTTCATCAGCAGCGCCGTCCGCTCGCCGATCGCGCGCTCGTAATCGCCAGGATGGGTGCGATTGGTCGTGCCCACCTCGACCAGCATCGCACCCGCAGCGGCCATGACGTCGGGCATGCGGAAGGCGCCGCCGATCTCGACCAGTTCGCCGCGCGAGACGATGACTTCGCTGCGTCCCGGGCGCGCGGCCGCGAGGGCGCCGATCGTCAGCAGCACTGCGGCAGCGTTGTTGTTGACGACGGTCGCCGCCTCGGCGCCGGTGAGCGTGCACAGCAGCTCCTCCACCAGCTCGTCGCGGTCGCCGCGACCGCCGCTGTGCAGGTCGTACTCGAGATTGTTGGGCCCGGCCATCATCGCCAGCAGATGCTGCTGTGCCGCGTCCGCCAGCAGCGCGCGCCCGAGATTGGTGTGGATCACGGTGCCGGTGAGGTTCAGCACGGCGCGCATCGCCGGTGCGAGCCGCCGAGCCACGCGCTCGGCCAGGCGCTGGTCGAGTTGCTCCGGCTGCAACCCGGCATCCGACAATTCGCCGCTGAGCGCCCGCTCACGCAGCGCAGCCAGCAGGGCCCGGGCCTCGCCGACGACGAGCGTATGGCCATGCTCGGCGACGAGGGCCGCGTTGACAGGCCGCTGCATCAGCCTGTCGATCGACGGCAAGCGGCTGGCGGGCACGCAGCCGGGGCACTCATCCATCAGGGTAGCCAACTTTCTGCGCGATCAGGTTGAGCGGCGTTCCGAAGGTCCGGACTTCGCCGCGTCCATGCGGGCGACAACGGAGCCGGATCCGGTCCCTGGCAGGCGGTCACGTCGGCGGCATCATCAAGCCCGCACCGAAGGCGTAGGGCGTGCTGCTGGCCAGCAGATGGGGTTCCTGGATGGCGCCTGACTTCAGCAAGCGGTCCAGACCTATCAGCAGATCGGCCGAGCCCACATGCCCGGTCTCGGGTCCGGTCAAGATGAAGTGCTCGATCGGGATGCCGATCACCTGGGCGATCATCTGCAGGAACATGGCCGCCGTCTGGTTGATGATCACGCGGTCGGGCGCCATGCCGAAGCGCTTTTTCAGGGCCGTCAGGCTGCTGGAATAGCCGTGGGCATAGTGACCTTGCCCCTGGAATCCGTATCCCATAGCCGAGTCACGAATTGGCACTCTTGGCCTGAGCCGCATGCCAGTTTTGCTCGAACTGCATCGGGCTGACGTAGGCCAGCGTCGAGTGCAGTCGGGCATGGTTGTACCAG
>JAGWVB010000355.1 GCA_018971105.1 Burkholderiales bacterium
TGCGCCGGCCGATGCCGGGCCGCCGCTGGCCGCACGCGCGCAGCGCCGGCTGCGGCGCTGGCACCGCCGCATCCTGGCCGAGGGCGCCGCGTTCGCCGGGCTCGACGACGCCCATGTGCACGCGCTGCGCAAGCGCGTCAAGCGCCAGCGCTACGCCGTCGAGTTCCTCGCGCCGCTGCTGCGCGCCGGCGACATCGATCCCTACCTGGCCGCGCTCGCCGCGCTGCAGGACCGCATGGGCGAACTGAACGACCTGTGGGTCGCGCGCGACCTGTTCCAGGCCCGCGTCGAGACCGATCCGGCGGCCTGGTTCGCGCTCGGCTGGCTCGCGGCGCGCATCGCCGACGCGCGCCGGCGCGCGGCGCAGGCGCTCGAGCGGCTGGGCGAGGTCGCGCCGCCGCGCGCCTGAAGCGCCCGCCCCGGGTCGGCCGCGGACGGTCGGCGACAATCCGCGCTTCCGCCTCCCCGGCGCCTAAACGCTGTCCATGAGTCCGCTCCAGATCCTCATCCTCGCCATCATCCAGGGCGCAGCCGAGCTGCTGCCCGTTTCCAGTTCGGCCCATGTCATCGTGGCCGAGAAGCTGATGGGGCTGGACCCCACCGCGCCGGCGATGACGATGCTGCTCGTGATGCTGCACACGGGGACGATGTTCGCCGTCATCGTCTATTTCTGGTCGGCCTGGCGCCGCAGCTATTTCGCGTCGGCGGCGCGGTTCAAGATGAACGCGGTCTGGATCATCGTCGCGACGGCGGCCACCGGCGTCGTCGGCCTGGCGCTGATCGAGGTGATCAAGATCGTCGTCGGCCGCGGCGCGCCCGGCTTCGAGATCGAGCACCTGTTCGGCAATTCGAAGCTGATGGCGGTGTCGCTGGCGGTGGCCGGCCTGCTCATCATCGCCGCGTCGCGCATGCGCGTCGGCGACGCGCCGCTGACGATCCGCCGCGCGGCCTGGATCGGCGCCGTGCAGGGTCTGTGCCTGCCGTTCCGCGGCTTCTCGCGCTCGGGCGCGACGATCTCGACCGGGATGGCGCTGGGCGTCGCGCGCCGGCGCGCCGAGGAATTCAGCTTCGCGCTCGCCGTCGTGATCACGCCGGCCGTGATCGTGCGCGAGGGCTGGCGCCTGTACAAGGCCGAGGCCGCCGCCGGCCAGGTCGGCAATCTGGTGCAGCTGATGGGTCCGAGCCTGCTCGGCATGGTGTTCAGCTTCCTCGCCGGCCTGCTCGCGCTGCGCTGGCTGTCGAGCTGGCTCGAGCAGGGGCGCTGGCACCTGTTCGGCGCCTATTGCCTCGTCGCCGCGGCGTTCGTCGCCTGGCTCGGCTGAGGCACGCGCCGATCGCGGCGTGTCGCCCGCAGGCGGCTCCTACAATCCGCCGCGAGACCACGAGGCAGGGCCCCCTCCATGCAAGCCGATCCCACCATCTTCAAGGCCTACGACATCCGCGGCGTCGTCGGCAAGACCATCGACGCCGATTTCGCCGAACATCTCGGCCGCGCCTTCGGCAGCGCCTGCGTCGCCGCCGGCGAGCGCGCCGTCGCCGTCGGCCGCGACGGGCGCGTCTCGGGCCCGGCGCTCGTCGCGGCGCTGATCCGCGGCCTCGTCAGCACCGGCCTGGATGTCGTCGACCTCGGCGCCGTGACGACGCCGATGCTGTACTACGTCGCGGCGACGCGCGCGGCGCATGGCTGCCGCAGCGGCATCCAGGTCACCGGCAGCCACAACCCGAAGGACTACAACGGCTTCAAGATGGTGCTCGGCGGCCGCGCGATCTACGGCGACGAGATCCAGCAGCTGAGGGCGCGCATCGAGTCCGAGAGCTATGTCCGGCGGCGCGGACGCAGCGCGCGGCTCGACATCGTCGACGAGTACAGCCGCCGCATCACCTCGGACTGCCGGCTCGCGCGGCCGATGAAGGTCGTCGTCGATTCGGGCAACGGCATCCCCGGCGCGACGGCGCCGGCCATCCTGCGCGCGCTCGGCTGCGAGGTCATCGACCTGTACTCGAAGGTCGACGGCGATTTCCCGAACCACCATCCCGACCCGAGCAAGCCCGAGAACCTGGCCGACCTGATCAAGGTCGTGCACGCGACCGGCGCCGAGATCGGCCTGGCCTTCGACGGCGACGGCGACCGCCTGGGCGTCGTCACCGCCGACGGCCACATCATCTACCCCGATCGCCAGCTGATGTTCTTCGCGCGCGACATCCTCAAGCGCAACAAGGGCGCGACCATCATCTACGACGTCAAATGCTCGCAGCGCCTGCCGGTGGCGATCCGCGAGGCCGGCGGCAAGCCGCTGATGTGGAAGACCGGGCATTCGCTGATCAAGGCCAAGCTCAAGGAGGTCGGCGCGCCGTTCGCCGGCGAGATGAGCGGCCACCTGTTCTTCGGCGAGCGCTGGTACGGCTTCGACGACGCGATGTACACGGCAGCGCGCCTGCTCGAGATCCTCTCGCGCAGCAAGAATCCGAGCGCCGAGCTCGACGCGCTGCCCACCAGCTTCAGCACGCCCGAGCTCAACGTGCCCTGCGCCGAGGGCGAGCACCACCGCATCGTCGCCGAGCTGCTGGCGCGCGCCGCCGACGGGCGCTTGAAGTTCGCCGGCGGCAGCGTCGGCACGATCGACGGCCTGCGCGTCGATTTCGACGACGGCTTCGGCCTCATCCGCGCCAGCAACACGACGCCGGTGCTCGTGCTGCGCTTCGAGGGCCATACGCAGCAGGCGCTGCACCGCATCGAGGCCGACTTCATGGCCGCGCTGCGCGAGGTCAAGCCCGACGCCCAGGTCGCCGCGGCCGCGCATTGAGCGGCCGGCGCGCGATGCGCGAACGGCTCGCCCGCGCCGCCTACACGCTGCTGCTGCGGCTGGCCGTGGCGCCGTATTTCGCGCGCCTGTGGTGGCGTGGCGCGCGCGAGAGCGGCTACCGCGACCATTGGTCCGAGCGCCTGGGCTGGGGCCGTCCGGCCGATGCGGGGCGCCTCTGGATCCACGCCGTGTCGCTGGGCGAGACGCGCGCGGCGGCGCCGCTGATCGCCGCGCTGCGCGCCCAGCGTCCGGGGTTGCGCCTGCTGCTGACCCACGGCACGGCGACCGGACGCGCCGCCGGCGCCGCGCTGCTGCACCCGGGCGATGCGCAGTCCTGGCTGCCCTGGGACACCCCGGGCGCCGTGCGCCGCTTCCTGCGCCGCCAGCGCCCGGCGCTGGGCGTGCTGATGGAGACCGAGGTCTGGCCCAACCTCGTCCATGGGGCGCATGCCGCCGGCGTGCCGCTGGTGCTGGCCAATGCCCGGCTGTCGGCGCGCAGCGCCGCCAAGGGCGAGCGCCTGGGTCCGCTGCTGCGCCCGGCGCTGGCGGCGATCGACCTCGTGCTGGCGCAGGCGCCGGCCGACGCCGAGCGCCTGCGCCGCGCCGGCGCGACCCGGGTCGAGGTGGCGGGGAACCTTAAATACGACCTCGTGCCCGAGCCGGCGCTGCTGGCGCGCGGCCGGCGCTGGCGCGCCGCGCTCGCGCGACCGGTGCTGCTGGCGGCGAACACGCGCGAGGGCGAGGAAGCCGCGCTGCTGCGCTGCTGGAGCGCCC
>JAGWVB010000356.1 GCA_018971105.1 Burkholderiales bacterium
ACGCCCTGCGGCGGCTGCCGCCAGAAGCTGCGCGAATTCGCCGCCGACGACTGCCCGATCTGGATCGTCGACGGCGAGCGCCTGCGCGCCACCCACAGCCTGGGCGAGCTGCTGCCGCACAGCTTCGGGCCGCGCCACCTGCCGCCATGAACAACGCCATCGAAGCCTCCGCGCGCGCGCTGCGCGACCGCGGCCCGGCGCCGGCGATCGCGGTCCTGCTCGGCAGCGGCTGGGGCCTCTTCGGCGACGCCGTCGAGGACGCGTTCGAGGTCCGCTACGACGAGTTGCCGGCGTTCCCGCGCCTGGCCGTCGGCGGCCACAGCGGCCGGCTGCGCTGCGGCCGCGTCGGCGCGACGCCGGTGGTCGTGCTCGGCGGCCGCAAGCATGCCTACGAGACCGGCGAGGCCGACGCGATGAAGGGCGCGATCCGTACCCTCGCCGCCTGGGGCGTGCGCGTGCTCGTGCAGACGAACGCCGCCGGCAGCCTCGACGCCGGCGTGCGCCCGGGCGAGCTGATGCTGATCAGCGACCACATCAACCTCGCGCAGCGCTCGCCGCTGTTCGGCGAGCCCGGCGACGACCGCTTCGTCGACATGAACGACGCCTACGACGCCGCGCTGCGCGCGCGCGCGCGCGCCGTCGCGGCGCGCCTGGCCACGCCGCTGCACGAGGGCGTCTACGCCTGGTACATGGGGCCGCAGTTCGAGACGCCGGCCGAGATCCGCATGTTCCGGCTGCTGGGCGCGGCCGCCGTCGGCATGAGCACGGTGCCCGAGACCATCCTCGCGCGCCATGCCGGCCTGCGCGTGCTCGCGCTCTCGCTGCTCACGAACATGGGCGCCGGGATGGAGGCGCAGCCGCTCAGCCACGCCCACACGCTGGCCAGCGCCGGGGTCGCGGGCGCGCGCGCGGTGGCGCTGCTGAGCGCGCTCGTGCAGGAACTCGAACCTTGAAACCGGACCGTCGATCGATGAACATCCGCCGCCTGCCCGCCGCCCTCGCCACCCTCGCCGCCGCGCTGCTCACGGCCTGCGCCGCGCCGCCGCCCGCCGCGGCGCCAGCACCGGCCGCGCCGTTCCAGGTCGAGATCCTGGCGCTCAACGATTTCCACGGCAACCTGATGCCGCCGCTGGGCGGGATCCGCATCCAGGACGGCGAACACCCGGGCCGCTGGCGCTCGGTCGCCGCCGGCGGCGCCGAACATCTGGCGACCGCGATCGCGGCGTTGAAGGCCAAGAATCCGAACCACATCGTCGTCGCCGCGGGCGACCTCATCGGCGCGTCGCCGCTGCTCTCGGCGCTGTTCCACGACGAGCCCACGGTGCGCGCGCTGAACCTGATGGGGCTGGAGGTCAGCGCCGTCGGCAACCACGAGTTCGACAAGGGCACGGCCGAGCTGCTGCGCATGCAGAACGGCGGCTGCCATCCGACCCAGGGCTGCAACCCGCCGCAGCCGGTGTTCCCCGGCGCGGCCTGGCATTACCTGGCCGCGAGCACGATCGTGAAGGCGACCGGCAAGACGCTGTTCCCGCCCTACTACATCAAGCGCTTCCAGGGCGTGCCGGTCGCCTTCATCGGCCTGACGCTGAAGGAGACGCCGCTGATGGTCGTGCCCAGCGGCGTCGCCGGGCTCGAGTTCCGCGACGAGGTCGGGACCGTCAACGCGCTCGTTCCCGAGCTGCAGCGCCAGGGCGTCCAGGCCATCGTGCTGCTGATCCACCAGGGCGGGATACCGACCGGCGACTACAACGAGTGCCCCGGCATCCACGGGCCCATCGTCGACATCGCGCAGCGCCTCGACCCCGCCGTTGCCGTCATCATCAGCGGCCATACGCATCGCGCCTACAACTGCCGCATCGCCGGCCATCTGGTGACGAGCGCCGACAAGTACGGCACCCTCGTGACCGAGATCGACCTCACGCTCGATCCGCGCACGGGCAGGATCATCGGCGACCAGGCCACGAACGTGATCGTCGACGACGCGGTCTACGGCAAGGACCCGGCGCAGACGGCGCTGCTGGCGCCGTACGAGAAGCTCGCCGTGGTACAGGCGCGGCGCGTCGTCGGCCCGATCGCGGGCGCGCTCGCGCGCGCGACCGGGCCCGGGGGCGAGAGCCCGCTCGGCCAGGTCCTCGCCGACGCCCAGCTCGCGGCGACGCGCGACGCCGGCGCCCGCATCGCCTTCATGAACCCGGGCGGCATCCGCGCCGCCATCGCGCGTCCGGCCGACGGCCTGGTGCGCTACGAGGACCTGTTCGCGGCGCAGCCGTTCTACAACAACCTCGTGACGATGACGCTGAGCGGGGCCCAGCTGCTGCAACTGCTCGAGCAGCAATGGGGCGGCGCGGGCGGCGAGGGCGAGCATGGGCGCGTGATGATGGTCAGCCGCGGCTTCAGCTACGCCTGGGACGCGCAGCGCCCGGCGGGCAGCCATGTCGTGCCCGGCAGCGCCCGGCTCGACGGCGCCGCGATCGATCCGGCGGCGGACTACCGCATCACCGTCAACGCCTTCATGGCCAGCGGCGGCGACGGCTTCAGCGTGCTGCGCCAGGGCCGCGACCGGCGCACCGGGATGATGGATGTCGATGCGCTCGAGCTCTACGTGCGCCAGCACCCCGATCTCGCGCCGGGGCCGCTGGACCGCATCCAAAGAATCCATTGACGAGCGCCGCGCTCACGGCCCGCGAGGTCATCCGCGCCAAGCGCGACGGCGGCGCGCTCGCGCCGGCGCAGATCGAGGCCTTCGTCGGCGGGCTCGTCGACGGCGGCTGGGGCGACGCCCAGGTGGCGGCGCTGGCGATGGCGATCCTGCTGCGCGGCATGGACCGCGCCGAGACGCTGGCGCTGACGTGCGCGATGCGCGACTCGGGTTCGGTGCTGTCCTGGCCCGACGCCGGGCGGCCGGTGCTCGACAAGCACTCGAGCGGCGGCGTCGGCGACAAGGTGAGCCTGATGCTGGCGCCCATCCTCGCCGCCTGCGGCGCCTGGGTGCCGATGGTCAGCGGGCGCGGCCTGGGCCACACCGGCGGCACGCTCGACAAGCTCGAGGCGCTGCCGGGCTACCGCGTCGACCCGGGGCCCGAGCGCCTGCGCGCGGCGCTGCGCGCGGCCGGCTGCGCCATCGTCGGCGCCGGCGCCGACCTCGCGCCGGCCGACCGCCGGCTCTACGCGATCCGCGATGTCACCGCGACGGTCGAGAGCCTGCCGCTGATCACCGCCAGCATCCTGTCCAAGAAGCTGGCCGCGGGGCTGCAGTCGCTGGTGCTCGACGTCAAGGTCGGCAACGGCGCCTTCGCGGCCGATCTCGGCGCCGCGCGCGCGCTCGCGCGCAGCCTCGTCGAGGTCGCCGCGGCCGCCGGCCTGCCGGCGCGCGCGCTGCTCACCGACATGAACCAGGTGCTGGGCCACAGCGCCGGCAATGCGCTCGAGCTGCGCGAGGCGATCGACTACCTGAGCGGCGCCGAGCGCGAGCCGCGCCTGCACGCGGTGACGCTGGCGCTGGCGGCGCAGGGCCTGCAGCTCGCCGGGCTGGCGCCGACGCTCGATGCCGGGCGCGCGCAGGCCGAGCGCGCGCT